>DATBGU010000258.1:0-62329 GCA_036557825.1 Gemmataceae bacterium
GCGGGGTTGGGTCCGCTGCCGGCCTGGGTGAGACGTCTGCATCGGGTTCGCACCTGGGTGTGGGCCAAACTCTTGATCAACGGTGTCCGGATCGTGAAAAAACAAGGACTTACGCCACAAATGCAAAAGGTTCTGGCGCTCTGGGCTTGTCGGCGACGCCTCTTACGGCTCCCTCCCCCGTCTGCTGATTTTTTTTCTTCTTCCCAGTTGAACAAGTGCGAACCCGTCTTGACTCCTCATGCAAAGCGACAGTAATATCCCTTCTCGCGATAAACTACCCTGAAGCGGAACACTTCGGGGATTTGACATGTGTGCATGAACGGCCGCCGCGGAATCGCACGGAAGGAAGGAACAACACGGACGCCGGCATGGGATGCCGGCCCGGCGAACCCTTCTCCCGCTTCCGGCGACCTCGACGCTTTCGCGGCGGATCGGCCCGTGTCACCTGGAAAGGATGCCATGACTTCTCCGACCACCAACCTTCCTCGTCGTTCGTTTGCTCCGCTCTTGCCTGTGCTGGTCGCGTTCGGCTGCCTCTTGTGGGCGTTCGGCAGCACGCTGGCCGACCTGGCCCACGTCTGGCGGACCAGCGATCAATATTCGCACGGCTTCCTCGTGCCCGGCTTCGCCCTGGTGCTGCTATGGCTGCGGCGCGGCAAGCTCGACCGCGCGTCGGCCCGCCCGGGCTTGGTGATCGGCAGTTTGCTTCTGGCGCTGGGCATCGGTCTGCGCTTGGCCGGCGTCTACTGGTTCTATCTCTGGCTGGACACCATCGCCATTGTGCCGTGCGTGGCCGGCCTCTGCTGGCTCTTGGGCGGTTGGGCCGCCTGGCGTTGGGCCTGGCCGGCCATCCTCTATCTGACCTTCATGATCCCGCTGCCCTTTCGCCTGGCCACCGCCCTGTCGGCGCCGCTTCAGACCATCGCCACCGAGTCCAGCACCTTCATCATGCAGACTATCGGTCTGCCCGCCCTGTCGGAGGGCAACGTCGTCGTCCTCAACGAGGCGCGTCTGAACATCATCGAGGCGTGCAGCGGTCTGCGCATGCTGTTCGTCTTCATCGCTCTGTCCGCGGCGATGGCCCTGCTGACGCGCCGTCCCTGGCTGGAGAAGTTGATCCTCCTCTTCAGCGCCATCCCCATCGCCATCGTGTCGAACATCCTGCGCATCACCGTCACCGGCATCCTGCACGAAACGACCAGCAGCGAGACGGCCAACGCCTTTTTCCACGACCTGGGCGGCTGGCTGATGATGCCGCTGGGTCTGTTGTTTTTGGCCCTCGAACTGAAAATCCTCTCTCATCTATTTGTCGATCCGCCGCCGGCCCCGCCGCGCGTGGTCCGCGATCCGGCGCTGCGGCGCGTGCGTAAGCAACCGCCGCCGATGCGGGCGCGTCCGCCGCGTCAAACGGCGCGACAGTCACCAAAACCCCCGCGCGAGGTCGAGCAAGCCCCGCCGGTGGCCGCCAATCCTTCAGCAGAAAAGTAATCCGTAGTCCACAGTCCGCAGTCCGCAGTCCGCGGCAAAGACAGACATTTCGCTGCGGACTGCGGACTGCGGACCACGAACGGCGTTGTGTGATTGGATTCACCAGGATAGGGAGGTTCAGCCGTGATACCGCAGGAAGCCGGTTTTCCCGAACCCGCTCGGAACACGCCGCCCGAACGCCGCAACGCCAAGCCCGTCGCCGGCCGTATCGACCCCGCGCGCCGCGGTCTGGCGGGCGATCCCCATGCGGGCATGGTGCCGGCGGGCCTGTCGTCGTCGCCGGACATGAGCAGCTACCTGCAAGCGCTGCGGCGCCGCTGGGTCGTCGCTGCCTCGCTGGGTGGAACGCTGGCCATCCTCGCCGCCCTGGCCGCCTGGTTCCTGATGTCGCCGAAATACATCGCCTTCGCCAAGGTGCGCGTCGCCTTCGAGCAGCCGAGCTTCGGCAACCAGGCGGGCGGCCACGGCGACTTCCTCACCTATCTGAAGACGCAGGCCAATCTCATCATGAGCCGGCCCGTCGTATCCTCGGCCCTCAAACGCGACGAGATCAAGCGCCTCAACCTGGAAGCCCTGACCGGCAAGGATCCCGCCCAGTTCATCGAGGATGAACTCAAGGTTGAGTTCCAAGACAACCAAGAGTTGCTCACCATCACGCTGGGCGCCAACGATCCCCAGGTGTCGCAGGCCATCGTCAAGGCCGTCGTCGATTCGTACATGGACGACTTCGTTTACGCCGAGCAGCGCGCGCGCGAGGGGCAGGTGGCCGACTTGGACAAGGCGCTCTCGCAGGCCAACGATCGCTTGAAGCGAAAGCAGGAAAGCCTCGCCAGTCTTAACAAGAACAACAACAGCACCGATTCACAGCAGATACTGTTCCAACTCAACGAGATGCAAGCGCGCATCGTCGGGGCCACCAACCAGCAAAGCAACATCCGCCTCGACCTGGAAAAAGCGAAAGCCGACCTGGCCAGCCACAAGACCCGCATCGCGGCGATCAAGGACATGGCCGTTTCTCCCGCCGCCGTGGAAGCCGCCTTGAAGGCCGACCCCAAGGCGGCCGCGCTGGAAAAGTCCATCGAGAAGGCCCAGGACGTTATCGACGATTTCGAGCGGTTGACGCGGGGCCCGGCCTGGCCGTCCCACACCGCCGCCCGCAATCGCATCAAGAAGGCGCAGCGCGATTTCGCCAAGCGGAAGAAAGAAGTGCAGGAAGAGTTGGCCCGTGCCTCGGATTCTTTCGGCGCGGGCAGCCGCGAGGAGTTGGAGTTCGCCCGCGTGGCCAAGGAAAATGCCATCACAGCCCTTGTCGAGCGCGACAAGCAGCTCGATAAGGAGATTACCGCGGCCAGCGAGCAGATGGGGAAGCTCAAACTGGCCAACCGCACCGACGACATCCTGCGCGAGCAAATCGAGAATGACACGAAGTTCGTCGGCGAGCTGTCCAGACGGCATCAGGAGAAACTGTTGGATATCAACGCGGCTCCGCGCGTCACCAAGATCCAAGACGCCGAGTTGCAAAAGAAGGACATGAAAAAACAGATCATGGCCACCGCTGTTTCGCCGGTGATGGCGCTGATGGCCGTGTGCATGCTCGTGGCCTGGCTGGATGTGCGCCAGCGCCGCATCCGTTCGGCCGGCGAGGTGGCGCGCGGCCTGGGCATCCGCGTCGTCGGCGCCGTGCCGAGCGTGCCCGACCTGGAACGTCATCTCATCGGACCCAACGGCGAGCCGGAACTGGAGGGGCATCCCGCGCTCGAATCCATCGACGCGCTGCGCACGATGCTGCTGCGCGACGCCGACGACGAGGCGACGCGCCTGGTCATGGTCACCAGCGCCACGCACGGCGAAGGCAAGACGACCGTGGCCAGCCATCTCGCCGGCAGCCTGGCGCGGGCCGGCCGCAAAACGCTGCTCATCGACGGCGACCTGCGCCGCCCGTCGGCCCATCAATTGTTCGAGTTGCCCATGCAACCGGGCTTCAGCGAGGTGCTGCTAGCCGAGGTCGAATTGACCGACGCCGTGCAGCCCACGACGCTGGACGGCCTGTCGTTCATGGCGGCCGGGCAATGGGACCGCGAAGTGCTGCAAGCGCTGGCCCGCGACGGCGTCGAAGGCATCTTCGAGAAGTTGCAGCAGGAGTTCGACTTCATCGTCATCGACTCGCATCCGGTGCTGCCGGCGACCGATTCGCTGCTGATCGGTCAGCGCGTCGATGCGGTGATTCTGTCGGTGCTGCGCGAGGTCAGCCAGATGCCGCGCGTGTACGCCGCGTCGCAACGGCTGACGACGCTGGGCATCCGCGTCTTGGGGGCGGTCGTCAACGGCGCCGACCCCGAGGAAGCGCTCGCCGCCACGGCCAGCGCTCGCATGGTCGCGCATTAATCACCCCACCAGCCCGCAGCGCCAGCAAAAGTTGCCCTTGCCGGCGCTGCGGGCTGGCAAGAACGAGGAACACAACCATGATGCGATGGTTCGCCGCTGTGATCGCTTCGGTAGCCCTGATCGCCTGCGGCATCGTACACGGCTTCTGGACCGACCGCTGGCTGCCGCCGGTGGAAACGGAGCAAGCGGCCGAGCGCCTCGACGCCGTGCCGCTGGAGATCGGCGATTGGGACGGCGAGGTCAATGAAGTCAAGAAAGGCGAGGCCGGCGTCGGCGTGGCCGGCTGCATCAAGCGCCGCTACGTCAACCGCAAGACGGGAATGGCCGTGTCGGTCTTCCTCGTGTGCGGCCGGCCGGGTCCGGTGTCGATCCACACGCCGGAGTCTTGCTACGGCGCCAGCGGCTTCCTGATCGGCACCAAGGGCCGCTTCGACGCCGAGTCCGGCGACACCCTGTGGAAGACCGACGCCGTCCGTACCAGCGCCACCGAGGAGACTCGTCTGCGCCTGTACTGGGGATGGAACGCCGGCAACGGCTGGACGGCCCCCGACGACGCGCGACAGCAGTTCGTGCGTCAACCCGTCCTGCACAAGCTGTACGTCCAGCGCGACCTGGACGGCCTGACCGATACGCCCCGCAGCGAGCCGTGCGAGGAATTTTTGCGCCTGCTGCTGCCGGCGCTGCAAACGACCCTGTTCGCCCCGACCTCGTAGCCGCATGCGGCTTCGTGAGCCTCGTCGAAGGAGTGGCGAGGCGTTGTCATCGCCCTACTTTTGCATGGAGGCGAGTCCTTTGCCGACGAAGATCACTCCCCGGATGGCCCGCAACGAGGCGGCCGCACGGAACGAGAACGACTCCGCGACGCTGCAATTTCGGCGCGAGCGTTTGCCCGTTGGTCGCGAGCCTGTCCGCCCTCTGCGCCATCGCTGGTATCGTTCGTGCAAGCACGTCGCCGACTTCACCCTGGCCGTCCTCTTGACGGTGCCGGCGCTGCCGCTCATCCTCGTGGCCGCCCTGCTCGTCAAACTGACCTCGCGCGGTCCAGCCTTCTACAACCAGGCGCGCGTCGGCGAGGACGGCCGGCTGTTCACCATCTGGAAGATTCGCTCGATGATTCACAACTGCGAATCGCTGACCGGCCCGCGCTGGTCGATGCCAGGCGATCCGCGCGTCACCCGCATCGGCGCGTTCCTGCGCAAAAGTCATCTCGACGAACTGCCGCAGTTGCTCAACGTGCTGCGCGGCGAGATGAGCCTGATCGGCCCGCGTCCGGAGCGCCCGGAGTTCGTGCCGGAGCTGGAGCGCGAGCTGCCCGGCTACTGGCAGCGCCTGCTGGTGCGCCCCGGCGTGACCGGACTCGCCCAGGTGCAGTTACCGCCCGATTCCGACCTCGTCAGCGTGCGCAACAAGCTGGCCCACGACCTGTATTACATTCGCCACCTCAGCCCGTGGCTCGACGTTCGACTGCTCGTTTGCACGGCCTTCTACGCGCTGGGTCTACCGTTCGGTGTCGCCGGCAAGCTGCTCGGCATTCCCGGCCATGAGGCGGTCGAACGGGCCATGAGCGACGCGCTCGGCGATATGCCGTCGCCCCGCGCTCGCAAGATTGCTTGACCGGATTCGGGGCGCACAACGGACAGGAGGGCCTCAAGGACGCGGCCTCCTGTTTACGATTTCGGCCCCTCGTTCCCAAGCTCTGCTTGGGAAAGCCGTCCGCGAAGCTCTGCTTCGCACCTTCGGGACGGGAAGCAGAGCTTCCCGACTTGCGTTCCCAAGCAGGGCTTGGGAACGAGGGGACTAGGTTTCTTCAGGGACGAATGAAGATGCATTTTCGAGCTATCGAGCCGCGTCCTCAGTGCGCCGAGCAATCTCGGCCGGCGGCGAAGACGGCCAGGCGTCCGTTCATTTCGGTCATCGTGCCGGTGCGCAACGAGGAAGCCTTCATCGCCGACACGCTGCAACAACTGCTGACGCAGCGCTACGACCCGGCCCGCTTCGAGGTTCTTGTCGCCGACGGCCGATCGACCGACGACACCTGCACCATTGTCGCCGCCCTGCAAACGCGCTACGCCAACTTGCGCCTGCTCGACAATCCGCGCCGCTGGTCGAGCGCCGCCCGCAACACCGCCGTGCGCGCGGCGCGCGGCGACATCATCCTGCTCATCGACGGCCACTGCCAGCTGAACAATCCCAACCATCTGCAAGATTTGGCCGACGCCTTCGAGGAATCCGGCGCCGACTGCGTGGGCCGGCCGCAGCCGCTCGACGTGACGGGAGCGACGGCCATGCAGCGAGCCATCGCCGCGGCGCGGGCGTCGCGCCTCGGCCATCATCCCGACTCGCACATTTACTCCAACCGCGAACTCTTCGTGCCGCCGCACAGTGTCGCGGTCGCCTATCGTCGCGGCGTCTTCGATACCGTCGGCCTGTTCGACGAGCGCTTCGACGCTTGCGAGGACGTTGAGTTCAATCATCGCGTGGCGCGGGCCGGGCTGACGTGCTGGTTCACGCCGCGCGTGCAGGTGCATTATTATCCGCGCGCCAGCCTCGCCGGGCTGTTTCGACAGATGGTGCGCTACGGCCGCGGCCGCGTTCGGCTGCTGCGCAAACACCCGGAGACGTTCTCGCTGCGCGGCTTCGTGCCGGCGGCATTCCTGGCCGGCGTCGTCCTTGGCCCGCTGCTGGCCTGCTGGAGTTCGCTGCTGGGGATGCTGTACCTGGGCGTGCTCGGCCTCTACGGCACGGTCGTTCTGCTGTGCAGCCTCGTGCTCGCGGCGCGTCAGCGCGACGCGCGGCTGTTGCCTCTTTTTCCGCTGGTTTTCCCGACCATCCACGCCGGCGCCGGCGCGGGCGTGTGGCTCGAATTGCTGTCGAGGCGGCGCGAGTCGGCGGTCGAGTCCGTCACCGAGCAGCCCTCGCCCGCACGGGCGGCTTGAGGCAAAGGAGGCGATGCCATGACGACCATCCTGCAATTCCAGACGCGGAAAGATCGCGCGGCCAATCCGATGAGTGATTCGCTCACTCACCGGCCGATCCTCAACGCCCTGACGATCGACGTGGAGGATTACTACCACGTCTCCGGGTTCGATCGTTGCGTCGCGCGGAACCAGTGGGACGATTTCCCTTCGCGCGTCGGCGACAGCACGCGGCGTGTGCTGGACCGGCTCTCCGAAGCCGCCGTGCGCGGCACGTTCTTCATCCTCGGCTGGGTGGCCGAGCGCCATCCCGATCTGGTCAAGGCCATCCATCGGGCCGGCCACGAGATCGGCTGCCACAGCTACGGCCATCGTCTCGTCTATGAGCAGACACCACAACAGTTCCGCGTCGATCTGCGGCTGGCCCGGCTGGTGCTGGAGGACATCCTCGGCGAGCCGGTCACATCCTACCGAGCGCCGAGTTTTTCCATCACGAGACAGTCGCTGTGGGCGCTCGACATTCTGCTGGAGCAAGGTTTTCTCTTCGATTCCAGCATCTACCCGACGCACCACGATCGTTACGGCATTCCCGGCGCGCCGCTGGAGCCGCACCGCATCGAGCGTCCGGGAGGGACGCTATGGGAGTTTCCACCTCCCGTTTGGAGTTTAATGAAGTACCCGCTGCCGGTCGGCGGCGGCGGCTACTTCCGCCTCTACCCGTATGTCCTGACGCGCCGCGGTCTGCGCGCGATCAACGCCGGCGGCTGGCCGTTCGCCGTGTACCTGCATCCGTGGGAGTTCGACCCGGAGCAGCCGCGTCTGCGACCGGGCCTATCGCGGGCCTTTCGCCATTACGTCGGCCTGCGCCGCACGGAGGGCCGCCTGGTGCAACTGTTGAAGGATTTCCGCTTCGGCACGATGTCGCAAGCCCTGGGCGAGCATCTGCCCGTTCCCCGGCAGGCGCTTGCGGCTTAGCAATATCGTCGTTACTAGCCCGGAGCGCCAGCGACGGGTTGACCCATCGCTGGCGCTCTGGGCTGGTCAAGAAATGGTGAACCACATGCGAACCCCGGCCCTGACATCTCTTTCATCCCTGTCCACGGCGCGCCCCGCCCGCCCGCTGCGCGTCGCCGTGGTGGACGAGGAATTGCCCTATCCGCCCACGTCCGGCAAGCGCATCCGCACGCTGAACCTGCTCACGCGCCTGGCGCGCCGCCACCGACTGACATACATCTGTCACCGCAATGCCGACGCCGAGGAAGCCCGGCAAGCCGCTGCCTTCTTCGCCGATCGCGGCATCCAGACCGTCGTCGTCGATCGCGCCGTGCCGTCGAAGTCCGGCCCGCGTTTCTATCTCCGCCTCGCCGCGAACTTGCTGTCGCCGCTGCCCTACTCCGTGACCACCCACACCAGCCCGCAACTACGTCAGGCGCTGGCCGAACACGCGCGCCGGCACCTGGTGGATGTGTGGCACTGCGAATGGACGCCCTACGTCGAGGCGCTGACCGGCATCGCGCGCGGGCGGCGCGTCGTCATCGCGCACAACGTCGAGTCGGTCATCTGGCAGCGTTATTACGAGACGGAAACCAGCGCTCCGCGGCGCTGGTACATCGGCCGGCAGTGGCGCAAGTTCGAGCGCTTCGAGCGGCGCGTGCTCGGCGAAGTTGAGCATACCGTCGCCGTCAGCGATGTGGATGCGCGCCGCTTCCGCGACGACTTCGGTGTCCGCCGCGTGGACGTGGTCGAGAACGGTGTCGATACCGCCTTCTTCCAGCCGCAGGCGCGGCGGCGCGAGTCGAACCGTCTGCTCTTCCTCGGCAGCCTCGATTGGCGGCCGAACCTCGACGGCGTGCAACTGCTGCTCGACCGCGTTTTTCCGGCCGTGCGCGGGGCCGAACCGTCGGTCCGGCTGTGCCTGGTCGGACGCAACCCACCGGAGGCGTTGCGGCGGCAGGCGGCGGCCATGCCCGGCGTCGAGCTGCATGCCAGCGTGCCCGACGTGCGGCCGTACCTGGCGGATTGCGGTCTGCTTGTGGTGCCGCTGCGCATCGGCGGCGGCTCGCGACTGAAAATCCTCGAAGCGCTGGCCAGCGGCACGCCTGTCGTTTCCACGCGCGTCGGCGCGGAGGGGCTGTGTTTGGAAGCGGGGCAAGATCTCACCGTCGTCGAGGACATCGATGCCCTGCCCGACGCGCTGATTGAGGCTATCCGCGATCCGAAAACTCTTCATGCACAGGCCGAGCGCGGCCGCGAGAAGGTGCTGGAGCAATACGACTGGGAGCGTCTCGCCGAGAAGCTTGAAAATGTGTGGATGCAGTGTGCCACGGAACCGGAAGATCAAACATCCAACGGTAGGTCAGGCTTTCCAGCCTGACGGGCGGTAAAGGAGTTAGGCTGGAAAGCCTGACCTACGGAGAAGTCCTCGTTATGAATGTCGTTCACCTGACCGCGTCCACATTCCACGGTGGACCGGAGCGGCAGATGCTGGGTCTGGCTCACAGTCTGCCGCAGACCGATCAGACGCTGTTTCTGTCCTTCACCGAGGGCGGGCGCTGCCGGCAATTTTTGAGCACGGTCCGCCATCACGGTTTCGAGGCCGTCGGTCTGACGCACGACAAGCCGCGCCTGTGGGCCGCCGTGCGCGAGATCGCGGCCCACCTCGAAAACTTCGAGGCCGACGTGCTGTGCTGCCACGGCTACAAGGCAAATATCCTCGGCCGCCTGGCGGCGCGGCGCCGCAAGATTCCAGTGGTCGCCGTGGCGCGGGGCTGGACCGGCGAGAGCTTCAAGGTGCGGCTGTACGAGCGACTCGATCGCTTTCATCTGCGCTGGATGGATCGGGTGGTGTGCGTGTCGGAAGCCCAGGCCACGAAGGTGCGCCGCGCGGGTGTGCGGCCCGATCGGATTCGCGTCATTTACAACGCCATCGACCCTTCGCGTTTCCACGAGCCGGACGAGCGCTACCGCGCCAAGCTGCTGCGTTACTTCCGCCAGCCGCGGACGCACGTCATCGGCGCCGCGGGCCGGCTCAGTCCGGAGAAGGGTTTTTCCGTGCTGGTGTCGGCGGCGGAGCGCGTGCTGCGCGAGCATCCGTTGGCCGGCTTCGTGCTGTTCGGCGAGGGACCGGAGCGGGCCGCCTTGCAGCAGCAGATCAACGCCGCTGGCCTGGGACAGTCGTTCGTGCTGGCCGGCTTCCGCGCCGACCTCGATCGCATTCTGCCGCACTTCGATCTGCTGGTGTTGCCGTCGTACACGGAGGGCTTGCCCAACGTCGTGCTGGAATCGTTCGGCGCCGGCGTGCCGGTGGTGGCCACCGCGGTCGGCGGCACCCCGGAGGTTATCGACGACGGCGCGAGCGGCTATCTCGTCCCGCCCGGCAACGCCGACACGATGGCCGAGCGCATCGGCACGGCGCTGGACAACGCCGACGAGCTGCCGGAGATGGGCCGCATGGGGCGGCTGTGCGTTCAGGAGAAGTTCGGGTTCGCCATGCAGGCCCATCTGTACCGCGAATTGTTCGCGGAACTTTGCCCTGAGACGACGCAGGACGAAACGATCGACGAATCGCTGAGTTCGCCGCACGGCACGACGAAACCGGCGACGATGCCGGCCATCGACCTGGACGCGGAACTTCAAACGACGGAAACGACATGCAACCGCTGACCCTGCCGCACGCGAACGTCGCCCGGACCGGCGGCGATCCCCGGATTTGGGGGAAATCTCCGCAAGACGATTTCGCGCGCCCGGTGCGTGTGTGTTTCCTCATCGACGAACTGGCCGCCGCCGGGACAGAAACGCAATTGCTGGCCCTAATCCGTCATCTCGACCGGCGGCGCGTGTGGCCGTACTTGTGTTTGCTTCGCGGTGACAATCTGGTGTCCCAAGCGCTGGAGCCGGAAGACAGCCCGATCTTGCGGCTGGGCGTGGGATCGCTGTGCCGTCCGGCGACGCTGGCGCGGGCGTGGCGGTTCGTCCGCTTCCTGCGCCGTGAGCGCATCGACGTGTTGCAGGCGTATTTTCCCGACAGCAGTTACTTCGGCGTGCCGGCGGCGTGGCTGGCCGGGGTCAAGCACCGGGTGCGGACTCGCAACAACCTCGGCCACTGGCTGACGCCGCTGCATCGGCGTCTCGGCCGCGCGCTCAACGCCTTCACCACGCTCACCATCGCCAACTGCGAGGCGGCGCGGCAGGCGCTTCTCGCCGCCGAGCAACCGCGACCCGAAACCGTCCTCGTGCTCGAAAACGGCGTCGATCTCGAACGCTTCGCCGGCATCCCGCCGCTGTCGGCGCGATCGGCGCTGGACGCGCCGCGCGTCGGCGTGGTGGCGAATTTGCGACCCGTCAAGGGGCTTGATGTGTTCGTTCGGGCCGCGGAGTCGGTCCACGCGCGTCACCCGCGCGCCGTCTTCACCGTGGCCGGCGAGGGCGAATTGCGTGCGGATCTGGAGACGCAGGCGGCCGCGGCCGGACTGGCGGGGCACTTCACGCTGCCGGGCGGCGTGTCCGATGTGCCGGCGTTCCTCGCTTCTCTCGACGTGGCAGTGCTGTGTTCCCACGCCGAGGGCATGTCGAATGCGCTGCTCGAATATATGGCGGCCGGCCGCGCCATCGTAGCCACCGCCGTCGGCGCGGCAACGGAGTTGATCGAGAACGGCGTTCACGGTTTGCTCGTGCCGCCGGGAGATGCGGCGCGACTCGGCGACGCCATCGCGCGTCTGCTCGCCGATCGCGGTTTGGCGCAGAGATTGGGCGAAGCGGCGCGGCGGCGGGCGCTCGAACAGTACAGCCGCGCCGCGATGGTGCGTCGATTCGAGGAGTTCTACCTCTCTCTCGTTCCCACGCTCCGCGTGGGAACGCAAGGGACGACGCTCCGCGTCGCGTCCGAGAGAAACGCCACGGAGGAGAAATGCCAACCATCTTGACCGACATCCCCGGCAAACCCGGCCGGTTTTGGGGCGAGAATACGACCTTCGTCGGCCCCAACAAGCCCTCGCCGCGAATGCAGCGTCTGCTGGGCAAGCGCTGGGCGTACAATCTGACCGGCGTGCTGGCGGCCCTGCGGATGTTCGCTCGTCGCCGTCACTGTCAAGGCGTTGTCACCGACGGCGGCTCCAGTGGAATGCTGTTTGCCTGGCTGCAAGCGCTATGTCCGTGGGGACGCAAGCCGCACGTGCTTATCGACTGTTTGTGGGAACTGCCCAAGTCGCCGTGGAAAGCGTGGTTCAAGGCGCTGCGCATCCGTCTGGCCGCCCGCTCGGTCCATCGCTTCGTTGTCTGGGCCAGCCACGAAGCCGAGGACTTCACCCGCGCCTTCGGCTTGCCGTCCTGGCAACTGCAATACGTGCCCTTTCACCACACGCTGCACGATTACGCCTACGAAGTCCGCGACGACGGTTATCTCTTCGCCGGCGGCAACTCCGACCGCGATTATCGAATCCTCGTCGAGTCCGTGCGCGATGTGGACGTTCCTACCTGGATCGCCCTGACGCAGCGCGACCTGCTCGCCGGCGTCGCTATCCCGCCGCACGTCCGCGTCGAGGCGACGACGCCGGAAGGGTTTCGGCAAGCGATGGCCGGCGCGCGCCTCATCGTCGTGCCGATGCGCAAGGGCACGCTGCGTTCGGGCGGACAGCAGACGTGCCTCAACGCCATGCTGCTCGGCAAACCGACGATCGCAGTCGGCCGCCGCTGGGCCGTCGATTTCATCACCGACGGCGAGGACGGCCTCATCGTCGATTACGAGGATGCGGACGGCCTGCGCCGCGCGATTCGCTGGGTGCTGGATAACCCCGACGCCGCCCGCCGCATGGGCGAACGCGGCCGTGAGCGCGCCGCTTGGTTCACAACGGAGCGGTGCATGCGCACCGTCCACGATCTCGTCATGGATGCGGCCGGCACCCGCCCTCCGCAATCCCGGATCGATCTCCCGACCTCTCGCCTGGAGCCTGCACGCGATGCCAGTACGTCCGGCAATCTTCGCTGATCCATCCGCCGTCACCGGACCCGAGACGGCGCCGCGCCCGACCACCGGACCGAGGCCTCGCGTGCTGGTCGTGGCGCGCTGGCCGGTCGGCGGCATTCGCACGCATCTGCTGTCGAACTACTCGGCGCTACGCGAAGCGGGTTTTCGCTTCACCTTCGTAGGGCCGGACGACGAATCGCTTCCCCGCCTGAAGGCGAGCTTCGGCGACATCGACGGCGCGGGCTTTGTGGGCGCGCCGGTGGAGAACCGCCGCTGCCGCTTGTGGCCGGTCGTGCGGGGCCTGCTCCGCGAAGGGCGGTTCGGTTTGCTGCATTCGCACGGCGTCACGGCGGCGGTCCACGCGGCGCTGGCCAATCTCGGACTCGGCGTGCCGCACGTCGCCACGCTGCACGAGCCACTGCGCGGCAATCAGTTTCCGGGATGGATTGGGCGCCTCAAACGCTGGACGCTGGCGCGGGCGCTCGCTCAGGCCGATGCCATCGTCACTGTCAGTGACGACGCGCGGGCCAATGTGCTGGATCATTTTCCCGCCCTGCGCTCCCGCGCCGACAGCGTGCGGACAGTGCCCAACGGCATCCACTCCCGGCGCTACGCCGAGACGCCCACGGAAACAGCCAACGACCTGCGCGAGCGGATCGGTCTGGACGCGCAGCCATTCCTCATCGGATTTCTGGGCCGTTTCATGCCGGAAAAAGGTTTTCCCGTGCTGCTAGAGGCGGTGAACCAACTAGCGCGCGAGGAAACCGTGCGACCGTTTCACCTGGTCGGCTTCGGCTCCAGCGATTTTCGCCGCGAGTATCAGAAGGCGATCTTGCGCCGCGGCCTGGAGAAGTTCGTCAGCCTGTTCGATTTCGTTTCCGACGTGCAGCCGGTGCTGCGGCAACTCGACCTCGTCGTCGTGCCGTCCTTGTGGGAAGCGTCGTCGCTGATCTCGATGGAGGCGATGGCCGCCGGCGTGCCGGTGCTCGGCTCCGACTGCATCGGCCTGCGCGAGGTGCTGCGCGATACGCCCTCGCGCATGGTTGCGACGAACGACGCCACCGCCTTGGCGGCGGGATTGCGAACTGCCCTCGACGAACCGTGGACGGAGGCGGCGCGGGCGTTCGCGCCGGAGGCGCAGGCGCGCTTTGACAACGCTCATTCGGTACGACGCTTGACGGCATTGTTCGACGCGCTGTCCGGCGCGCCGCGGCGAAGCGCGCTGCCGCAAGCGGCGTGAGGCAAGAAGATCGACCTTTGAGGTTCGCGGCATGATTTGGCTCCTCGGCGGCTACATGTGGTTGTTCGTGCATCGGCCCTTCGAGGTCTGGCCGTCGCTCGGCGCCTTGCAGATCGAGCGCGTGTACATGATCCTCATGGTCGTGGTCTGGTTGGGCACGCCCAACAAGGGCTGGGTGCCAAACCGTCTCCATTACGTCCTGGGCGCCTTCACAGTCGTCCTGGCCGCGTCGTGGCTACTCAGTCCCTACATGAGCCAGCCCATCTGCGCCGACACCATCGAGAGCTATTTCAAGGTGATCGTCTTTTATTTCCTGGTCCTGACGACCGTGCGCGACGAGCGCGGTTTACGCCTGCTGATCCTGCTGTGCTTGGCGGCGGTGGGATTGTACATGGCGCATTCCCTGCTGGAATTCGCGCGCGGCCGCTATCAGTGGCGCATGGGCACGCGCCGCATGATCGGCGTCGATACGACGTACAGTGATCCGAACGCCTTCGCGTCGAGCTTGCTGTACACGCTGCCGTTGACGATCCCCTTGTGGGCGATGCGGCCGCAGAAGTCTCTCCGCATCCTCCTGGTGTGCTACACGCTCGGCGTTTGCGGCTGCATCGCGCTGACCGGCTCGCGTTCGGGCTTTGTCGGTCTGATCGCCTGCACCATGATGATCCTGCTGGTGACGGTGCGGCGGAAGGCGTTGATGCTGCTGTTTGCCGTTCTCGCGGGTGGGGCCGGGGCGGCCCTGGCGATGACGGTCTTGCCGGACGACTTGCAGAACCGCTATCTGACGCTGGTCGATTCGAGCTACGGCCCAAAGAACGCCGCCCTGTCGGCGAGCGGCCGCATGGACGGATTGGTGTACGGCTTCGAGGCGTGGCAGAAAAGTCCGCTACTGGGCCACGGACCACGCGGCTTCGACTTCGCCACGGGCCGCCTGGGCGGCGCTCACAACCTTTACGGACAGATTATCTCTGAGGTGGGCACCCTCGGCGCTCTGCTCTTTCTCGCCCTGGTGGTGTGCTTCGCGCTGAACTGGCTGGAGGTGTGGCGGGCCTTTCGGAGCAACCCCGACCTGCCGCGCGACTTCGCGTTTTACTTGTCTCGGGGAATAGGAATCATCATCGTGCTGCTTCTGTTGCTGGGCTGGTCCGGCCACACGCTGTATCGCTACAACTGGCAGTGGTTCGCCGCCTTCCAGGCCATCGCCGTTCACTGCGTCCGCCAGAAACTCGCTCGCTCCTGGGCCGATCCAAACTGGCAAGCGGAGGGCGTCGGCCCCCTGTTGTTGGCTCGAACAGCAGGTTGACGCCGCGCTCGCCGTTTTTCATCCGGTAAAGGCATCCGTGCATCATGAACGATCGGTCGTTTGTCAAACATGCGGCGGTTTACGGTCTGGCGAGTCTGCTCATGCAGGCCGGCGGGTTCGTGCTGCTGCCTTTGTACACGCGCTGCCTGACGCCTTCGGATTACGGCGTGCTGGAAGTGCTGGGCCGGCTCGCCGAGACGGCGGGCACCTGCCTGATGTTCGGCGGCTTCCGGCAGGCGCTCTTGACGTTCTATCAACAGAGCCACACCGAGACGGAGCGCCGCCGCGTCGTCGTCACGACGCTGAGCCTGTTCGGCTTCACCGGTCTGGTCGGCGGCGGCGTGATGCTGGCCCTGGCGGGTCCGTTCAGCGGCATGCTCGGCGGCTTCATGGCGCGCGATACGTCGGGGATCAGCGCCGGCCTCTTGCGCCTGGCGATCCTGGCCATTCTGCTGGAGCCGCTGAGTCAGATACCGCTGACGCTGGTGCAGGCGCGCGTCGAATCCACGCGATTCGTGGCGATCACGCTGTCGCAGTTTCTGGTCCGCGTCGTCCTGTGCGTGTTGTTCGTCAAGTTCCTCGACGGAGGCGTGGCGGGCGCGCTGGCGGCGACGGTGGTGATGGGCGCCGTTTTCGGTTTGGGCCTGTGTACGCGGGAAGTGCTGCGCGGCCCGGCCCGGCCCGACCTCGGCCAACTCGGCGGCCTGCTGCGTTTCTCGCTGCCGCTCATGCCCGGCGGGTTGTGCTTTCTAATGATGCACCACGGCGACCGCTTCTTTCTGCTGCGCTATTGCGGCACTGAGGACGTCGGCACTTATGCCCTGGGCTACAAGCTGGCTCAGGGCGCGGGCATGTTCAGCCTGGCCCCCTTGTACATGGTTTGGAGCGCTCAGATGTACAAGGTCGCGCGCGGGCCGGACGCCTCGGTCGTGTTCGGCACGATGTTCACGCGCATTCTGGCGGGCTATCTGCTGGTGGCGCTGGGGCTGGCGCTGTTCCAGGACGAGGTGGTGCGGATACTCGGCGGCGACGCCTACGTCCATGCCGCGGCGGTGGTGACGCCGGTATTGCTGGCGTACTTCTGTCAATCGGCGGCGTCGCTGATGGACGCAGGACTGTACGTGCGGCGTCGCACCGGCTTGAAACTGGGCGTCTCGTTGGCGACCACCGCCGTCATGCTCGCGCTTTACGCCGTGCTGATCCCGCGCTACGGCAGCATGGGAGCGGCCTTCGCCACGCTGGCCGGTTTCGCGTTTCTCGCCGTCTGCACCTGGGTGGTGACGCAGCGCGTCTTCCCGGTGCGCTACGAATGGTCGCGGCTGCTGGCGCTTTTGGCTCTGGCGGCGGGGTTGTGGCTGCTGTCACGTTTTCTGCCGGTCACACCGTGGAGTTGGCCGGTCAAGGTGGGGTTGTGGTTGTCCGGTCCCATCGTGGTGTGGTGCGCCGGACTAGTGTCGCGCCGCGAGAAAGAGCAGGTCCGCGCCCTCACCGGCGAGGCGCGGCAGCGCTTGCTCGATTGCGTGGCGTGGTCGCGAACGCTTCGATTTCAAAGCAACCAGCCCGCAGCGCCAGCAAGGGATGACTCCTTGCTGGCGCTGCGGGCTGGCAACGAAGAGGCGCAAGTGCGATAACCGGGTGTTTCCTCCAAGTTTCGCCCCGATCGCAGGAGGTGATCGACGTGGAAATCAGCTATCTCGGCGGTATTCTGCAACGCGGTCCCGTCGAACGGCGCCCCGCCGTCGGGGCCGGCGTCCTCGACGAGGATTGGGGCTGGATGGGCGAGGACGCCGAACTATTCCTGCATGCGACCGGCCCGTGCTGCCGGCTGTTCACCTGGGACGCCCTGGCCCTGCTGGTGCGCGGCTACGCTCGGCCGGGCGACACCACCGAACCGCTCGACCTGGAGCGCGTCGCGGAGGAGGTTCGCTGTCACTACCTCGAACACGGCGAGTTGGCGGTGGACTGGCTCGACGGCAGTTTCACGCTGGCGCTTTTGGACGGCCAGGCTCGCCGCGTGCTGCTGTATCGCAACCTCGTCGGTTCCGGCTTCACCTACTACCATCCGGCCGCCGACGGCCTGCTGTTCGGCAGCAATCTCGCCGAACTGGTCGATGCCGCGCACGTCACGCCGCGCCCCAACCGCGATGCGCTGCCGGCGTTCTTCCTCTATCGCTGCGTGCCAGGACTTGAGACGCTGTTCGACGGCTTTTTCCGGCTCCTGCCGGGCGAGTTGGTGAGTTGGGACGCGCGCGGCCTGCGGCGCGTGCAGCGGCAGACTTTCGCCAGTGTGCGCGGCCGGACCATCGCCGACGACGAGGCGGTGGACCTTCTCGACCAGACGATGGAGCGCGTGCTGCTCGATTGCGCGCAGTTGCGGCCGGGCGCCGCCAACCTGCTCTCCGGCGGCGTCGATAGCTCGTATCTGCAAGCGGTCTGGGGACGCGTGGCACCCAGCGACGGGATGCCGCTGAGCTTCTCGATCGACGTCGATCATCCGCACACCTGGGCCGATACCGATTACGCCATGACCGCCAGCCGGGCGCTGGGCAGCCGTCATACGCTGGTGCCCGCCGACGCTCCATACGCCACCTATCTGCTCGACGCGCTGGCGAGCACGGCCGAGCCGCCCAACCACGTCCAGAGCGCCTACTTCGGCCAGCTGGCGCGGGCCATGATCGAGCAGGGCGCAGACTGCGGCCTGTGCGGCGAAGGCGCGGACAGCCTGTTCGGCCTCGGTCTGGCGAACAAGCTTCACAACGCTGCTCTGTTGCGGCAGATGACGCCGGGGCGATGGCTGCGCCGGAGCGGCGCGTTGGCGAGCGACCTGTTCGGCTGGACCAACCTGGCCGCAACTTTTCGATTGGCGAACCACATCGACGATTTTAGCCATCTGCAACATCCGGTGAACCGCATCGCGTCCTTCGCCGACTGGGACGCGGTCGCGGCCTGTTTCGGCGCAACCGCCGCGGCCGACGCGGCGGCGGGGCGGCGCGCCATGCTGGACCTGTACGCCGTCCCCAACTGTTCACAGGAAAAGCTGCACGCGGCCGGCTTTCTCTGCGAGGCGATGGACAGCGCTTCCTTGTGGACGACGCTGTTCAACCGCGCCGGCGCGGACCTGCTCTCGCCGTTCCTCGATTCGCGCATCATGCGGCTGGCGCTGAACCTCGCTCCAGAGGTCCGTTTCCGCTTCCGCCGGCCCAAGGACGCACTGAAGCGCGCGCTGGCGCGGCTGGCGCCGCTCGAGTTGGCCCAGCGGACGAAACTCGGTTTCGGTCAACCGATCTTTCAGTGGCTGGCGCCGGGCGGATCGCTGCAACCGCTCGTCGATCGCATCGCCGCCTATGAATTCGTCGATGCCCCGACGCTGGCGCGAGCGCGGCAGCGGCCGAGTTGGTTCTTGTACAGCCTGCTGTGTTTCGATCTTTGGCACAAGCTGTTCATCGACCGTTCGCTGCCGCGGCCGTCGCGTCTGACGCCGGCCTGGGGCGCGGAGACGGCGGCGCTGGCGGCGCGGTAACGAACTGGCGAGCGGGGGGCGTTAGCCCCCTGTTCCGAAGCTACAGGGCGCTAACGCCCCCCGCTCGCCGAAGAATGCACGAATTACGAGGACCATCCATGACGCTCTATCCGCAACTGGTCCGCAATGTATTTCTGCCGCTATCGCTGTGGCGTCGCGGCGAACTGGCGCAGATGCGGTACCTCCGCGAGTTCCAGCGCACACAGTTCTTGACGGCGGAGGAAGTGCGCCAACTCCAGTGGCAGCGGCTGCGGACGCTGCTCAAACACGCCTACGACCAGTGCCCGTTCTACCGCCGGCGCTTCGACGACGCGGGTTTGCAACCCGGCGATCTGCGCGGCCTGGACGATCTGCGTTCTCTCCCCGTCCTGGAGAAACGCGACATTCAGGAGCAGGGCGAGGACATGGTGGCGCGCGACTGGCCGCGCGACGATCTGATACCCAACCAGACCGGCGGCTCGACGGGCGCGCCGGTGTCGTTCTTTTTGAGCAAAGCGCGGAAATGTTCGCGGGCGGCGGCGACGCTGCGGCACAATCGCTGGGCCGGCTGGCGAGAAGGCGATCGCGCCGCCGTCATCTGGGGCGCGCCGCGCGATCGGCCGGCGAACAACTGGCGCGGCCGCCTGCGCGGCGCCCTGCTGCGCGAACCGCTCTGGCTCGATACCGCCAACGTCACCGAGGCGAGCCTGGCCGAGTTTCAGACGGCGCTGATGCGGTGGAAGCCGCGCATCATCCAGGCGTACGCGCGCTCGGCGGTGCTGTTCGCCAGGTATCTGCAAGCACGCGGATTGACGCCGCATCGGCCGCACGCCATTGTCACCTCGGCGGAAGTGCTGGAGGCGGACGAGCGCCGTCTGCTCGAAGATGTGTTCGGCTGCCCTGTGTTCAACCGCTACGGCTGCCGCGAGGTCAGCGTCATCGCCAGCGAGTGTTCGGCCCATCGCGGTTTGCACGTCATGGCGGAAGGATTATACGTCGAGATCGAGGCGCCGCGCGGCCCGGCCGCCCTCGGCGAGATGGGCGCGATCCTCGTTACCGACCTGCTCAACCACGCCATGCCGTTGATCCGCTATCGCATCGGTGATCTCGGTGCCTGGGCCGGAGGAACGTGCCCGTGCGGCCGCGGTCTGCCGCGTCTGGAGCGCGTGGCGGGGCGCGTCACCGATTTCCTGGTTGGATGCGACGGCCGTCTTGTCTCGGGCGTCTATCTCGCCACCTATGTCGTGGCGCAGCGGCCCAGCCTCGGACAGGTGCAGATCCTTCAGCACCGGGCCGGGTCCGTGACCTATCGCATCAAGCCCGGACGCGATTTCAACCCCGAAGGCGATCTGGATTATCTGCGGACGACGACGCGGCGCTATCTCGGCGCGGAGGCGGCGATCGAGAATGAAGTCGTGCAAGAACTGCCCGCCGAGCCGTCCGGCAAGTTCCTGTTCAGCCGCTCGACGGTGTCGCCGAGGTTTCTCGTCGCGGCCAACGAATAAGGGCTGTTCCACAAGCCGCTTGCGGCTTAGCGCCGCGCTAAGCCGCAAGCGGCTTTCGCTACTTGTGCTGCGGATCGGCGATGCCGACGACGCCACCGGCAATGCGTCCGCCTGCGTCGCCGGTCGGCTGCGTCTTCAGGTCATCCGCCTTTTCGTGGATGATGACGGCCCGGCCGACGATCGAGTGCGAACCGCTCAGCGCGATCTGCTTGTCCGTCATGTTGATGGCGGCCTTGCCGTCGTCGCCAGCGGTGATGTTGCCCAGGTCGCCGACATGGCGCTCGGCATCTGCCGGGCCACCGTGCTTCTTCTTGTCGGGATTGAAGTGTCCGCCGTGGCACTTGGGATCGGCGGAGGAGACGTCGCCGAACTCGTGGATGTGGAACCCGTGCTTGCCGGGCTTCAGACCGCTCAGTTGGCCGCTGATCTGCACGCCGTCGGTGGTGGCCTTGAAATGAACCACGCCCTTGACGTGGCTGTCGCCGAAGCCGTGGATGACGGCGACGGCGTTGGTCGGACCGTCGTGCTTGGCCTTCTCTTCCTCGCGCGCCCCCAGCAGCACCAGCGGCGCCGCCAGCACCAGCAGAGCAATGACAAGCTTCTTCATGTGGCTCCCTTTCTCCGTGGATCAACAAGTTAGGTAGGGCCGACGTGCGGTCATGCTATTGGATCGGCTAGGCATGTGCAAACGATTTTCGGCCCGTTGCCCCACCGCTCTGTTTGCCTCTCGGATTCGACGAGCGGGGCGTTCGCCCCTGTTCATGCCGTCACCGGAGTCAGACGTCTCCGCCGGTACGGACTTGAACTCATCTTCCCCACATCTTCCCCAGATCGCCCCTTGAAGATGTCCAATCGGCGTTCATACTACACAAGTTCAGCGCTGGCCCTGTACCAATCGTTCCTCGTTTCGGGAGGGGCCGAGGAGCAATCCGATTGACCTCTGGACGAGGAGATCCCAATGGAGGAGGTGCAGCTTGTCCCTTATCGTACCGAAGGGGTCCGCCGTCGTGGTGGTCCTGTCCGCTTTGCTGGCACCGGCCCAGGCTTTGGGCTGGGGTGAGGAGGGCCATCGAATCGTGGCCCGCATCGCCGAGGCCCACCTTGGCCGCAAGGCGCGCGACGGCATCCGCGACCTGATCGGCGCCCGCTCGATCTCCGACCCCCGAATCGCCGTGTGGGCCGATGAAATCAAGCGCAGCGCTTTCTACAAGCGGCGCTATCCCAACAATCAGAAGTGGCATTACATCGATCTCGATGTGGGGACGGACCTCGACCGACTCGACCTCGAAAAGGTCTGTGTCCACGACGATTGCGTGCGGAAGAAAATCCCTCAGTTCGTGGCGGTGATTCAGGATCCGAAAGCCTCCGACACGGATCGGCGCGAAGCGCTGTTCTTCGTCGTTCATCTGGTCGGCGACGCGCACCAACCTCTGCACTGCGCCGAGCGAAACAACGATCACGGCGGCAACATGGTTCGCGTCAAACTATCCCACGACGAGGGCGGCCACGCTCCGGTAACGAACCTGCATCGCGTCTGGGACACGGATCTCGTCCATGAGGCGATGGCCGGACTGTCTTGGGACGACTTCGCGGACCGTTTGGATAATCGGATCACCCCGGAGCAGCGGAAAGAATGGGCGGGCCGCGACTTGAAGAGCTGGATCGTGGACGCCCACAAGCTGGCGCGGGACAAGGCCTACGCGGGCATTCCCGTCGCCGGGCAAGACATGGTCTTCACGCTGCCGCAGCGATATCTCGACGACAATGCCGAAGTGGTCAAGGGGCAACTCCAGCGGGCCGGCGTTCGACTCGCGAAAGTTCTCAATGAGGCCTTCGATTGAATCGCCGAAGCGCGGACAAGACTCGGAGCTTCTTTCGGAGCATCGCCCATGTTTCTGAATCGGCAGAATGGCGGACTGTTGCTCGGCTTTGCCGCGTTGGCAGCCGTCGTCGTCGCGCTGCAACCCAGGCCGGCCGGACCGACAAGCTCGTCCGGTGGCGACAAACGAGACGAGGAGCGAAAGAGCGCGCTGCTGGACGCCGGCCCCAGCGCGGGGCCGGTTCCGGAAGGGCCGACCAAGCCGGTGTGGGACTTTCTCGGCCTCACCCCGCCGAAAGCCGACGCCCCGACAAAACGCTACTCGGTCGATTTGTCCCGCAAAGGCACGCTGGTCATCGAGGAGCCGCCCCAATCGGATCCGGGAGATAGGTTCTACGATTGGCCCACTTGCTGCGCCTTGGAGGGTTTCTCCCTCCGCTTTCTGATTGCCACGGTTCCGGACCCGGTCGATTCCGGTTTCGCTTACAGCTTCGATCAGATAGTGGAGGCGCTGCAACGCGCGCTGGAAGCGGACGATTACGTCATCGATCGGACGTGGTTGCCGTGGAAGCGTGCCGGCGCGAAGGCGTCCGCCGACCTCCGACTCCACGAACGTCACCCCGGCCTAATTCTCTTCCGCGACGACTGCGATCCGGCGGCGGGGGATTGTCCGGGCGGCTCCGAGCCTCGGCGATTGCTGGCCCTCCTGCTCGTCGGAGAAACGCCCACCGCCGGCATTCATAAACCCGCTTTTGCCAACGCCGTCCGCGTGATCCACTCCTGTCCGGGACACAAGGAAGAGGGCAACCGCATCCGCGTCCTGGGGCCTTGCTTTTCCGGCTCGGCCGTCTCCCTCGGACGGGCGTTGCACGAGGCACGCAAGTCCATGAACCAGAGGCCTGAAAATAAGCGGCTGCCGGAGCCGTGGATAAAGGTCGTCTGCGGCAGTGCATCGGGCTTCGCGCATGGCCCGTTCGTGAGGAACGTCCAGAAGGGCGGATGGCGGGACCATGAGAAAGACGAAGAGGAGCCGGCGTTCGCGTCCACCATCCTACCCAACGACATGCTGCTCCACTGGGTCCGCAAATACCTGGGAAACCCGGCAAACCCCGCCAAAGGAACATCGCCCGCGCCGATCGTCGTGCTCCACGAAGCGAACACGAGCTTCGGCCAGTATTCGATCGGGATACCGGGCAAGAAGGGATCGAATTCACCTCGGACCGAACTGTTCCTGGTGCCGTTCCCCCTCCACATTTCGCAGCTCCGCGCCTCATACACCAAGGAACAGCTGGCGCGTGCGGAGAGCCAGGGAATGCCGCGCTCGGGCCGAAACCTCCCTTTCCCCTCGGAGAACCAGGACAAGGGAGAGGCCGGGCGGGAGGCGATCGCCGCCCGCGACCCCTTGATGACCGCCGCCATCGACGATCTGATCCTCGACAATCTTATCCTCACCATGGCGCAGAAGCGGGCCAGGTACACCTGTCTGGTAAGCACCGATGTCCGCGACTCCATCTTTCTGGCCCAGGTGATCCGGGACCGTCATCCCGATGTGCAACTCATCCTTCTGGGCGGCGATCTCCTCTTCACGCACGAGGATTACAACTACGCCATGCGTGGGGCGATCGTGGCTTCGACCTATCCGCTTTACCCGTCCGTCCAGGGATGGAGCGACCTGGCGCGGAATCCCCAAAGGGCCGCACGTATTCTCTTCGCTCAGGAGAGTTATCAAGGCTGCTATAACGCCGCCCTCGTCCACCTCGCGGGAAAACAGGGAACCTCGTCCGCCGACAAACTCACGTCCTTCCTGATGGATTACGGCTGGGAGGGAACCTCTGGGGATGCCACGATGCCGCCGCTGTGGATCAGCATCGTCGCGGGCAATGGACAGCTGGTCCCCGTCGCCCATGTATCGCCGAAGGAGTACTCGCGCGGACCGTTTCCAAGCGACGATCCGTTGCGGTTTCTCTATCGGCGACCGCGCCCGGAGTTGGCCCCGAAGGAGATGGAGTATGGCCGCTTGACCGCTCCGAACGCCTGGTTCTTGTTTTTCGCCGTCTTCCTGATCGGGAACATCTGGTGTTTCGGGCGCGCGTGGCGTTATCTGCGCGACTCGCGCTGGGACGACACGGCGGCGAATCGTTGCTCCCGTTACAAGCAGCGCGCCGACTTCGCGGTCGGCTGTTTGGCCCAGGTTCTGCTCTATGGGCAAATCGCGGAGTTGGCCTGGACGCCTTTACGAGTCGATTTCTTTCGCCGCGATCGGGGCGTCTCCGCGGCCATGCTGGTGGTCCTGGTCGCCTCGCTCGTCATGACGGTGGCTCCCTGGCTCGTTTTGTTTCGCGGCCATCGCCAGGAGATCGGAGGTTGGGAGAGAAAGCGTCGCTGGCTCGCCTACCGGGAAATGTTTGTTTGGTCGCCGCCCCTGCGCGGATGGCCCTCTTGGTTGGGCTGGTTGTCCCACAGCGGTTTCTGGATCTTCTTCGCCGACGTCTTCATGCTGGCGCTGGTGAGCTTTACCGTGGCCTGCTTCGCGGTACGGAACCTCGCCGTTGTCTTGACCGACCTCCAACCCGACGAGGTTCTTCGCTTCGAGCGGCTTGTTTACCTCTTCAACGGCGTGTCGCCCTTGCTGCCGCGAGCGCTTTTTTGCGTGACCCTGTTCGCCTGGAGCTTTTTTCTGGTTAAGAAGATGTACCTGGCGAACCATTATTCGATCGCCTGCCCCGCGCCCTGCAATGGAACGGCGAGCTTCGAGGGCTTGCGGAACCTCGATAAGGACGTTCGCTCGGAGTTGATGCCGCCCAGCACGCTTCAAAAGCATTTCGGCTGGTGCTTTTTGATGCTCGTCTTGCTGCTGATCGCGTTTGGCAAGCACGCTCATGACGCGACCCGGCCGGTGGACGGCGTGGGCTTCGGTCGCTTCGCTTTGCTGGGCTTTTTCGCCGGCTCCTTTCTGTTGCTGTTCACGCTGCTTCAGTTCCATTTTGCTTGGCGCGGTCTGCACAAAATGCTTCGTTTTGTGGCCCTGCTGCCCATGCAGAACGCCTTCGAGCGCCTGGACGACAAGGTGATAGCCACGTTCGGCCACTACCTGTTCTCGCGGCGTCCTCGGCACTCGCACCTCAGCATTCTCGTTCAGCAATTCCACCGCGTGCGCCGGCTGTTCCCGGCCTTCCGCGCCAAACTCCAGCACCCTGGCGAATGGAGGCTCGATCATGGGCCACTGGACGCCGCGACCCTGGAGGCCGCCGGGCAGGAAGTGCAAATGGCTTTCCCGGAGACGCAGTTCGGTCCGCCCGTCGCGCAGCAGTTCGACCAGGAACTGAATCCCGTCCGCGAAGAGGATTTGGAGCCGCCGGCCGGTTCGCCCGCGCGAGAATGGGGCGGCGTCACCGGGGAGGACATTCACCTCCTCGCGCGGCGTTGCCTTCGGGTGTTGTATCCTTTGTGGTCGGCCCACTCGATGGAGGAAGCGTTCGGGCGGACGCCGCACGCCGGCGAATCGGCGGAGCCTCCCGCCCGCGCGTCGGTCTTCCTGTCTCTGCCGGAAGGCGACCCCGTCCGCGAATGGGCCGTCGCCGCCGAGGACTTCGTCGCCATGGAAATCATTCGCTACCTAAGCCAGTTTATCGTCCAACTCCGCACGCTCCTCACCTGTCTGACGTTCGGTTCCTTTTTGCTGGTGTTGGCGGCGACGGTGTACCCCTTCTCCCCTCAGTACCAGCTACTTCTCTTTTTGACGGTCGTGGCGAGCGGCATCGCCCTGTTCATCCTGACGTTTCTGATCCAGCTTAACCGGGATGAACTCGTTAGCCGGATCACCCGCAGCACGCCCAATCGCTTCACGCTGGACTGGACTTTCCTTCAGAGCGCCGCCACCTACGTTTTACCCATCCTCGTCGGCCTGATGGTGCAATTCCCCTTGGTGACTTCGACTCTGCGATCGCTGTTGGACCCGTTGTTTCACATCATTAAATGACAGGTCACTTCCTGGGTAACGGGGAGGCGCAAAAGCTGATACGATGAATCGAACCGTCGGGCCGGCGAATGTGCGTGACGTGCGCGGGCAGGGCCGCCAGGTCCGTCCCGTCATCGACATCGACCAACTGGCCCGTTTGCTCCAGCATCTCGTAGAAACGCCTCGCCTCCTTGTCCGGTACGGACGTGCTTGGCCCCGGCGGTTGCGTCGCGGACGCCGGCGGCTGCTCGCCCGTCTGCCCGACCATCTGTTGCATCGCCTGCGTCATCTGAGTGGTGGAGGTTGCCAGGGACTGCGCGGCCTGGTGCAATTTCGCGATGGCGTCGGACAGATCGTCCTCCGGCGGAGTTCGCTTTTGTGTCATGATCTTTCCCTCCTGAAACGGAAACGCGCGTGATAGATCAGGCGAGCGGGGAGCGTTAGCGACCGGAGTGCATTCCTCCGGTCGCTAACGCTCCCGGCTCACCGCATTCGCCGGGCACCTTATTCAAGGGATACTCGGGAACCGGCGCCGATCTGATTCTATCAGAGCGAAGTTTCCTCCGTCTCGTGCTTCCGGCGCTCCAGGTGGCGCGGACGGTAGAGGTGTCACCGGCAACGGCGACATCCGCAGTTGAAATGGAGCCGTTTCAGGAGCATTTTGCCGTCGCCGTCGGCGACGAGCGTATGGGTTTTCTTGCTGCGGGAGCGTTCGCCCGTGGCGGCCAATTCCGCGACCACAACGCCGTGGACGGAAGCGAAATCGACGTGGCCGTTCTGGATCAAGTCCTCGACGAAGGCGCGCGCATCGTCCTTCGGCGCGCGGGTCGGGGCCGCCGCGGCGGCGCCCAGCGCGGCGGAAACGACGTTGAAGCGCGGAGGTTCGGCCGGCGCGAGGACCTCGATGTCCATGCCGAACTGCGTCGCCACCGTGAGAGTCGGCAACTGCGGCGCATCGTGGGCAGTGCTGCGATAGCCCTCGCTCTCCTGGCCGAAGGTCGGCAGCAGCGGCGCCGCGCCGACGAATCCCTCGAAGCCGGCTCCCGGCGGCGCGGCGCTCGGCATCATTTGCGGGGTCGGCGCCTTCGTCAACGCGGCCGACGAGGACGGCGCAAGGATGCCGTGCTGAATGAAGGCACTGCTGAGCGCGGTGCGGTAGCGGCCGTTGAAGCGCGCCTGGTCGGCCTGGATCATGGCCGCCGCCACCTGGCTGTAGTAACCGGAGGTGATCGGCGCCAGGCGAACGCCGTCGATCAGCAACTGTCCCAGATCGCGGCTGACGGTGCGCAGGCCGCCGGCGCTGACCTGCCCAGCGGTGGTCAACATCCGAGCCAGAGCGTCGAGAAACGCGCCGGTGAAGACGCGCGAGAACGAATGCGGTTCGGAGGCGAGCTGGCTCGCCGGCGCGGACGGCGGCAGATCGTCGGGGTCGCGATAGAAGAAGCGGTTGGCGGCGTTGCGCAGGCAGTCGGGGTCCGCGGCGGTCGGCGAGAGCTGGCGGATGGCCCAGCCGAGCTGCTCGGCGAGACGCGACAGGCGCGAGTTCACGTTGAGATGCCCCTCCGTCTCCGCGAACACCAGTTCGCGCTCCGCATCCAGCTGCAAGGCGCTAAGGATGGCGCTCATGTCGCCGAACGACTCGTGGAAGGACGCCACCTCGATGCTGGCGGCATCGAACAATTCCGGACGCACCGCATCCAAAATAGCGTGGCCCAGCTCGTGGCAGCTCACGTCCGGACTTTCTCCCGAGAAGATCTGCACTCCTTGCACGGTGTCCTGGTAGAAGCGGAGGCCGAACTGGCGCGAGTAATTGGCGTTGAGATCCTCTCCGGCCGCGAGGTTCACTTGCATCGGAGCGCTCAAGGTCGTCCAGCGCGTTCCGGGCGGCAGCCTCTCGCCCCAGAAGTTGATGCCGCGCGTGAGCGCCTCGAAGGCGACCCAGTAGCGAAAATTGGCCGAACCGGGGTCGTAGAGTCCCGGCGGCGGACCTCGGTCGATGATCTGGATCTGCAAGAGGGGAAAGTTGTTGACCGGTACGGGAACCTTGATTGGGGTCGCCAGTGGTGGATCATCCGTGGGAGTCTCCTCACTGTAGGGGTCGTCTCCCCAGGTATTGATCTGGGTCTGCGGCCCTGCGGTCGCTGCTCCGCCTCCGACCTGCGCCCTGCCCTGGAACAGATGCTGCATCGCCTGCATGGTCTGCATCATCTGAGTGGCGGATTGCGTCAGGGACTGCGCGACCTGCGTCAGCGCATGGACGGTGGCGGACACATCGTCGGCGCCCTCGGCAGGCTCGGCGGTGTGATGTTGCTTCTTGGCCATGAGTTCTTCCTCCGAGTACGAGAAGGTGTCGGACAAACGCGGTACGCGGAAAGGATGAAGGATGAAGGATGAATCAAATGTTTTTTTCATCCTTCTTCCTTCATCCTTCATCCTTTGGTCAGGGCCGGTCGATGAAGGCGGCGAAGATGTCGCGGTTGACGGCTACGTTGTCGCGCTTGAAGTAGGAACCGTGGGCACAGACGGCGTCGAACCGGCCGCAGCCGAGGTTATCGAGATTGAGGAACTCGGCATCGACCTGATACGGCTGGCCTTGCAACCGGCCGCCGACCGGATCGCCGTTGGCGTCGAGGTTGACCCAGCGCCGCACCGGGGCGGGCCGATGGCCGTCGCGGTTGGACGGCCTAAGACGTAGCTTGACCAGGAAAATGGACAGCGCGGCGCCGACGGTGAAGAAATTGCGGATCTGCGGTGCGGTGAGTCCGTCGTCCTCCAACTGGCGCAGCCCCTCGTAGGCAACCACCGTGCCCCAGCTGTGGCTGATGATATCCAACTCGTCGCCGTCTTCCAGGAGCGGACGGACCACGTCCGTGAATCGGCCGATGATCTGAGCGCGGACGGAGTCGTCGAACATGTAGACGGCGAAATCATCGACGCAGTCCAGGCCGGGGATGTGCAGCCCCAAGGCGGCGGATCGGTCGCGGGCCAACAGGTCGTGGGCTTGCAGGGGTCGCGCGAACAGATCGCGGGCCAGCTGCGGTGACGCGACGCTCGGTCCGGTCTGGACGGCATGGGTGGCGGCGCGGTCTTCGAGGACGCCACGGATGCGGGCGGCCCACTCGACGCGCCCGTCCGCCGTCCCACCGACCGCGGCGGCGACCTGTCCGCGTTCGTTTACCAGGTCGCTCCAGAGGACTTCTTGCCGCCTGTCGCCGAGGTCGCCGGCGCCGAAGGCGTTGGTGTACGGCTGAAGGGCGTTCCACCAATCGTTGGAGTAGCCGGGGGAATGCGGGCAAATGCCGTGAACGTAGACGAGGTGCCGAGTGCCGGCGACGGTAGCCCGCCTCACCGAAGTCGGTTCGGGGGGCGGCGCCGCCAGCAGCATCCGCAGGTTCGCCTGCCCCTCCGCGGTCAGCTGCCGGACTCGATCGGCAAGGTTAATTAGCTGCTCCAACTCGGCGCCCCGCAGTCCCGCCGAAGAGGAAGCGGTCGTCTGTGGAGACGGTACCGCGGCACTGTACGGGGTTGTCGAACCTGGCATTTTACCTCCCTCGGAGATGGACGGCTCTTATTCCAGGCAAAACTTGTGTTCGCCAACCTCAGCGCGAGCAAGGGTGACTTCTTCCCTTGCTCGCGCTGAGGGCTGGGTGGATTTTTCGGTCGCTCGAAAAGAATGCCGGCATCTCTCACAAATACTCCATTCTTCGCTTGCGGAAGTTGGCTCGCAAGGGGCGATCTGGGGAAGATCTGGGGAAGCTCGCCCACCGACTTCACGCGGGATTCGGCAACTTGGCCCGCGTTTCGGTGCTCGCCCACGATTCCTGTTCCCCTCTCGGTTCCTCTAGGCTATCCTGACGGCAGACTTGCCGAAACGCCTGCGACGCAACGCTCGCCGATTCGGACCTGAAACGTCCTCCCCGATAAGTAGCCTACCTCAATCCGCGCTCGCCCGATTGATTTGTTCCAACCGCCAACCACGGAGATCATCTCATGAGCCGTTCGCGCTCCATCCCTCGCGTCATTCCCTGTTGTCTTCCGGTCCTTCTGCTCGTCCTGGCCGCAGGCGCGAGTCCGGCGGACGACTGGCCCAGCTGGCGCGGTCGCGGCGGGGACGGGAGCAGCGGCGAGAAGGATTTGCCCCTTAAATGGGGCGGCAAGAACGATGAAAACATCCGCTGGAAAGTGGACCTCAAGGGGAAGAGTTTCTCCAGTCCGATCATCTGGGGTGATCGCGTCTTCATCACCAATGTTCCCAAGCTGTCCGACCAGGATGTCAAGAACAAGGTCATTCCCGACCATTACGTCCTCTGTTTCGCGGCGGCGGACGGCAAGGAACTGTGGCGGGCGACCGTGCCGCACGGCCCATGGGCAGAGGACTATTACACGATCCCCACGCCTATCACCGACGGCAAACGCGTCTACGCCTGGTTCGGTTCGGGAGTGGTCGCGGCCGTCGATTTCGACGGCAAGATCGTCTGGCGGTGCGAGCGTCCGGGACCGTATCACGTCTATCCCGGCGTCAGCAGCAGCCCGCTTCTGCACAACGATACCCTCCTGATTCTCTGCGATCAGGGCAAAGACTCCTTCGTGCTGGCGCTGGATAAATCGAGCGGCGAGGTGAAGTGGGAGAAGAAACGCGCCAAGGTGAACGGCAGCACGAACAGCAGTCCGGTCCTGATGCCGGTCAAGGGCAAACCGCAGATGATGGTCGCCTTGGCGAAAGAGCTGCAAGGGTTGGACCCGGACACCGGCGAAGTGCGGTGGTGGTGCGGGAAGGACGGCGGATATTGGACCTCGTTGACGTACGGCAACGGCCTGGTCTACAGCGACAGCGGCGGCGGTCGCGGCTTGGCGGTCGATCCCGGCGGCGAGGGCGACGTCAGCAAAAGCCGCGTGAAATGGACGCACGCCAAGGTGCCGGAGGGGCTGGGCTGTCCCGTCATCGTCGGCGATTATCTCTATCGCGTCCACAAGCCGGACGTGCTCAAGTGTTGGAAGCTGTCCACGGGGGAACTCGTCTACGAGGAGCGTCTGAAAGACATCTCGTTTTTGGCCAGCCCGATCGCGACGAAGGACGGACGGATTTACTTTGCCAGTCCCCGTCAGACGTACGTGATCCAGGCCGGACCCGAACTAAAAGTGCTGGCGAGCAACCGCATCAAGGACGCCGGGGACGATGGACCATCGCCCGCGGTGTCGGGTGGGAGGATCTTTCTCAAAACCACGGGGCGTTTGTACTGCGTGGGCGAAAAGTAGCTCTTCGGAGGCGTGAAGGGGTCGCCTTCCGGTATGCTCCAACCATACAATCCCATCGCCGGCGATCGATTGTTTGGAGGGGGGAGAAGAAATGAATCGACTCAAGGACAAGGTGGCCGTCGTCACCGGCGGCGGGGCGGGCATCGGCCGGGCCACCTGCGAGCTGTTCGCCGAGGAGGGAGCGGCCGTTGTCATCGCCGAGCGCGACGCGAGGACCGGGCGCGACACCGCCGAACACATTCAGAGCAAGGGCGGCACGGGGCTGTTTATCGAGACGAACGTCGCGGACGAGGACAGCGTTCGGCGCATGGCCGACGAGGCGGCGCGCGTCTTCGGCCGTATCAACGTCCTGGTAAACAACGCGGCGGTCTTCGTGCTGCGCGGCATCGAGGCGACGCCGGAGGAATGGCGGCAGATCCTCGACGTGAACGTCATGGGTCCGGCGCTGGTCGCCAAGCACGTCGTGCCGCATATGCGGCGGGCCGGCGGAGGGTCCATCGTCAATTTGTCGTCCATCTCCAGCTTCATCGCGCAGCCGCACTTCGTCACCTACAACGCCACGAAAGCGGCGGTCGCCAACATGACGCGCTGCATGGCCCTCGACCTGGCGCCCGACAACATCCGCGTCAACGCCGTCGCCCCCGGCGCCGTGTGGACGCAGATCGTCGAGCGGCAGTGCCGCGAGGCCGGCATGGACCGCGCCGCCGCCGACAAGGATCTGAGTTGGGGAGGCGCGCATATGATCCAGCGCATTGCCGAGCCGCGCGAGATCGCCTACGCGATCCTCTTCCTCGCCTCCGACGAGGCGTCGTTCATCACGGCCGAGAATCTGATGGTGGACGGCGGCTACACGGCGAAATGACCGGCCCGCAGCGCCGGCAAGGACAACCCTTGCCGGCGCTGCGGGCTGGTAGGGCAGGATCAACTCCGGAACAACGGCAAGCGCTCGAACGTACCGCCCAGCGCGTCCTTCGACGCCACGTCGAGCCAATCGTCGAGGACGGCCGCATACACGCGGCGGAAGTCCATCGTCATCTTCGGTGCGTTGCCTACCAGATCGAGCAAGTTCGGCGCGGTCCCGACCAGTCCGCTTCGCACGCCGGGACCGGCGAGGAACACCGGAGCGGCGGTGCCGTGATCGGTGCCGGCCGAGGCGTTCTCGCGCACCTGCCGGCCGAACTCGCTGAACACCAGCACGGCGACGCGATCGGCCAACTTGGCAGCGGCGAGGTCGTCGAGGAAGGCCCGCAGCGCCCCGCCCAGTTCACGCAGCAGATTGGCGTGCGTCTGCAACTGCGCCGCATGGGTGTCGTAACTGCCCTGCGATGTGTAGTAGACCCGCGCGGCGAAGCCCGACTTGAGCAGACGGGCCACGAGCTGCAAGCGGTTCGCCAGGCCGGTGGAGGGGTAGCTGACGCCGGCGTCCTTGACCTGGGCTGCCTCGGCCAGCCGATCGCTCGTCGTGTAGGCGTTCAGGAAACTGCGCTGGACGAACGAGGACAGATCGTCGGCGTCCGCGGTCGAGGCCATCGCCCGCGCCGCCGCGGCGTCGCCGGTCAGATGGAACTCCTCCAGCCGCGACAGCGCCGAGGCCGCCGAGCGCCGGCCGCGCAGGGCGATCGGCGAAGCGGTCGTGCCCACGAACAGCGACGAGGCGGCGTCCACGTCGAGGGCGCGGCCGAGCCAGCCGTAGCTCTTGTGTTCTTCGGGATCAAAGCGCGCCGTCTGCCAGATGGCCATGCTGCGGGCGTGCGAGCGGTTGGGGTTGGGATACCCGACGCCCTGCACAATGGCGAGGCGCTTGCTCTCCAGCAACTTCATGGCGTCGCCCAGCGCCGGATGCAGGGCGATTTGATCGTCGATTTTGAGGAGCTGTTTTTCCGGCAGACGCAGCGCCTTGCGAAATTTGAGATATCCTTCGTCCTTGAAGGGAACGCTGGTGTTGATGCCGTCGTTGCCCCCGCTGAGTTCGACGACGACGAGGACGCGGCCGTCGCGCCGCGGGGCGGCGGCGCGGGCGCTGCGAGCGAGGAAGTGAGGCACAGTCGGCGCCAGAGCGATCAGCGCCGAGCGGCCGAGGAAATCGCGACGCGAAATCATGGGTAAAATCTCCTAACCTAACTGCGCTTCCGGGGAAGACAATATCAGAACCACCACACGCCGCACGGTCTCCGGCTCCAGCGCCGCTTTCGCCCCCAGCGCTTTGCGGAGACGATCGCGAAACGCCGTGTTCGGCGGCGCGCCCAGCAGCAACTCACCATAAAAACCGATGGCGTCCTCGAAATCGCGGCCGCGCTGATGGCGGCGCGCGAGGGCAAGGGCGTCCAGCGCTTCGGGACGGCCGGCGCCGCTGCCGCCGACCAGCGCCGCGGCGCAGTTGGCGCGGCCGAGGACCGAGCGCGTGTTGATCCAGCGGCGGCCGCCCGGCCAGCCAAAGACGTTGGGTGGATAAAACAGGTCCATCCCCAGCAGCGTCATCCAGTCGGCCAGCGCCACCGTGCTGGGCGGCGGATCGAACATTTCCAGGACGCGGACGACGCCGAGAACGTACTCGACCGGAGCGACGACGCGCGTCCCCAGGTTCTTGTCGGCGAAAAACGCCTGCGAACGCAGCACCGTCTCGACGGCCCAGCCCACACGGAGGTTGTTACGACGAAGGCCATCGGCGAGGGCGTCGATGCCGGCCGCGTCGATGGCTCCCTCGCCCATGAATTGCTCGCAGACGCGCACGGCCAACCGTCGCGCCGTCGCCAGATGATCGAGCAGCAGTTTCAGCAGGTCCCCACCGCCCCAGGCGCCCTTCTTGTTGAGGATGGTCTTTTCGCCATCGTCGTGGCGAGCGGGCACATCACGAAATTCCCCATCCACGACCGTCCAGCCGGTCAGCGCGCGGGCGGCGTTCTTGACGTCGTTCTCGCCGTAGTGGCCGATGCCGAGCGTGAACAGCTCCATCAGTTCGCGGCCGAGGTTCTCGTTGGGATGCTCCTTGCGGTTGGCCGGCGCGTCCAGCCACAGCAGCAAGGCCGGATCACGCACCACGGCGGTCAGCAGTTCGCCGAACGGCTTGCGGGCGTGGACGCGGAACAGGTCGTTCTGGCGGCACATGGCGGCGAGGTCATCGACCTTGATGTTGCTGGTGGCGAAGTGGTTGTGCCACATCAGTGTCAGTCGTTCGCCGAGCGGATCGGGTCCGAACAACATGCGGTAGACCCACCACGCTTTCAGCCGGGCCGCGTCGCCGGCGGCAACGGCGGACTCGGCCAAGAGTGCCGAGACACGCTCAAAGTCCTGCGGCACGTCCCGGCCGTGGATCTTGCCGGTCAGCAGGCGGTCGATGCTCGCCTGCGGGCCGTCCTTCAGGTCGCGCTGAATTTCGCCCCAGGTGGCGGCGAAACCGGCGCGGCGATGCAGGTGGACCACACGGCGCAGATGCCAAGGAGCCTTGTCATCGGGCTTATACGGTGCCCAGTATTCCGTAGAGCGCACGGTCATTCTCCTGACTTTTCGGGAACTCGTTGCAGTTTGATCGCACCCAAATCGCGGCACTCGCCCGCCTTGACCTGGACCGTCGCCTCGGCGGGTTTCGTTGGACGCTCGAAACGCCGCCCGCCGCGCTGGAACGACAACTCAAACTTCATCTCCGGAATCACGTCCTCGAACGCGAATGTTCCCTTGGCGCCGGTCACGATTTGCCTCGCTTCGTGAACCGCGTTGTGGACGCTCTGGGCCGCGCCGGCGCGGTAACGCACTTCAACCACGACTCCCGCCAAAGGTTTGCCGTCGGCGTCGAGCAGCCGGCCTTTGACCGACCCGGCCGGCGCCAGTTTCACCACCACCGGCGGCTTTTCGTCGCCCTTGAGCGTGAGCGTGCCGGCAAGTTTCCGCTCCCTGTGGTAGAAGACCATCGAACGCGGTTTTCCAGCTTCGAGCTGATACGCCGAACAGGTGGCCTCGTCGCACTGGATCGGCAGCCCCCAATCCTCGGCGCCGCCCCCGGCAGCCCAGACGCCGCGGAGCGGTTTGCCGTCGGCATCTTGGATTTGAACCGGCAAGACGGAGGCGCGCTCCAGAACGATGTCCTGCTTGACGACCTTGGCGTCCGCCTTGATCTCCAGCACCTTGCAGAAATTCCCCGCCAGCGGCGAGATGCTGTTGTCGGCATTGTAAAAGCCGGAGAGGCCGGGAACCGGGCCCTTCCGAAAATACTGAGGATATTTCGGATCGGGTATAAGGGGTTTGAATTTGATACTGTCATAAGGCTGGCCCACAAGCAGCACTGGCCCAGGAATGGCGACCACGCGGAAGACGCCGTCGCCGCCGCTGCCTGTCGGGGTGTAGCCATGGAAGTCGAAAGCGGGAAAGTCCTTCACGAACGAATTGCCGAGCAGGACGGCGGCCCGGACAAAGCCGGGCAGGGGCTTGTCGGTGGCCCCATCGATCATCTTGCCGGTGATAATCACGCCCTTCTTCACCTTAATGTCCGCGGTGACGGGCTGATAGCCGGGGGCATCGACGGCCACGATCCGACAGGGCACGTAGCCCGCCGTGGGGTCTTCGTTTACTTGGAGCGTATACGATTTCACCTTGTGAGCGCCGTGTACTTCGTAGCGGCCCTTCGCGTCCGTCATCGCCCGGAGGCCCCTCCTCGCGTCGGTCAGGTAGACGGCGACGTTCGGCAGTCCCTCGCCGCTGTCGGCGTCCGCGACGACGCCGCGAACGACCTTTTCGGCCTCCGCGATGAAGGAGACATTAGGCCCATACAGCATTCCCTCGGTCGGGGAGCGTTGCATCCTCATTCGGGTCATGGTGTCGCGCAGCGCCTGGTTGTACGGTTGGGGATCAAAGCCGTCGCGGTTGACGATCCACAATTCCTCGGCGGCGATGCCCTTGCCGCTGAGGTGTAGCACGACGAACCGCTCGTCGCCGAGTCCGCGAAGGACGAACCGGCCGTCCGCGTCCGTGACGGCGGCCATCAAGGCGTCCCCTCCGCGCCGGAAGACGAGGGGAGCCCCCATCAAGGTGACGCCGCGCGGCAGTCCGTACAGGGAGTGAGGCCGTTTCTTCATGACGGCCAGGACGGAATCCATCGAAATGTTGCCGCAAACGCCGAGGTTTTCGACGGCCACTCGCGCGCCGACAACCGGCTTGCCTTCGGTGGTGACGATGCGGCCGCGAACCACCCGGTCTTTCACCAGGCGAAGCTCGATCGGCTTTTCCGACTTTCCCCCCGGTTTCCACTGGTTGAGGGCGAAGAAGGCGACGCCGGCGCCGTCCGCTTGTGCGAGGAGCACGGGCAAGACTTCATCCGACGCCACTTGCGGAACCACGACGGTAAAGCGGCCGTCGGCCGTCGAGACGCCGAGCGGTATGACTTTGCGGTCGACGCCGTTCGTCAGGAGCAGGAGTTTGGCCCCCGCGTTCGGCTTGCCCTCCGGATCGAAAACGCGGCCGTGAAATTCCATGCCCTTGGCCGTTTCGCGCTGGGGCGGCGCAGCCTTCGGCTTGTCGTTGGCCTTGGTGGAAGGCGGCTCCGTGGACGAGTTCGGCGGGGCGACGGCCGTTTGCGGCTTCGCGCTCAACCATAGCCCCGCACCGGACAGCACGCTCACCGCCAACAGGAGCACCGCCGCCAGCTTGGCCTTGCCAAGATTCAGGATCGCTGGACCGCTATTCGCCAGGGAGGCGACGATAGGAGACGCCGGGCCTCCAATTGTTTTCGCCAGCAACTCGACCGGCAACGCCGAGGCTGTTTCCGCCGTCAGAGTGGTCGCCGCCAAGAGCGCCGTCAACTCCACGCCGCGCCGCGCCAACCGCTTTTGCAAGTGCTTGCGCGCCTCCGCCAATCGGCTCAACACCGTGCGTTCTTTCAGTCCCAATCGCTCCGCTGCTTCCGCTCGACTCTGATTCTCCAAACAGCAGAGGACAAAGACGCTCCGATAAATCTCCGGCAACCGAGCGATCTCCTCATCGAGCAGTGTTCGCACCTCGCGCCACAGCAATCCGCTGGCGGGATCGCTTACAGTTTGCTCCGCGTGGCGGACTTGCCCTTCATGCTTGCGTCGCCGGGCGGCGTTTTGTTTGGCTTTCATGGCGATACGATAAGCGGTCCCATGCAGGAAACTGGCCAAGGCCGTCCGCTTCCGCAACGAGGCGGCGTTGCGGGCCAGCACGAGAAAGACTGCCTGGAAGGCGTCCTCGGCGTCCTGCTGATGGCCCAGGACGCGCCGGCAGACACTCAGCACCATCGGCCCGTGACGGCGGACCAGTGCGGCAAAGGCGCGGTCATCGCGATGGCTGAGGAAGGCGCGCAGCAATTGCTCGTCGCTGTCGTGGTGGTGATGTTGTTGCGCAGCCAGTTTGCGGCGAAGGCGGCGAACGCCGGCGGCCAGCGGTGCGGAACTGCTCATGATGGGGACTCCACATTGCGAAAGGTTGTCACCATCTGATAGTTCCCGGTCGAGGCGTTTGCGACAACAATATTTCCCCACCGCTCCGGCGGACCTACTTCCTAGAGGCGCGGCCAACGCGCTTTCCTTCAACTTTTCCCGCGTTCCAGTAGGGTGGGCCGACGAAGGAGGCCCACCAGGGGAGCGGGGTGGGCCTCGCTGCGCTTCGGCCCACCCTACTTGGGGAACGGTTGCAGCATGACGTCGCCCAGTTCTTTCGTTTCGCCCACTTTCAAGATCAGCTTGCGGAAGACAAGCCCCGGCCATTTGATCTGCTCGATTCGCGTCGCTCCCCGTGCGTCGGTCAGGGCCAGGTTATATTTCAGTCCCGGCACGAGACGTTCGACTTGGAAGCGGCCTTGCGCATCGGTGCGCGGGTCGAGGCTCGGCTGGCCGGCGAATCGTGTGACGACGTGCAGACCCGTATCGAGCGATCTCGGTTTACCCGGCTTGGAGACGGGAACCTCCGTGAACGCGAGGGTGGCGTTCGGGATGGGTTTGCCGTCCGCGTCCAGCAAGCGGCCGGATACCGTCGCCCACGGTTGCAGCTTCACCGCGATCGGAGTTTTTTCGTCGCCGCGAACAACGACGCTGCCGGCCAGTTTCTTGTCGGGGTGGACGAAGCACAGCAAACGCGGACGGTCCGGATCGACACCCAGAGCGGTGAATTCTGCCGTCTTGAGCGGTCCATGTGCATCCCGATACCAGTCGTGGCGCAGGCCCGCAGCCAAGACGCCGGAAAGTGGTCGGCCCTCCGGATCGAGGAGCTTGCCCTTGACCACGCGCTCGGCGTCGAGGACAAATTTCACCTTCACCGGCCCCTCGCCCAACTTCGGATTGATCTCGGCGAACGCCTGGAAGTTTGACGAGGAAAGTCCAAACGGGAAGTAGATCGTCGCCGCCTCGCGGGCGATTGGGTACTTCTCCCAGTCGGCCCGGTAGGCGAGAATCGCTCGCCGAGGAACAGCCGCGAACCGGAAAGTACCATCGTTGCGGATGGTCATGAAGTTGTTGTAGGCATCCGCGAAAGGCTGCTCGAAGGGCCGTTCCGGCGATGGTTTCTCCGGCAGCACGAAGTAGCTGACGGAGCCGAGCACGGGCCGGCCCGTGGTCTTGTCGGCGACCGTCACATCCACCCAAACGCCGGGCTTGAGGGCTGCATCCACCGTCGCCTCGGCGAACAGCTTCGCGGCGGGCACCTCCTTGACGGCGGGTACATACGGCAGATCAGCCGGCGGCCGGATGCGAATGCGATTGCCCGCGCCGCGCGGCAGTCCGGTGAAGCGATAACGACCCTGATCGTCGGCGACGGTGTGGTAAATCGTGTTCTGCGCGAGAATAGTCCCCGCCAGCATATAGCTTTCCACAATCGCCCGCGGAATGGGGCGCCCGGTGTCCGCGTCGCGCACCGTGCCGGCGACCGTCCCACCCGGCGGGAGCGGATGGACAAAGTCGTTCTCCACTACCATCATCACGGCTTTATCGGGTCCGAAGATGGGATCCTTGATTCGCGGAGCGGAGAGCAATGTCCCTCCCTCGCGGGGCGCGGGGCGGGTCAGGACGAACAAATTCTGCGTCTCAACCGTCTTCCCTTCGATGCGCAGCTCGACGACCCGCTCCTTGGCGAAGCCGGGTAGACGAAAGCGGCCGTCGGCGTCCGTCGTGGTTGTCGGCAGAAGAGGGACGGGCGGACGCCAGTAGAACGGGCTGTGAAGACGATTCGGAAGATGTTGGTAATAGGCTTGGTAAAAGGCTTCGCGCGACTGCATCGCTTTGACGAACGGCGTCAGGTCGCCCTTCTCCGGGGCCGCGGCGCTCCACGCCGTCACACGCAGCCCAGCCAGCGGTTTGCCCTCAAGGTTGATGATGCGGCCGACGACCGGGTTGTCATCCGGAGCGACGTGAAACGTCAGGTCCGTCTGCTGCTTGGCGATGCCGTGCCAGGCGAAGGTGAACCCGTCGGCCTTGACGACGACGTGACCGCTTTTTCGCGGATCGGAGCGCTCCGCGTCCGCCGACAGCGGAACGTCCTTCGGCGTCAGCGTGAAGGCGAAACGGCCTTGAGCGTCCGTGGTGGCACGGACGGGAAGGCGTGCCTCTTGGCGCGTGATGAAGTAGTAATAGACCTTCGCTCCGGCTACGGGTTTGTCATCGGGATCGAGGACGCGGCCGCTGAACTCGACGGCGTCCTTCATTTCCTCCTTCGGAGCGGCGGATGCGGGAGCCTCTTTCCGCGGGGCCGGCGGCGGAGTGGCAGCCGCTTGCGGCTTAGCGCTGAGCCACACGCCGGCGCCGGCCAGCACACCGGCCGCCATCAGAATCATCGCGGCCAACTTCGCTTTGCCCAGACGCAACCCATTCTCCGCCAGGGCCGCGACGGCGGGCGACAGCGCGGCCGAGGTCAATCGAGCGAGCGATACGGGCGGCAGCGCCGACGCCGGCTGCGTCGCCAACGCGGCACCCGCCAGCAACGCCGTCAGTTCCACGCCGCGCCGCGCCAGCCGCTCCTGGAGCCGCTGGCGCGCCGCCGTCAAGCGATTCGATACCGTGCGTTCTTGCATCCCTAACCGCTGCCCCGCCTCCGCCTGACTCAAGTTTTCCAAACAACAAAGGACAAAAACGCTCCGATAAGATTCCGGCAACCGGGCGATCTCCTCGTCGAGCAGCGCCCGCACCTCGCGCCACAGCAGTTCGCGCGAGGGATCGGCCGGAGATCGATGCGGGGTCTGATTTTCGTGCTTGCGCCGTCGGGCGGCGGATTGTTTGGCTTTCATGGCGGTTCGATAGGCGATTCCGTGTAAAAAGCTGGCCAGGGCAGTCTTGTTTCGCAAGGAGGCGGCGTTGCGGGCGAGGACGAGAAAGGTGGCCTGGAAAGCGTCCTCGGCGTCTTGCCGATGCTCCAAAACGCGATGGCAGACGTGCAGCACCATCGACCCATGACGGCGAACCAGGGCGGCGAAGGCGGCTTCGTCGCGGCGGTTCTGGAAGTTTTGCAGCAATTGTTCATCGCTCTCTTCCGGGCCGCGCTGGGCGGCCAGACGCTCGCGAAGGCGGCGGATGCCGGTTTGCATCGCGGAACGGCTCATGACGACGACTCCAAGATCAGAAAGGGTTGTCACCTTCTGATAGTTCCCGGTCGAGGCGTTTTCGGAAACGAATTTCGCCGCCGCATTCCGAGGACGGCACGGTCACTCTTCCGCCTTTTTGGCAACTCGTTGCAGTTTGATCGCGCCCGCGTCGCGCTTCTCGCCGGGCTTGACCTCGAATCTCATCTTGACGGGTTTCACGATTGGCTCGAAGCGGTGCTTGCCGCAGCGGAACGACAGTTCAAACTTCAGAGCCGGAATCAATTCGTCGAGGGTGAAGGCGCCGTCGGCGTCGGTGACGATTTGCTTGGCCTTGTGGACGACCGCGTGAATATCCCTGGCCTCACGGTCCTGGTATTCGACATCGACCGCCACTTCCGCCAGGGGTTTCCCATTCGCATCGAGCAACCGGCCCTCGATCGCCCCGGGCGGTCCCAGTTTGACCACGACCGGCTGCTTTTCATCGCCCTTCAACGTCCAGGTTCCCGCGAGCTTCCTGGTCGGCTCGAAGAAAACCATCAAGCGCGGTTCACCCGGCTCAAGGTTGTACACCGCGCAGGCGTCCGCCGCGCAGGTGATCGGCCATCCCTCCATCGGACTCCTGCCGGCCACCCAGGTTTTGGCGACGGGCCGGTCCTCGGCGTCGCGAATTCGGATGGGCAAAGCGCTCCCCGCTTCCAGAAAGACGTCCTGCTTCACCACGGCGACACCCGCCTTGGTTTCCAGAACCTTGCAGAAGTTTCCACTGACGGGCGTGATTCCACCGTCTCGACCATAGTAGACATAAGGGGCCCCCAAACTGTTTCGCTGTCCTTTTTTGGAAAAGTAGTGCGGATAGTCCTGGTCGGGTCTCACGGGCTTGTATTTCAAGTGACTCGCTTGCGTATCCGCCAATCGCTGTTGGTCGGGACCGCCCATCAGCAGCACCGGACCTGGAACCGTGACCACTCGGAAGGTGCCGTCGTCGTCCGTGCGGGGAGCGTATACCCAGGCGGAAGAACCGAAGGCGGGATAGTCCTTGACGAAGGGATTGTCGTGCAGAATCCCGACGCGGACCCATCCAGGGATGGCTTTGCCGGTCTGTTTATCGATCACCTTGCCGGTGACGATCACCCCCTTCTTGATGCGGATATCAGCGGCGATCGCCTGATACCCCGGCGTATCGGCGACCCGGATCTGGCAGGGCATGTAACCCGCGACGGCATCGGCCATCACTTCAAGCATGTACGATTTGCTCTTGCGGGCGCCGCGGATCTCATAGCGGCCTGCTTATCGGTCCTTACTTTCATCAGCGGGCCAGTCAAGAGGTGGCCGTTGCCATCCTTGCTCAGGATGACCTCCACTCCCGGCCGCCCCTTGCTTGTATCGATGTCCTTTACGACGCCCCCGATCGTCTTTCCCGCCTCGGCAACGACCGACAGATCGGGACCGTGCAGCCGCCAGCGGTTCCCGAATACGTCGATGGCCTTCCGACCACTGTTGTTGAGGACCGCCTCGTTGTACGACTTGGGATCGAAGCCGCGTCGATTGACGACCCATATCTCGGCATCCGCTATCCCTCCTTCGCTGAGGCGGAGCGAGACGAGCCGCTCCTCGCCAACGTGAGGGAGGGTGAATCGGCCCTCGGCGTCCGTCGTCGCGGCGAGCAGCGTTCCCGCCCCTTCCCAGATGTGTTTCACCCCGTTGGGCAGCCCGCTCGTGACGCGCTGCTGTTTCTTCCAGATTGCCAGGAAGGAATCGAGTGAGTTATTGGGATAGACGCCGAGGTTATCGACGGCCACGCGCACGCCGGCGACTGGCTTGCCCTCGGTGTTGACGACCTCGCCGCGAATCGCGCGATCGTTCACCAGCCGCAATTCGACCGGCTTTTTCGGTTCGCCTTGGGGAAGATCGAGGAAGTCGATACCGGTCCCCTCGGCCTGGGCGATGAGATAATGGCCCTTCGCGTCTTTTGGGACCGCGACGGTGAAGCGGCCGTCCGCCGCCGAGACGCCGAGTTCGGTGCTCTTGTCCTTGCCAAGCAGCAGCAGTTTCGCGCCGGCCTTCGGCTTGCCCTCCGGATCGAGGACACGCCCCTGAATTTCCACCTTCTTGGTCGCTTCGCGCTTCGGAGGAGCGGCCGTGGCGGCGGGTGGCTGTGCGGACCGCTGGCGGCTGAGCACGAAACCGCAAGCGGTAGCGCCGCCCAGTAAGCTCACGGCCAGTAGGATCGCCAGCGCAATCTTCGTTTTGCCGGTGGGCAGCAGCGCGCCTCCTTCCACCAGGGCGGCGACGGCCGGCGCGAGCGGCTCCCCCTGCACGGCACTGCGGACTGTTGCATCTGCCAGTGCCGGAGCCATCGCCGGCGCGGCCCCTTCGGCGAACAGCGTGGCGGTCAGTGGCGCCGCGGGTGACAGGCCGCGCGCGAGCAGATGCCGTCGCAGCAATTCGCGGCCTCTATCGAGACGCCGCCGCAGCGTGCTCTTGCTCCAGCCGAGCCGCGCCGCCGCTTGCTCCTGCGTCTTGTCCTCCAGGTAGCACAGCACCAGCGCTGATCGTAGCGTCTCGGGCAAACGCTGCAATTCTTCATCCACCAACTGACGCACTTCGCGCCAGGTCACATCGGTCAGAGGGTCGGGCGAAGTAGGCCCCGCGAGCCGAGCGGGGCCTGGTGCCGCTCGGCTCGCGGCACCTACTCGCTGTTCGCGCTTGGCGGCCCGGCCGCGGGCGCGGACGGCCAAGTGATAGGCCACGCGATACAAGAAGCCGCCCACATCGGTCTGCCGGATGGCGCCGGCCTTGCGCGCCAGGATGAGGAACGCCGCCTGGAAAGCGTCCTCGGCGTCCTGCTCGTGGCCGAGGACGCGGCGGCACAGACTCAGCACCATCGGCCCATGACGCCGTACCAACAGGGCGAACGCCGCTTCCTCGCGCTGGGCCGCGAAGCGTTGCAGGAGTTGGTGATCGCTGAGCGCGGCGTCTCGGTGGACCTCAACCAGTTGCTGGACGTGCCGCCGCAAATTCGCCGATGCGCCGCTCATGTCGTTCTCCTCGCTCTGTGGGTGTTGGGATGTTCGTACACCCATAGAGGCGCGCCGCGCTTCGCCGTGTTCAACTTTCAGGCTTCTCGGCGCTGGGTTTCAGCGCGATCGCGCCGACCTCGCGCGTCTCGCCGGCCTTGACCGCGATCGTCGCTTCCGCCGGTTTTGCAACGCGCTCGAAGCGCTGCTTGCCGCGGCGGAACGACAACTCGAACTTCAATTCCGGGATCAGTTCGTCGAGGGTGAAGGCGCCGTCGGCGTCGGTAATAATTAGCTTGGCCTCGTGGACGACCTCATGGACCTGCGCGGCCTCCTCGTCCCGGTAATGCACATCGAGAACGACGCCGGCCAAAGGTTTGCCCTCCGCATCGAACAATCGGCCCGCGATCGCTCCTGTCTGCCTCAGTTGCACCGCATCCAGTTGTTTTTCGTCGCCGCGGAGCATCCGCGAACCGGCGAGTTTTCTACCGCGCTCGTAGAAGATCAGGAGCCGGGGTTTTCCTGCCTCCAAACCATAAACCGGATAGGAGTCACCTTTGACCAAAACTGCGCGGGGCCATCTGGGCAATGGGTGAAGGCCCGTTGCCCAGACACCGCGAAGCGGCTGACCTTCCGCATCCTGGACCTTCACCTCCCGGACGCGCTCCCGATCCAGAAGAATGTCCTGATGCACGATGGCCGTGTCCGGTTTGAGGTCCAGTACCTTACACGAGTTCCCACGCACACTGCCGCGGACGCCGTCGAGTCCGAAATAGAAGAGGCTGCGATCCGGCCGCTGTTGGAAATATTGTGGATATTTCGGGTCGGCCAAAGGGATTTTAAACCCCATCAATTCGACTTCTCCTCCCGGCAAGCGATAAATATCTGGTTCGCCCATCAGCAACACCGGGCCGGGGATCGTGACGTCCCGGAAGGTACCGTCGGCCTCTGTCTCCACATCGAACACAAATCGGGGGTAGCGGTATTTCATGTAATCCTTGGCGAATCGATTCCCGGACAGGACGGCTATCCTGATCCGGCCGGGGAGAGATTGTCCGGTCGCGCGCTCGATGACCTTACCGGTGACGATCACTCCTTTCTTGACCGTGATGTCGGCGGTGATGGGCTGATAGCCCTCCGTATCCTCGACGTGGATCAGGCTGCCCATGTATCCCGTGGCCGGGTTCCGTAGGACTTGGAGCGCGTATTTTTTCGCTTTACGAAGGCCGCGAATCTCGTAGCGGCCTTGGGCGTCCGTCTTCACTTGGAAAGCAACCTGCGGGAGGTCGTCACCGAGGCGGGTTAGCCAAACCGCGGCGCCCGGCTGGGCCTTCCCCGTATCGACCGCTTTGACCGTGCCGCGGATGACTTTTCCGGCCTCGGCGACGATAGCAGCGTCCGGGCCATATAGTATCGCGAGACGACCCGATCCAAAGCGTGGCGCACTTTTGTCGAGCACCGCCCGGTTGTAGGGTTTGGGATCGAAGCCCTCGCGGTTGACGAAATCCAGCTGGGCGTTGGCGATGCCGGCTCCGCTGAAGTAGATCGTCACGACCCGCTCGTCCCCTGCGCCGTGAAGGGCGAAGCGACCGTCGGCGTCTGTCGTGGTCGCCAACAGTGTGGTCGCTCGCGTCCAAAGACGTTTTTGGCCGTCCGGCACCTGAACCCAGGAATGCCACTTCATCCAGGCGGTCAAGAAAGTATCCAGCGTTTTGTAACTCTGGATGGTTTGCACGCTCACCCGCGCGCCGGCGATCGCCTTGCCCTCGGTATTGATGAGGCGGCCGCGAATCACCCGATCTTTCACCAGTCGTAGTTCCACGGATTTTCCGGGCTTCAAGCGAGCGGGAGAAAGGAAGTCGAGGCCGTCGCCCGCGCCTTGGGCAAGGAGATACGCGGGATGGTAATCCGCGAGTCGAGATTTCTTTTTTGTCTCGCTGGGGACCGCGACGGTAAAGCTGCCGTCCGCCGCCGATACGCCGAGTTGGCGAATCGCATCGTCTTCGCCGAACCACGACAGCTTCGCTCCCGCCTTGGGTTTGCCGTCGGGTCCGAGAACGCGGCCCTGAATTTCCACGCTCTTCGCCGCTTCGCCCTTGGGCGGAGCGGCCGGCTTATCGTTCGCCTTGACGGCAGGTGCTTCTGCCGCCGGGGCGACGGCTGCCTGCGGCTTCGCGCTCAAGCACAGCCCCGCGCCGCCGAGCAAACTTAGCAGCAACAGTAACGCCGTGATCGTCTTCACCTTGCTAACAGACAGAGCCGCGCAACCCGCTTGCGCCAACGTGGCGACCGCCGGCGCGGCCGCATCCGTCTTTATGGCGATGCTCAACGTCGCGCCGGCCAGAGACGCCGATACGCCGTCCGCGGCGAACAGAGCGGTCGTCAACGCCGCCACGGGGGCCAGGCCGCGTTTGCTCAGCCGGCGACGCAATTGTTCGCGGCCGCGTTGCAGACGGTCCTTGACGCGCCGCCGGGGCCAACCCAACTGCCGCGCCGCTTCCTCCTGCGTCTTGCCTTGCAGATAGCACAACACCAGCGGCATCCGATACTTCTCCGGCAACTGCCGCAACTCTTCGTGCAAGGCGCGGCGCAGCTCGCGAACGGTCATGTCATCCAGAGGATCGGCTTGCGTCATGGCCGGCGTCCTCCTTTCGCATTGCTGCCGTCGCGCGGCGCCGGCTTGCGCCTTGAGGGCGACGTGATAGGCGACTTCGTAGAGCCAGCCGCCGACCGACTCGCCGCGGCGAATCGACGCGGCCTTCTGAGCGAGAACAAGGAACGTCGCCTGAAAAGCGTCCTCGACATCGTGCGGTTGCCGCAAGATGCCGCGACAGACGCTCAGGACCATCGGTCCATGCCGTCGCAACAGCGCCGCGAAGGCCGACTCCTCGCGCTGCCGTGCGAAGCGTTCCAGCAGTTGCTCGTCTCCCAACTCGTCGTCGTGTCGCCGCGTCGCCGCGCGGCGGAGGTGTTGCAGAACGACGCCCATTTGCAGGTTGTTCATGGTTTCGCATCTCCCGACCATGCCACGGTTGTCCCTGCATTATTGATCCGCGCGGCCGGGGGAGGGACAGTTTATTTCCACTCATTCGTCCGACTTTTTGGGAACCGGTTTCAGTTCGATCGCGCCCACGTCGCACGTCGCGCCCGCCTTGACCTCGATCGTCGCCTCCGTCGGTTTCGCGACGCGCTCGAAGCCCCGCTTGCCCTGGCGGAAGGTCAGCTCAAACTTTAGATCGGGGAGCAGCTCGTCGAGGGAAAATGATCCGTCCGAATCGGTGATAGCGTGTTTCGCCTTGTGGATGATCTCATGGATATGCCCGGCTTCGCCGTCCCGAAAACGAGCATCGACCACAACACCAGCCAGGGGCTTTCCTTCCGCGTCGAGCAATCGGCCCCGAATCGTGCCAACCGGCCCCAGCTTGGCGACGATCGGCTCCTTCTCGTTCGCGGTCAATCGCAGCGAGCCGGCGAGTTTCTTGCTCGGTTCATAGAAGATCATGAGCCGCGGCTTGTTCGCTTCCAGGGCGTAGGCCGGGCAAGTATCGCCGTTGAGGCGAATCGGCCAATTGTTGTCCGCCCGAAGGCCGGCCGCCCAGGCGCGGTTGAGCGGCCGGCCTTCCGCATCCTGAATCCTCACGGTCTTGGCGCTCTCGCGCTCCACGAAGAGATCCTGATGGATAATGGCTGTGCCCGGTTTGGCGTCCACCACCTTGCAAGCGTTTCCTCCATATGCGTAGGCAACGCCATTGAGTCCGAAATAGCCCAGATTACCATCCGGCCTCATCTGGAAATATTTGGGGTATTCCGGATCGGGTTTGCACTTTTTATAGCCCATCGCCTCGGCTTCTCCGCCCGATAAGCGCGTCCAATCCACACCGCCCTTGAGCAATACCGGGCCGGGAATAACCAATTCTCGGAACGTGCCGTCCTTCCCCGTCTCTGCGTGGGATATGAATCCCCCGGAATCCGTCGGATAGTCCTTGACGAACGGATTGCCGTTCAGCACAGCGTTCTCGACGAGGCTGGGTACGGGCTTGCCGGTCGATTTGTCGATTATCTTGCCCGTGACGATTACGCCTTTCTTCACCGATAGGTTCGCCGTGAAAGGCTGATAGCCGTGTGTGTCATCGGTCACTCGAACCGCGCTGCCCAAGTATCCCCTAACCCGGTCCCTCATGACTTGGAGCAGGTACGACTTGGCCTTAAGTGCGCCGCGAATCTCGTAACGGCCGTCCGCGTCCGCCCGTGTTTCGAGAGGCAGCGCTAACAGGCCGCGGAATAGGTCATTGTGTTCATCACCGGCTAACAGCCAAACCGACGCCCCTGCCACCCCCTTGCCGGTATCGGCGTCCTTGACGACGCCACGAATGATCTTTTCGCGTTCGGCGACGATGGACACGTCCGGCCCGGACATCAGGATCCAAGGGCCCCATTGCACTTTTCCCTGTGAGTGGTTTCGCAATTCCTGGTTGTAGGGTTTCACATCGAAACCGTCGCGGTTGATGACCCGGCGCTCGGTGGAGGCGATGCCGGGTCCCACGATGTTGAGGAAGACGACGCGCTCGGCGCCGATGCCGCGGAGGACGAAGCGGCCTTCGGCATCGGTCGCGGCGGTGAAAAGAGCGGTCCCTCCGGGCCAGAAATCTTTTACGCCCTCCGGCGTCTCTGAATTCCCGCGGCGTTTCGCCCACGCGGTGGGGAACGAGTCAAGCGAATTGTTGGCATAGACCCGGATGAGTCGGACGGCCACGCGCGCGCCGGAGACGGGTTTACCCTCCGTGGTGACGATCCGGCCGCGGATCGGCCGATCTTTCACCAGGCGCAGCTCGACGGGTTTTTCGGGTTTCAAATTGGCGGCGGAAACGAAGTCGATGCCGGCGTCCTCTGTCCGAGCGATGAGGCGACCCTCCGCCCGTTTCGGCACGGCGACCGCGAACCGTCCGTCCGCATCCGTGACGCCCAGCTCGGTGATCTTATCGTTCTCGCCAAGCAACAGCAGCTTGGCCCCCGCCTTCGGTTTGCCGTCGGGCCCGAAAACCCGTCCCTGGATTTCGACGGTCTGCGCAGCCTCGCGCTTCGGCGGCGGGGTCTGCGGTTTATCGCTGCTCGGAGCGGCGGGTGCTTTCGCGGACTGGGCCGGCGGCGCGGCCGGTTCGCGGAAGGCCCACAGCCCCGCGCCGGACACGACACCCACCATCAGTAAGAACACCGCCGCCAGTTTGGCCTTGCCGAAACTCAAAATCGACGGGCCGCTGTCGGCCAGGGCGGCGATGCTTGGCGAGAGCGCGATCCCGCTCATCCTCGTAAGCGACACCGACGGCAGCGCCGACGCGGCTTGCGTCGTCAGAGCCGTCGCCGTCAGCAGCGCCGTCAATTCCACGCCGCGCCGCGCCAGCCGCTGCTGAAGGCGCGTGCGCGCCTCGGCCAACCGGCTCGATACCGTGCCCTCCTTCACCCTCAATCGCCGCGCCGTCTCGGCCCGGCTGAGGCTTTCCAGACAGCAAAGAACAAAAACACTCCGATAAATCTCCGGGAGCGAAGCGATTTCCTCGTCGAGAAGCGTCTGCACCTCGCGCCACAGCAGTTCGCCCGCGGGATTGTCCGCCGTCCGCGGCGGCGTCCGCGCTTCGTGCTTGCGCCGCCGGGCGGCCGATTGCTTGGCTTTCAGGGCCGTGCGATACGCGGTGCCGTGGAGCCAACTGGCAAGCGCGGCTCTATTTCGCAGAACCACCGCCTTGCGGGCCAGCAGCAGAAACGTCGCCTGGTAGGCGTCCTCGGCATCCTGGACGTGACCCAGCACACGGCGGCAGACGTTCTGCACCATCGGGCCGTGCCGGCGAACGAGCGCGGCGAAGGCGGTTTCATCACTGTGAGCGAGGAAAGCGTGCAGCAATTGTTCGTCGCTCTCCTCCTGGCGACGCTGCTCGATCAACAGATGGCGAAGACCTCGAACGCTTGCCGGCACCGCGGAACGGGTCATGACTGCGACTCCAACTTTAGAAAGTGTTGTCACCTTCTAATAGTTCCCGGCCGCCGCGATTTCGTCGCCGAAACGCCCAAGCCATGCGTGAGACTTCACCATTCATTCGCCTTCCTTTTCGGGCACGGGCTTGAGTTTGATCGCGCCCAGATCGCGGACCTCGCCCGCCTTGACCTGAACGGTTCGCTCGGCGGGTTTCCTTTCAAGCTCGAAGCGTCGCTTGCCCTGCTGGAACGACAACTCGAACTTCAACTCCGGCACCAATTCGTCGAGTGTGAACGCGCCGGCCGCATCCGTGACGACGTGCTTCGAGGCATGGACGATCCCATGAATCTCTTCGCCGGCGCGGTCGCGGTAATGCAGACTGAGCGCGACACCGACCAGAGGTTTGCCGTTGTCATCGAGCAGCCGGCCCTTGATCGCCCCGGCCGGCGCCAGCTTCACCGCGACCGGTGGTTTCTCGTCGCCCTTGAGCGTGAGCGTGCCGGCAAGTTTGCGCTCTTTATGGAAGCAGACCAGCAAACGAGGCTTACCGGGTTGGAGCTGATACGCCGAACATTCGGCGTCCTTGCACTGAATGGGGGGATACCAGTCCTTCGGACTGCCGCCGGCGACCCAGGCATCGCGGAGTGGTTTGCCGTCGGCGTCTTGAATGCGAATTGGCAGGGCGGAAGCGCGTTCCAGAACGATGTTCTGCTCGACGACCTTGGCGTCCACCTTGATTTCCAGCACCTTGCAGAAGTTGCCCTGGATCGGCGACATGCTGCCGCCGGGATTGTAATAGGCGACGAAGTTCGGATCCTTGGTGAAGTACTGAGGATATTTCGGATCGGGAATGGGAGATTCGTACTTGTAGCCCGACGCCCAATCGTTCGGCCCGCCCATGAGCAGCACGGGGCCAGGGAGCGTGACGAGCCGGAACGAGCCGTCCGCGTCCGTGTTGTGCATGGGGAAGCCGGCGGCGGAGTTGAACTCCGGATAGTCCTTCACGAACGGATTGTTGTTTAGCACGGCGGCCATGGCGAAGCCGTTGACGGGTTTGCGGGTCGTTCCGTCGAGCAACTTGCCGGTGACGATCACGCCTTTCTTCATTGTGATGTTCGCGGTGATCGGCTCATAGCCGGCCGTGTCGTCGGCCCAGACCTGACAGGCCATGTAGCCCGTCTTCACATCGCCGGGAACTTCGAGCATGTAGCGCTTCATCTTGCGGGCGCCGCGAATTTCGTAGCGTCCTTGCGCATCCGTCCGCGCTTCCGGTGCGATATCCATCAGCGCGCCGCCCTCGCGTCGGGTCAGACGCACTAGAACGCCCGGCCGGCCCTCGCCGGTGTCGGCTTCCTTGAGGACGCCGCGAATCGGTTTTTCGGACTCGACGACGGCGGAAGACTCGGGTCCGTGCAGCAGCCAGCGGATGCTGAGGCGCTCCATTCCTTTGGGGATGTTGTCGAGCGATGCCTGGTTGTAGGGCTTGGGATCGAAGCCGTCGCGGTTGACGATCCAGACCTCGCTGTCGGCGATGCCGGCCCCACGAAGACGGAGACGGACGAGCCGTTCGCTGCCGGCGCCCTTGAAGGTGAAGCGGCCGGCGGCATCGGTCGTCGCGGTGAAAAGCGGAGCCGCCCCGTCCCAAATCGTCTTCACACCGCCCGGCATTCCCGACATGAAATGCCGCTTCTTCCAGGCGGTCAAAAAGGAATCCATCGAGTTGTCCGCGTAGACACCGATACTGAAGACGATCACGCGCACGCCGGCGACCGGCTTGCCCTCGGTGTTGACGACCTTGCCGTGGATCGCGCGGTCCTTCACCAAGCGGAACTCGACTGGCTTATCGGGCTGGGGGGAACCCAGTTGGAGGAAGTCGAGGCCGGCGCCGGCGGATTCGGCGATGAGGAAGTGATTTTTCGCCTTTTTCGGGACCGCGACGGTGAAACGGCCATCCTCTAAGGATGTGCCGAGCGTCTCGACTTTGTCGCCGAGAGTGAGCAGTCGAAGTTTCGCGCCTGCCTTCGGCACGCCGTCGGGTCCGAACACCCGGCCCTTGATTTCCACCGTCTTCGCCGTTTCGGTCTTGGGCGGAGCGGCCTTCGGCTTCGCGCTCGCGGCGGGCGTTTCCGCAGGCGGAGCGACGGCCGCTTGCGGCTTCGCGAGCAACCACAGACCGGCGCCGGTCAGCACGCTCGCCGCCACAAGCAGAACGGTCGCCAACTTGGCCTTGCCGGTACTCAGGATCATCGAGCCATTCTCCGCCAGGGCGGCGACGGTCGGAGCGATCGCGGCGTGCGCCGTCCTTGCGCACAGTCCGACCGGCAGGGCCGAAGCCGTCTCCGTCGCCAGTGCACTCGCCGCCAGCAGCGCCGTCAGTTCCACGCCGCGACGGGCCAGGCGCTGTTGCAGGCGTTTGCGCGCCTCCATCAGTCGGCTCGATGCCGTGCTTACCTTCAACCCTAATCGCCGCGCCGCCTCGGCCCCACTGAGATTTTCCAGACAGCATAGGACGAAGACACCGCGATACGTATCCGGAAGGCGCGCGATTTCCTCGTCGAGCAGCGTCTGCACCTCGCGCCAGAGCAGTTCGCTCGATGGGTTGTCCGTCGGCCGGGCCGGCGCTTGCGCTTCGTGCTTGCGCCGGCGGGCGGCGGCGCGGCGGGCGCTCAGCGCCAGGCGGAACGCGGTGCCGTGCAAGAAGCTGGCCAGGGCGCTCTTGTCGCGCACGCCGTCGGCGCGGCGGGCCAGCACGAGGAAAGCGGCCTGGAAAACGTCCTCGGCGTCCTGAACGTGGCCCAGCACCCGACGGCAGACGCCCAGCACCATCGGGCCGTGCCGGCGGACGAGGGCGGTGAAGGCGCTTTCATCGCGACGGACGGCGAAGGCGTGCAGCAACTGCTCGTCGCTTTCCTCGTGGCGGTTCTGAGCGGCGGCCACGCTGCGAAGGTGCCGAACGCCGGCGGCCAGTGCGGAACTGCTCATGTCTGCGACTCCGGAATCAGAAAGTCTTGTCACCTTCTTATAGTTGCCGCCCGCCGCCGGTCTATCGAGTAAATTTCGCCGGAATGTCCGGCCCTTAATTTCTCTGTTTGGTGCGCACGTCGCCCAGGTCGAGGATCTCGCCGGGCTTGAGCTGCCTGGCGCCGATACTGCGCTCGCCGACGAAGAAGGTGCGTCCGCGCCGTAGGTTCAACGTGAACTTCAAGTCCGGAACAACGCCCTCCAGCCGGAAACGCCCCTCCGTGTCCGTGACGCTCAGGTTGCCGGTTGGAGCGAAGCGATACAGCTCACGGCCGATGTCCGTCTGGGCCACGATCGACACTTCCACGCCTTCCAGGGGATTGCCGTCCCCATCGAGCAGACGGCCGGACACGGTACCCACCGGCCGCAGTTTCACAACAAGCGGCTCCTTCTCCTCGCCGCGAACGACCGCCGTGCCGCCGAGTTTTTTCTCGGCATGGAAAAAGGCCATCATCCGCGGCTTGTCCGGATTCAGGGCGTACACGGTCGCCGTCGCCTCCGGGAGTTTGTAGGTGATCGGCCAACAATCCGTCAGGCCGGCCGTCCACGCGCCGGCGAGTGGTTTGCCGCCGGCGTCCTGCACGGCGATCCGGGCCGTCGCGCCCCGATCGACAGATAATTCGACTCTGGTTTCTCCGTTTTCCTTGACATCAATCACCTTGACCGCATTGTAGAGGGAGAGGATCTCGAAACGGTTGTTAGGAGCGGTTCGGACAATCCACGTGTCATCGTGCTCCTTGAAAATGTCCTTATGGGCCGGGTCCGGGCCGGCCTGACGATACAGGTTCAAGCGTTCGCCGTGAAACCTCTTCTCCTCCCGGACTCCGGCCGCGAGGAGCGCCTTGCCGGGAATGGTGACGAGGCGGAAATGGCCGTCTTCGCCCGCTTCGATCTCTCTCGACATGTCCCCATCGCGGAGGTCGAAGCCGGGTTTGGAGCCGATGAACTTGTTGTCCGGCAGCGGCACGGAGCGAAAGTAGCAGCGCACCCCCTTGCCGGTTTGTTTGTCCACCGCGCGGCCGGTGACGATCGCGCCCTTCACCAACTCGAAATCGAGGCGGACCTTGGTGAACCCCGGCGTGTCGGCCACCCGCCTGCCCTCTCCGTACAGGTAGGTGCTATGTTTCGGCGGACGGACCCCCACGTCGTAGCCGCGACGACTCTTCGCTATACCCTCCAGGCGATACTTGCCCTCGGCGTCGGACACGGCAGTGGTCCCGTGCGCATAGCTCGTTGTGATCACCACCCGGCAGCCGGGCAGCGGTTTGCCGCTGGCCGCGTCCTTGATCGTGCCTTCGATCGTCTTGCCGGCTTCGGCCACGAACGTGAAGTCGGACGGATACAGGTGGAATCGGTTCCACTCCACAAACTTTCGGCCGTCTTCGTCTTTTTGAAGTGCGGCGTTGTAGGGCTTGGCGTCGAATCCGGACCGCGCGATGACGTAGGGCGTGGTACGGGCCACGCCGCCGCCGGAAAACGCGACGTGAACGATGCGCTCGCCGCCGGCCCCATGCAGAGTGAATCGGCCGTCCTTGTCCGTCGTCGCCGCTCCGCTGACGGCATCGAGGGGAGCGTACAGGCGCTTGCGGACGGAACTGAGGGAGTCGAAGAATTTCATTTGCCCGCCATGCCAGCCGGACAGGTAGTCGTCCAGTTTCTCATTCGCCGGGACGAAGATCCGGGCGACCGAAACCGACACCCCGGCGACCGGTCGGCCTTCGGTGTTGACAACGCGACCGGTAATCGGCACGTCCTTCACCAGCCGTAACGTCACTTCCGAAGACAGGTCGTCTTCGCCCAGGTTGATCCAGTCCACCCCGAAGCCGGCGGCATGGGCGAGGAGATAGGCGTATTCATCCTCGCCGGGTTTATTGACGCGGAGGCGGAAGCGGCCTTTTGCATCGGTGGGGTCCGTTTGCGCGCGTGCGACGACGGCATCGTCGTGAGGAAACATCCTTCGCAAACGCGCGGAGTACAGTCGGGCACCCTTCACCGGCTCGCCGTCAGGACCGAGAACGCGGCCGCGGATCTCGATGGTTTGCTTCTTCTGCTCCTGCGAAGTTCGCGGCACAGATCTGTCCTTCTCCTCCTGGGCGTTGAGTTGGGATGGAGGGACGGCGGAGGTAGGGAAGCCGCGACAGGCCCACAGACTCGCGGCCGAGGCGAGTCCTCCTACCAACAGGAGTACGGCCATCAGTTTGGCCTTGCCGATGCTGAGGAGGGGTGGGCTGCTGTTTACCATCAGCGCGGCCGCCGTGGTCTTCGCCAGCAGGGCGGCCGGGAACGCCGACGCCGTCTGCGTCGCCAGGGCGGTCGCCGTCAGCAAGGCCATCAACTCCACGCCGCGACGCGACAGCTGCCTTTGCAGCCGCTTGCGCGCCCCCGCCAGTCGGCTCCATACCGTGACTTCCTTTATCCCCAATCGCCGCGCCGCCTCGGCCCGGCTAAGGTTTTCCAGACAGCAGAGGACGAACACGCTGCGGTAAATATCCGGCAGACGGCCAATCTCCTCATCGAGCAGCGTCCGCACCTCGCGCCACAACAGCTTATCTGAAGGGTCATCCGTCGATCGGGTGGGCGCCTGACGTTCGTGCTGGCGTCGCCGGGCGGCGGTTCGCTTGGCCCTCAGCGCCAGGCGGTAGGCGGTGCCGTGCAGAAAGCTGGCCAGGGCGGCCTTGTCGCGCACCGCGGCGGCGCGGCGAGCCAGCACGAGGAAGGTAGCCTGGAAAACGTCTTCGGCGTCCTGGACGTGGCCCAGCACCCGGCGGCAAACGCCCATGACCATCGGGCCATGCCGGCGGACCAGGGCGGTGAAGGCGGTTTCCTCGTGACGGACGAGGAAGGCGTGCAGCAATTGCTCGTCGCTTTCGTCGTGGTGGCGCTGCGCGGCGATGGTTCCGCGAAGCTGTCGGACGCTGGCGGCCCAGGCGGAACGGCTCATGACGGCGACTCCGGATTCCAAAAGGGTTGTCGTCTCCTTCTAGTTGCCGCCCACCCCGATTCCAGCGCGGAACTTTCGACAACTGCGAGGCTACTCCTTTTTGACTTTCAGGTCGCCCAGGTCTTTCGTCTCATCGGGCTTGACCGTCAGATCCTTCGGCTCGCCGCCGACAATGGGCTGGCTCAATCCCTCTCGGCTGACGTACAGATTGTATTTCCGGCCGGGTATCAATCCCTCGATGCGGAACCGTCCCTGCTTGTCCGGGAAGGCGTTGCCCGCCTTACAGGACACGGTCACGCCGGTCAGCGGCTCGCCTCGCGCCATGATCAGTCGGCCGGTGAGTGCGCCCCACGGTTGCAGACGTATCTGCAGAGGGGCTTTCTCGTCGCCGTGGACGACCAGAAAGCCTGCCAATTTTTTGCCCTCATGCACAAACTCAAGTACCCGCGGTTCGCGCAGTTTGTTCGGCGGCAGACGCCACACCGTAAACTCGCTGCCGGGCAATGGAGTATTCCAGAATCGGGCGCCTGCCAGTGGTTTGCCATCCGGTCCCAACACCGTCCCCGTCAAGCTGCGGTGGGGTTCCACGATCAAATCGCAGGTGATGGATTCGTCGCCAGGCTTGGGGTCAATCTCGACCAGGGTGTTGTAGCTCTCGAAGTAGCAGAAGGGATAGGTGTCGAGATAGTTGACCTCGCCCATCCGGTCGCGCCGCACCTTGATTTTCTCAACGCCGACTCCACTGAGGTAATGATCGTTATGGCTAACCTGCACTGCGAGCAAGCCTCGGCCCGGCACAATGACAAACTGGAAGGAACCATCATCCCGCGTCGAACCGCCGAGGGCGGAGCCACTGAACTCCAGAGGGATTTCTCTCTTGTGCGGGTTATCGTTGAAGCAGTAATAACCGACGCCTCCTCGCAAGGGCTTGCCGGTGGTCTTCTCGGTGACGCGGCCCTTGACCCAGACGCCACGCTTCAGGGCGAAATCGACCGTGACCGGACCCAGGCCCGGCGTGTTCTCGATCTTTTGCCGAACGGGCAGATAGGGGAGATCGTTCGCCGTCGCCGTGATCTGATTGTCTTCGCCCTTGGGCAAGCCGACGAGCCTATAGCGCCCCTCCTTGTCCGTGGTGGTCTGGATGAGTCCGGAGTTATAGTTGACGATGTTCCAGGGATTCGTGATCTTGTGGGGCCAGATCGTCACGCCGGCCAACGGTTTGCCGGTGTCCCGGTCGCAGACAACACCCACGACCGGCTTGGTCGGTTCCGCCAGCACCTCGAAGGCGGCACCGTGGTACGTGATGGTTTCTCCCTTCGGATGACGCCAGGTCAACGGCAGGCGGATTTTTTCGCCCGGCCGCGTCATCACGTTGACGATCTGCGTGGCGATGGTCGGTCCTTCGAGGCGCAGATGGGCGAGCCGTTCGCGGCCGAGGCCGCGCAGTTCGAAGCGGCCATCCGCTTCTGTCGTGGCTGGTGGAAAGAGCAAATCGAAGGCCGAACTGTACAATCCCGCAAAGTAGGTCCGTTCCAGATCCCAGGCGTCATTCTTGCTGGTCTTGAGCGCGGCGAGCCAGTTCGTGAGATCGCCCTTCTTGGGCACGTACACTTGCGGCTGGTTATACGGCTCCAGATCGTTGATGCGGACGCGGACGCCGGCGATCGGTTTGCCTTCCAGGGTGAGGACGCGCCCGCGAATGGGCACGTCATCCTTGACGAGCCGCAGCGTCACATGGCCCGCCGTTTCGGGATTGTCCAGCCGCGCCACGGCGAAGCCATACCCCTCGGCCGCCGCCAGGACGTAGACGTTCTCGCGCGGCATGTCCCATCCGGCGTTCGACGCCGAAGGCCGAGCGACCTCGAACCCGAAGCGGCCGTCGGCGGCGCTGGTGGCCCAGACCTTGGAGGGAAGCTTCTCGCCCCACCAAAGAAACAGCAATTTCGCTCCGCGCACAGGCTTGCCGTCGGGATCGAGTACGCGGCCGCCGACCTGCACGGGTGACTTCTTTTCTTCCCGTGGCGTTCGCGGCTTCGGCGTATTCGCCTTTTCTTTCGCGACTGCTTGAGGCGCGGCGGTGTGCGCGGCCGGAGTGTAGAGCGCCCACAGGCCCGCGCCAGTAAACGCGCTCATCAGCAGCAGGACCGCCGTCGCCGCTTTCATCTTGCCGGCGCCCGCGATCCCTAGTCCCACTTCGGCCAGCGCGGCGACGGCCGACGACGCCTCGGAACCCAAGGCCAGGCGAATCGTCGGATCGACCAGTGCCGCCGGCACCGTCGCCGGCGCACTGCTGTCGGCGAACAGCGATGCCGTCAGCGCCGCCATCGGCGCCAGGCCGCGCGCCAGCAGCCGACGACGCAGCCGTTCGCGTCCCCGATCGAGCCGGCGGCGCAGCGTGCCCTTGCTCCAACCCAATCGCCGCGCCGCCTCCTCATGGGTTTGGCCTTCCAGATAGCACAGCACCACGGCGGCGCGCAGCGCCTCCGGCAGACGTTGCAATTCCTCATCCACGACCGTCCGCACTTCGCGCCACGTCACGTCCGCCATCGGGTCAGCCGAGGTAGATGCCGCGAGCCGAGCGGGGCCGGGTGCCGCTCGGCTCGCGGCACCTACCAGCCGTTTGCGTCTGCTCGCGTTCAACCCGGCGCGGCGGGCCAAGCGATAGGCCACGCGATAGAGATAGCCGCCCACGTCGATCTGCCGAATCGAGCCGGCCTTGCGGGCGAGTATGAGAAAGACGGCCTGGAAGGCGTCCTCGGCGTCCTGCTCGTGATGCAGCACACGGCGGCAAACGCCCAGCACCATCGGTCCATGACGCCGCAGCAGCGCGGCGAACGCGGCTTCCTCGCGCACTGCGGCAAAGCGCTCCAGGAGTTGACGATCGGTGAGTTGATCGCTCGAATGCGTCGCGACCAGGTTGTGTACGTGCCGCAGCAGGTCCGCCGGGGTTGTAGTCATGGCTTCGCCCTCGCCAAAGGGGTATCGTGTCTCCGTACACCCTAGAGGCGCGCCGCGGTTCGGAGTGCGCAATTATGTTGATACACAAGCCCGGAGCATCAGCAACGGTGTCCACGACCCGTCGCTGACGCTCCGGCCTTGTCGTGCATTTCATCTCATGGCCTCGGCTTGATGCGCATATCGCCCAGGTCCAGCGTCTTGCCGGATTCCGGCGGCTTGATCTCCCGCCGCGTCTGTGGAACCAGCATCTGCCGCCCCTTGACGAACCCGAGTTCCAACGACAAGCCGGGGACAATCCCCTCCAGGCGGAAACGTCCTTCCTTGTCGGTTCGCGGCAGGTTCCAGCGCGATTGCGATTTCGTGAGTTCCCGCCCGGTGGATGTGTAGAGGGTGTGCACCTCCGCGCCGGCGACGGGCTGACCGTCCGCGTCCAGCACGCGCCCCGTGAGAGTCGCCGCCGGCCTCAGTTTAACCGTCACCGGCTCTTTCTCGTCGCCGCGCAGCGTCACGACGGCGGCCAGCTTGCGCTCGATGTGCAGAACCACGACCGGGCGCGGATGATCGGGATCGAGCGCGTAAATGCGGCTGGTCGCGGTCTTGAAGGGCACGACCCGCAAGGTCTGGGCGCTGACGCCCGCCACTACTGCTCCAGTCAGCGGCTTGCCCTCCGCATCGTGAAGCTCCACGGTTAGCGTTTTGCCAGGATCGAGGGCCAGATCGCACGAGACGGGCGCGCCGCCGTCCTTGACATCCAGCACCTTGCAGGAGCTGAATAGGTCCAGGTCCACCGTGCCGTCCGCGGTACGGAAAGCGCCGTAGGGAGTCTTCCCATCCACCATCTTGATGCGCGTCCGGTCGGCGGCGTCGAACGCAGCCGGCTTGTAGGGATAAATCGGCACTCCTTCGATCTTCAAGAGCGTGCCTGGAACCGAGGCCAGCACCACGCCGGGACCAGGGACCGTCACGAGACGAAACCGGCCGTACTCGTCGGCGAAGGTATAGAGAGTCAAACCCTCCGCTTTGGGCGTTTTGTTCTCCCGCAGCGCGGCGTAACTTATCGAGCTGCGGACGCCCTTGCCGGTCGCCTTGTCGTAGACGCGGCCGGTGACGACGACGCCCCGCATCAGTTCGGCATCGACCTTCATCGGTTCCGCGCCGGACGTGTCGGCCGCTTTCACCCGCACCGAACATCCGATCAAGGGCATCTCCTTCGGGGCGGTGATGTACACGACGTATTCCGAAAGCTTGCGTATCTCCACGAGCCGATAACGGCCCCGCGCATCGGTAACGGCCGAGGCACCGGCCGCCGTGACGGTGGCCCCGACCACGGCTTTGCCGTTGCCGGCCTCGCGCACCGTCCCCTCAATGGCCCGCGTCTTCTCAACGGCGCGCGCGGCGACGACGTGCTCGAACGAGGGACCGAACAAGGGCGGCACTTGATCTCCGTCGCGGCGAAACGCGCCCTTCCGAAATGCCTTGGCGTCGAAGTCCGCGCGCGTGACCACGAGAATGACGTTAGGAGCGATGGCCGTGCCCTTCACTTCGATTCCGGCCAGCCGCTCGACGCCAATACCGTTGATCTCGAAGCGGCCATCCTTGTCGGTGGGTTTGATGGGGAGCACGTCGTCCAGCGGCAATCGCAACGACCGGGCACCGGTCCCTTCGTCGAAGTGCTTGGTTTCTTTCTGAAAAACACGGAGAAAATCGTCCAGGCGCTCGAAGGCCATGACGCCGGACACGGCTACGTTGACGCCGGCCGCCGGCTTGCCCTCCGTGGTAATAAGTCGGCCGCGCACCGGAACGTCCTTGACCAGTCGCAGCGTCACGTCGCCCGGCGGCGCTTCCGTCTTCAACTCGATCCAGGCGAGTCCGAAGCCCTCCGCGACGGCGAGGAGCGGATGGGGCTGGCCGGCCTTGATGTCCGTGCGCGGCAGCTGCACGCGAAAGCGGCCCTTCGCATCGCTGGTGCTGCGCTGCACGACGGTGACATCGTTCTCGCCTTGCCGTCGCTCCTTGGCCCAGCGGGGAAAGTAGAGCTTGGCGCCGGACACGGGTTTGTCATCCGGCCCCAGCACGCGACCGCGAAGGGTGAGGACGTTTTTCTCGTCGTCCGCTGGTTTAGAAGCGGCGCGGTTGGGCTGAGGCTGTTTGGCCGACGGCTCCGTCGCGGGATCAGCGCCGCCGGGCGTGAACGCGCGGCTGCCGCCCACAGCCAACAGGCCGATCGTCAGCAGCACGCCGGCGGCGATCCGCATCTTGGCGGCGAACACTCTCGGGATGGCTCCCTGAATCAAACGGGCGATGGATCGAGGATACCGACCCGTCGCGGCCGCTTGCAGCGTGGCCCGAATCAGAGATGGCGGCGGCGCCGTCGTCGCCGCCGGCGCATCCACTAATGCGGCCAGCATTGCGCCGGACAGCGCCAAACCGCGGCGAAGCAGCCGTTTGCGCAACACTTCCCGGCCGCGCTCCAGTCGGCCCTTGATGGAACCGGCCGAGCAGCCGAGAGCCAGCGCGGCTTCATCGCGCGTCTTGCCGTCGAGGCAGCACAACAGCAGCGGCATCCGGTAGGCGTCCGGCAAACGGTCCAACTCTTCGTGTAGCAGGCTGACGGCTTCGCGCCACGAGAGATCCGCAGGCTCCTCCGGTCGCTGACGCTCCCTGCTCGCCTCCGCCTCGTAGCGCTTCCTCCGCGCAGCGTTGGCCCGCGCCTGGACGGCGATACGATGAGCGACGCCGAACAGCCAGTTGCCGATTGACTCGCGCCAGCGCACCGACGACGCCCTCCGCAGCAGCACCAGAAACGTCGCCTGAAAAGCGTCCTCGATGTCGGCCTCGTCGGCCAGCACGCGCCGGCACGCCGACAGAACCAATCTTCCATGCCGCCGCACCAGAACGGTGAAGGCCGTCTCGTCGCGCCGGTCCAAAAAGCGTTCGAGCAGTTGCCGGTCGGTCTGTTGCGGGTCGCCGGTCATCTCGGCGAGGCGGTGCAAGTCGTGCAGCACCGACGCCAGGGCAGGTTTCGTCATCGCTGGTATCCTCCGGGGCCGATTGGACTTTATCAGTAATGCGGCGAACCCGCCCCGGCGGCACGCGGATTTTTTCTACCGCGCTGGCTTGACGCGCACGTCGCTCAGGTCGAGCGTTTCGCCGCCTTTGACCTGTCGGACGCCGATACGCGGCTCACTTGCCAGGCCCGATCGTGAAAAATGAGTAATTCGTAAGATTTGGGAACTGTCGTTGACGACCCGCTCGGTGTCTGTAAGATTGGGTGATTCTCAATGCCGAGAACATGGTGGAAGCGGAGCTTCTCGACCTGCGTTCCCAAGAAGAGCTTGGCAACGCGAGGGGGCGCCATCCCGCGCCGCAGGCCACTACCGGAGGGAGAGTCACATCTAGGAGGAATCCCAACCATGCGTTACCGACTCGCTATCCTGGGCCTAGCAGTACAGCGCGGGTTCCCTGATGGCCGATAACTCTGTTATTCGGGAGGGAATCCGATGACAGAACAAGAAATTGCCGGCGTGGGGCCGGCCTTCGCGGCTTATCTGGGACGCTACCGTGCTTGCTTCCTCCAAAA
>DATBGU010000259.1:0-15138 GCA_036557825.1 Gemmataceae bacterium
TTTTGGAGGAAGCAAGCACGGTAGCGTCCCAGATAAGCCGCGAAGGCCGGCCCCACGCCGGCAATTTCTTGTTCTGTCATCGGATTCCCTCCCGAATAACAGAGTTATCGGCCATCAGGGAACCCGCGCTGTACTGCTAAGAGGGCCAATAGTTCGGCGTTGGTGGGATGGTTCACCTGAAAGGCCATTCGTTCCCTCAGCGCGAGGTCTTTGCGAAGGTCGGGCTGGAAACTCGGATCGGGCCTGCCACCGAGCAGGACGACGGCCGGGACGCCGAGCAGTCCAAAAACAATCAACAACGTCCGAAAACGGCGAGGATGACTTTGAATCGTCGGTTGTGGCCCATCGGGGAAGGGCTTACAGGCGAGCAACGCGATAACAGCCGCGAGATCGAGCAGCGCGGTCTGTCCCGGACGGGTGCGCATACTGCCGAAGCACGGGCAGGTCTTTTCTCCGACGAGGAAAAGGTAAAAGTTGAATTGGAAAAAGCCGAAGAAGCAGGTCAATGCTAGCAGCCAGGCACGCCGGGGGTACAATCCACTCAGGAGCCAGAGGCCGAGGAAAAATTCGCCTTCCACAAGGCCAGTTTGGAACCACCGCGTCGTCCAGAAATGTTGTGCGAGGACGATAGGCCGCGTCACCAGGGCATAGGCTTTCCAGGCGCAGGCTGCCAAAAGGAGGATCCCCATGACGATCAGCACGGGCTGCGGCGGTAGGAGCCAGCGCTTGACGGCGTTCACGAAGACACTCCCTTCACTTTAGGCGCTGGCTTGGCAACGGTTGGATAGGCTGCGTCGATGAACAGCTTCATCTTGGCAAACCACTTCCTGACCTGCGGTTTGAGAACCGCGATGAAAGGCTCTTCTTGGAAGCCCATATCTTCCGGGAAGCGATGCACGCGTATATGCGGCTGTTTATCCATCTCCATATCTTGGCCGAGAATCGTAATGCGGTAATCCGAGGTATCGTACTTGGCTCGCCAGGAGGGAACGGAAACCTCCTCGAAAGCAGGAATTTCCTTACTGACCTCCAAGTACTCATTCAGTCGCTTGAGTGCCTGCGGCGAGAGTTTGTCGCGGGGATGGGTGCGCACCAAGTGGTGCATGGCGCAGAACAGGAAGACCCGGTTGACGACCGGGTTCATATCGGGTTTGTCCTCGTCGATAAAGAGCTTGGCCATCAACGGCAAGGCATCGCAGGCTCCCAGTTGGGCAAGGAGATAGACCGAGCAAGAAGTCGAAATTCGCCGCTTCTCGAACTCATCCCAATGGCTCCTCACTTGCGGACCGGCAGAATGGACACGATCCCAGTAGTCCTTTACGATTCGTTTGTAATCGTCGAGGGCATGTGGCAGCTTCTCCTTGAGGATGGGAGTCACACGGCTAGGAGCGTCCCTCCCTTCCTCAACTATTTTGCGTACTCGGTTCAGGGTCGGGTAATAACGGACGGCAAAAATGTACTGATGTTCGCCCAAGATGGTATTGCCCATCGCTGCTTCTGTATTGGGGACGGTATCGTCGAAGTTGGGCAGATGCTCGATCGATTGCTCCACCGATTCGTGGGTGAGGTGATCCTGGACCTCCTTCTTGAGGAGAATCGGCTCACGGTTAAACTGTTTCATGGTTTCCTGCTGCTCCTTGACGGGCGGCGCGGGTTCGGCGGAAGGAAGCAAGAACCAGAGAGCCAGCGCACCGTTGACCAACAAGGCCGCAAGGACGAAGCACAGCCGTCTGCTGGGTCGCCAGCGAGGAGATTGACTCGTCATAGGATCCTCTCCATTAGTTCTGTTGTGGCTGTGCTCGCCAGACCCTGCCGGGTGGGGACAACTGATTTACACTCCCTGCCCCATCCACCTTCCACTGCCCGGTGTTTGGCAGTGGTCGGCCGATTGCAAATCGAGTGCCGGCCGGGAACACAAGCATGGGGGTGTTGAACGAATTCGCGGTATAATTGTACATACCGCTGACGTTAAATTTCCATGCCAGAGTTATGGGAGAGCGAGGGGGACCGCAGTCGATCGTCCAGACGTTCGTGGCATGGGTATAAATCGTACCATTATTATACAAGAGAACATCTTTACCTGCGACATTCTCTTTGGGAACATTCTCAGCATCGGCATTAAAAGCAGCGATTACTTCTCCCGATGGCCGTGGTGTTCCGCTCTGGTCATCAATCCAGTAGACGTAGGTGGCGCGGTTAATGGAGGTAGACAAGGCCCAAGCAAAGCAGTTTTCTATGGTAGTGGCGGACATGTACCTATGCATATCACCCTGCCTACCTTCTTGAAACCTCTGGTCCCAATAAGCGTCTGCTTGTGCTTGGGTGGTCAGTGTGCCGGGCGGCGATCCTGGCGGAACCGTCACGGAAAAATCGTCCCGAAAATGCCAGTGGCTATGCCCTTTTCCCTTGCTGTCTACGTCGTGATTTATTCCCGCCACTGGCGTTGCCAAAACACCTACGGTTGTAAACACCTGAACATTATTATTGCTGTCAAGCATAGCATAGTTTAACGGCCATCCGTTGGTGTTCCAAGCGTTGTCTAACGGTCCAAAAGCCAATTGGTCGGGCACACGGGGATTCGGCACTGCTTGTCCGTAGTTGTTCCCGCAGAGAACGAGAGCGGCAACGAAGGCGAGTATGAGCGATTTGAGTGAAAACATGCTGACTCTCCTGGATTTGGGAAACGAAGAGGTCTGTCGTCTTTCACCTGTCCGCGAATTCAGGTTCGTTGGCTCATCGCACCGACTCTTGCCGCCGTATTCAGGCCCTCCTCAATTCGGGCAAGTTGTATCCGGCGGAGTGATCGTCAAGACCGCCGCCGGTGGACTACCCATCGTGGCGCCGCCCGCTGGATTGCTGAGCGCGAGGTTCACAGTGAGGTTCTGCGAGAAGCCCACGTTGTTGATGGTCACCTGAAACGTGGCGCTGGTCTGGTTAGGGCTGAATCTCAGGGTGCCCGAGGCCGGCAGATAATCCGTGGGCGCCGTCGCCGTGCCATCGCCGGTGTTGTAAGCCACAGACACCGGTTGCGAGCAGGCATCGGAAAGCGTTACCGTGACCGTTGCGCTACCGTCATCCTCCGAGACATAGAAGTTGCTAAACTGGAATTGGACGCTGGGAGCATAGTTGGGCGCGACGATCGTCAACTCCGCCAAGAAAGGCTCTCCCAACTCCGCGTCGCCTGTCACGTTGCCAAGCGTGAGGTTCACGTACAGGTTCTGCGAAAACCCGGCGTTATTGATCGTCACCTGAAACGATGCGCTTGTCTGGCCTGGAGCGAACGTCAGCGTTCCAGACGCCGGTAAGTAATCCGTAGGCGCGGTAGCTGTGCCGTCGCTCGTGCTGTAATCAACAGTCACCGTTTGCGAGGACGGCGCAGAAAGCGTCACCAGGATTGTCGCAGTACCACCATCCTCTGCGACATAATACTCGCTAGCTGAGAACTGCACGGTCAGACTGTTATCGTAGCCATATCCGTAGCCGTAGACCGGCGGGATTTGGGCCAGCACATTGTAGTTGCTCAGATACAGCAGCGCCAGGCCGAGGCTGATACAGCACAGGCACACCGGCCACTGCCAAGTCCCCCGAAGCCTTCGGATCATGTCCCTACTCCTTTCTTAGCCAGCAAGTCAATTGGAACGGAAGCGGAATACTTCGGACACAGAGTCACGATGCCTACAGGACGGCCTCCCAGGCCAATACCTTGGCACCCAAAAGCGTGCATTAGGGAGAATGAAGCTGAGGAAAGGAGGAAATCTCAGGGCTTGGCGCTTGGCGCTTGGCGCTTGGCGCTTAAATTGTTCCGATCTGACTTGTGGATGTCGCAGCGTAACACGGGTGCGTTCCTTGGCAGTTGTTTTCGGAGGAATCGCCACCCTCTTCTGCTTTCCGAGTGTTGGTGAATTTACCAATTGAGTATCAAGTCGTCAACTCCCCTTTTTCACTTTTTTCTTCCTTTTTCATCTTCCCTGACAGCGGCGTATCGGCTGCGGCCTCGTACCGACCGGACAGTCCGCAGCTCTCACAGCAACGTCAGCGGATGCCGGCGTTCCTTCAACGGCAGTTCCACCGGACCCTTGAGTCGATGCGATTCATAAACCGCCAGAATCATCTCCAGGGCGGCGCGGCCGTCGTACATGCTTCCCAGCGGCTGACGGTCCTTCTCGATCGACTCCAGCAGATCGCGGGCGATCCATTCGTTGCCCAGCCCCAGGCCGCCATCCTTCAAGGGTTCCGGCTTGCCGACGCCGGCGCTCGTCACCTCCTGCCAGGCCGCCTTGCCGCCGCTCAATCCCCAAGAGGGATCTTCCAGCAGATACACTCCGGGAAGGCCGCCCGTCCGCATCTGGACGACGCCCTTGGTTCCGTACACGGCCAGGCCGAAGCGCGTACCGGCGCCGTGACGGGCGCGGTGCGTGCCGAAGGCGCCGAGGATGCCGTCGCGGAAGCCGTAGGTCGCGTCGATGCGGTCGCCGGCCACCGGACCGATGTTTTCCTCGCCCTGGTGAACGTCCGCCTTCGTGACGGGCCGGCCGCCCTGCGTCACCCGTGCGGAGCACCAGTTGGCGTCGCCGACGAGGAAACGCATGAGGTCGAAGATGTGCGTGCCCAGCACCATGAGATCCTGACCGCCGCCGCGACGGTCCTCCTTGCCCCGGCCGCGCATCTCGATCACGTCGCCGATGCGGCCGCCGGCGATCAACTCGCGGACGCGCCGCAATCGGGGACTGTAGCGGGTCTGGTGGGCGATCGCCAACTTGATGTGTTTGCGCTCGCAGGCGGTGACGATCTCGTCCGCCTCGGCCAGCGTCCGGCTGAATGGCTTCTCCAGAAACATATGGACGCCGGCTTCGGCGCAGGCGACGGCGAGGTCGCGGTGGCAGTCGGGCCAGCGCGGCGCGACGCTGACGACGTCCGCCCGCTCCTTGGCGAGCATTTGCCGGTAGTCGGCGTAGGCGTTGCGTACCTTGAGGCGAGTCGCGGCGGCGGCGCGGCCTTTCTCATCCTCGTCGGCCACCGCCACGATTTCGACGTTGTCCAGCGCCAGCCAGACGGTGTCCAGCCCATGTCCGTAATCGCCCTTGCCCGTTCGGCCGATCACGGCCACTCGATATTTCCGCGCCATGACGATCCTCCCGTGCGTTCATCTTTCCGGTGCCCACCCTCATCCGGCCGAAGCTCAGTGTACGAATTCGCGCCCGGAGAGAACGGCAGGCTGGAAGCCTGCCCCACGGAAGGGCGACGTTGGGTGTTGACCCGGAGAGGAATTCACAATTATTTTGGCACGATTGGGGATCGCTTCGTTCCTGTTAGAGAAGATGTGGCTCGCACTCAACGGACAGATTGAATGCGGGCCGTTATCATACAGAATCATCGTTTTTTAACGTGGGAGTATTAAGATGCGGACAAAGCTCTGTCGTGTGGTGGGGTTCCATGCGCTGCTGGCCGTTGTCCTGGCGGCTGCGGCGTGCAACAAGACCAAGAACAACGATCCGGGAGTCGGTGGACCGGGTCCGGGCATGGTCGGCGGGCCGGGAAGGGGTGGACCCGGAGGACCGCCCACACCGATCGGCGAAATCATGATCAAACTCAGCAAGGGACGGACCGCGCTGACTCCGACGATCGGGAAAGAACTCGAGACCGATCCGCCGGCCTGGGACACGATTCAACCGCAGGCCAAGGAGTACGCGCAGCTCACGGCGTCGCTGGGCAAGTACGATCCGCCCAAGGGCAGCAAGGAATCGTGGACCAAGCTCACCGGAGAGTATGCGGAGACCGCCGCCGAACTGGACCACGCCGCCGCCGCCAAGGACAAAGAGGCGGCCGTCGCGGCCCATACCAAACTGACCAAATCGTGCATGGGGTGCCATCGAGAACACCGCGCCGGTCCCGGCGGAATGGGCCGGCCCGGTGGGTTCGGTCCGCCGGGAGGGCCTCCCGGCGGACCCCCCGGATTCCCGCCGGGTGGGCCGCCGCCTGGACAGCAGAAGTAGCAGAAAAGTCAGCGACCAGCGGCCCAAAACCCGACCAGACTCCATCCGGCACGGTTGAGATCGGTGTCGTTCCTGTAAAAGAGGAGGCTCCGAGGCCATGACGGAGGGCGAGCGTCCAGCCTCCGAAGTGCTTTTGCTCGATCAGGCCCGCGCCGGGGATGGGCGCGCGCTGGGACGGCTGCTGGAATCCTACCGGGGTTATCTGGGAGTGCTGGCCCGCGTGCAGATCGGCCGGCGCTTACAGGGCAAGGCCGATCCGTCCGATCTGGTGCAGGAGGCCTTTCTCGGCGCCTCCCGCGATCTGGCGCAGTTTCGCGGTTCGACGGAGGCGGCGTTCCGCGCCTGGCTTCGGCAGATTCTGGCTTCGTTGCTGGCCAATCTGGTGCGCCATTACCAGGGAACGCAACGGCGCGACGTGCGGCTGGAACGGCAACTCGCCGTCGAACTGGAGCAATCGTCGCAGGCGCTGGACCGCGGTCTGATCGCGCCGCAGAGTTCACCGAGCCAGCAGGCCATTCGGCGCGAGCAGTCCGTCCTGCTGGCGGACGCGCTGGCGCGCTTGCCGCCGGAGTGGCGCGATCTGCTTATCTTGCGGCACCTGGAGGGCTTGCCGTTTCCCGAAGTGGCCCGTCGTCTGGGACGTACCGTTGACGTGGTCAAGAAGCAATGGCCGCGTGCCCTGGCGAAACTCCGTCGGTTGCTGGAGGGAGAGACGCCTTGAATCCTCACGATGAACCCAAACCGCAGCTGGACGACCCGCGCGTCATCGAGGCGCTCGACGAGTATCTGGCCGCGCTGGAGTCCGGGCGCAAGCCCGATCGCTCCGCCTTCCTGGCGCGCCATGCGGAGATCGCTGAGGCTCTCGCCGAATGCCTGGAGGGAATCGAGGCGCTGCACGCTCCGCTGTCGGCCCTCCATGATCCGCTTTCCGCCGCCGGCACCCCGCCGGCTTTGAGCGGTTGGCAGCCGGGAACAATGTCGTTGGGCGACTTCCGCGTCATCCGCGAGGTCGGCCACGGTGGTATGGGAATCGTCTACGAGGCCGAGCAGTTGTCGCTGGGCCGGCGCATCGCCCTGAAGGTTCTGCCGTTCGCCCTGACGCTCGATCCCCGGCAACTACAGCGCTTCAAGAACGAGGCGCGGGCGGCGGCGCAGCTGCACCATCAGCACATCGTGCCGGTGTATTACGTCGGCTGCGAACGCGGCGTCCACTTCTACGCCATGCAGTACATCGAGGGACAGAGCCTGGCCGAGGTTGTCCAGGAACTGCGCCGATTGCGGAGGGCGGACGGCGGAGAGCGGATCGAGCAGAATCCGCAATCCGCAATCCGCAATCCGCAGTCGGATGAAACGGTCGCCTCGGCGAACGCCCTGGCAACGGTGTACTCGAAGAATGCCGCGCAGTTCTATCGGTCGGCCGCCCGTCTCGCCATCCAGGCGGCCGAGGCGCTGGAGCATGCCCACGAGTACGGAGTGGTTCACCGGGACATCAAGCCGGGCAATCTGTTGGTGGACGGACACGGACATACCTGGATCACCGACTTCGGCCTGGCCCAGTTTCAGGCCGACGCCGGGCTGACGCAGACCGGTGACCTCCTCGGCACGCTGCGTTACATGAGTCCCGAACAGGCTGGCGGACAGCGTGTCCTTCTCGATCACCGCACCGACATCTACTCTCTCGGCGCGACGCTTTACGAGTTGCTCACGCTGCAACCACCGTTCGACGGAGCCGATCGACAGACGCTACTCCGGCAGATTTTGAACGACGACCCGCGTCCTCCTCGAACCATCGAGAAATCCATCCCCATCGAACTGGAGACGATCGTCCTGAAGTGCCTGGACAAGGACGCCGGCCGGCGCTACGCGACGGTGCGCGATCTGGCCAACGATTTGCGGCGCTTCCTGGAATTCATGCCGATCGAGGCGCGGCGGCCGTCGCTCCTGGAAAAGACGAAGAAGTGGGCGCGCCGGCATCGCGCGGTGGTCGGTTCGGCGCTGGCAATCTTGCTTCTCACCGTGGCCGGATTGACGACGGCCACGGTGCTGATCGCCGGCGCTTACGACCGCGAGCGGCAGAAGGCGCGCGAGGCGGAGGAGAGCTTCCGCGCGGCGCGCCGGGCCGTGGACCAATTCACCCAGATTAGCGAGGAGGAACTGACCGGCAAACCGTTCGCGGAGGGGCTGCGCAAGCGGATGCTGGAGGCGGCGCTGACTTACTACCAGGACTTCATCGACCAGCACGCCGACGATCCCTCCATTCGGAAGGAACTGGAGGAAACCCGGGCCAAGGTGGAGAGGATCATCGGCGAATTGACGACGCTCATGGGGGCCGATCGATACATGCTGCTGCGGCAAGAAGCAGTGCAGGCGGAATTGCGTCTCTCCGACGACCAGCGGGCGGCCATCGCCGAGATTGAACGGAACTGGCGCGCGACGTTCCACGGCTTCGGCCGATTCGGTCCCGAGCGCGACCGGCGTCGTCTGGCCATGGCGCGCGAGCAGGAAACGAAGGTGGCAAAGATCCTCGATGACGAGCAACACCGACGCTTCCAGCAGATCGCGGTGCAGGCGCGCGGTCCGTTGGCCTTCACCGATACGGAGGTCATCGCGGCCCTCGCCCTCACCGCCGATCAAAAGAAGGCTGTCCGCAAGATCCTCGACGACGCCGGCGGCGCTCCGACATTTCTCTTACCGGCGTGCGATCCGAGGGGATCGTCGGCGCGGTCGGGCGGCGCCGGGGGAGGAACCTTGAAAAAGATGGTGCAGCTGCTTACGCCGGGACAAAAAGAGAAGTGGGCACAACTAACCGGGACGCCGTTCGAGGGCAAACTTACCTGCGGGCCACCCGGTTTCCCGCGCTTCTCTCCCGCGCTGGATCGGCGACCCGAATGGGGAAAGAGAAGAGAAAAGTAGTGCGGATCGTGCTTGAATCCGAGGAAGTCCGCCCTCGACTCAAAAGGGTTTCGTGCCTCTTCCCAATCAAAGGGGATTTCCGGAAAGGATCTGTCATGCGTGCAACCGTTCTCGGTGCGTTCGGTGTCCTCGTCGGCTGTCTTCCGGCCGTCGCGCGCGGCGACGATTGGCCGCAATTCCGCGGGCCGAACGGTTCGGCCACCAGCGCGGAAAAACAGTTGCCGTCCGAGTGGGGCGGCGACAAGAACGTCGCCTGGAAGGCCAAGTTGCCCGGCTACGGCTGGTCGTCGCCGATCGTCTGGGGCGACAAGGTATTCGTGACCACGGCGATCACCGAGAAGCAGCGCAAACCCGCGGCCGGTTTCGGTGGTCGCGGCGGCGGCTTTGGCGGCCGTCCCGGCGCGGGCGGCGGTGGTGGCTTCCGCGCTCAACCTCAGCCCGCCCAGATCCTGTCGGCCTTCGTCCAACAACTCTTGAACCTGACCGACGAACAGAAGAAACAACTCGAAGGCGCTCAGAAGGACGTTGACGGCAAGCTCGCCAAGATCCTCACCGACGAGCAGAAAAAGCAACTCAAGGAGCCGCCTCCGCGCGGGGGTGCCGGCGGATTTGGCGGCTTCGGCAACTTTCCTCGGCCCGGCCAGATCTTACCAAGCTCTCTCGAAGAGCGCTTGAAGCTGACGGCCGAGCAGAAAAAGCAGGGCCAAGAACTGCAAAAGGAGGTCGATGGAAAGCTCGACAAACTTTTGACGGCCGAGCAGAAAAAACAACTCAAGGACATGAGCGAGGGTTTCGGTCGCGGCGGCTTCGGTGGCGCGCAGCGGCCGCCGGATGTCGTCTACAAACTGGAGGTGTATTGCCTCGAGCGAGACACCGGTAAGGTGCTGTGGAAAGAACGGGCCTACGAAGGCAAGCCGCGTATTCCCACTCAAGCGAGCAACACCTACGCCACCGAGACGCCCGTCACCGACGGCGAGCGTGTCTATGCTTATTTCGGAATGCACGGCGTCTACTGTTACGACTTGCAAGGCAAGCAGCTCTGGAAAAAAGACCTTGGTTCCTACCGCATGGCGATGGGACATGGCACGGGTGGTTCGCCGGCGTTGGCGGACGGACGGCTGTTCGTCCAGTGCGACAACGACGAGAAATCGTTCCTGGCGGCCCTGGATGCGAAAACCGGGAAAGAACTATGGCGCACTCCCCGTTCGGAGCGAACCGGCTACAGCACGCCGCTGATCTGGAAGAACAAGGTGCGGACCGAAGTGGTGTGTCTGGGCAGTCCGCGGGTGCGCTCCTATGACCCGGAGACCGGAAAGCAATTATGGGAGCTGGGCGGCATGAGCGGCCAGGCCAAGGCCTCGCCGGTGGCCAGCGCGGAACTGCTGTATGTCGGCACGGGCGGCGGACCGGGAGGGTTCGGCGGATTCGGCCGGCCCGGCGGAGGGGGCGGAGGACGCGGCGGCGCCGGCGGCAGTCGGCCGTTGTTCGCCGTCAAGGCCGGCGCGTCCGGCGACATCACCCTCAAGGCGGGGGCCAAATCCAACGACGGCATCGCCTGGTATCAGGCCAAGGCCGGGCCGCAAACGGCGTCGCCGTTGCTTTACGAAGGACATCTGTACGTCCTGGATGAGCGCGGCGGCTTCCTGAATTGTCTGGACGCCAAGACCGGCAAGGAGGTGTACAAGGAGAGACTGCCGGGGGCGCGCGGCTTCACGTCGTCGCCGTGCGCGCTGGACGGCAAGATCGTCTGCCTGGACGATGCGGGCACCACGTTCCTCGTTCAGGCCGGGGCGAACTTCAAGGTGTTGGCGAAAAACACCATTGACGAAATGTGTTGGTCCTCACCGGCGGTCGCGGGCCACGCGCTCTTCTTGCGCACCGTCGATCACCTGTACTGCCTCAAGCAATCAGAGGCGAAGAAGTAAGTTCGCCGCGATTTAGGGCCGCTTGCGACTTAGCGACCGGACACGTTAAGCCGCAAGCGGCTTTCGCTGCTCCAGGATGAGATAACCCACTGGGATAATCATGCGCGTGAACAGCATGTTCGCCGCGATGCCGCCGATGACCATGATCGCCAGCGGTTGCTGCATCTGCGCCCCCGGCCCGATGCCCAGCGCCAGGGGCGACAATCCCAGGATGGCCGCAAGGCTCGTCATGAGGATCGGACGGAAGCGCGTGCGTCCCGCCAGTAGCAACGCCGGCCGCAGTTCCATGCCCTCCTGACGTAGTTGCTGGATATATTCGACCAGCAGGATGCCGTTTTTCATGTCCAGGCCAATCAGCAGGATCGCGCCCATGCCGCTGGAGATGTTGAACGGCGTGCCGGTGATCCACAGCGCGAACAGGCCGCTCACCAGCGATAACGGCTGCGTCAGGAAGATCAAGAGCGGCAGCACCACGGAGCGGAACTGAAAGACGAGCATTATGTAGACCAGGAGCACGGCGGCGATCACAACGACCAGGCCGCTCGTCAGGGCGGCCTTCTGCTGGATGTAATGGCCGCCCATCTCCCAACTGTAACCGGACGGCAGCGAAACGTGCTTCATCTCGGCGCGAATGTCGTCGACCACGCCGCCCAGGTCGCCGCCCTCCTCCTCGTCCAGTTCGGCCGTCACGTAATGCACCGGCCGTTGGTTCTCGCGCCATTGCTCGTCGGTGGTGCGTTTGCGTTCGATCCGGGCCAGGGCTGACAGCGGCACGACGCGCGTCAGGCTGGAAGGTTGTCCCAGTGCCATCGACGCACCGGGCGGCGGCAGCGCGCCATCGGGAAGCAAGATCCACTGGTTCAGCACGCGCTCGGGATCGAAACGGTCCTTGCCGAAACGATAGGCATCGGGATAGCGAACGCGCACATCGGTGATGCGCAGGGCTGACTCGCGTACCTGCGTCGCCACCTGGCCGTACAGCATTGCGTTCAACTGCCGCTCGATTGCGTCCGGCGCGATGCCGAATTTCGACGCCTGTACGCCGTCGATCTTGATTGCCAGGTCCGGGTTGCCGGCGTAAACTGCTTCGTCGATGTCGTGGATGCTCTTGTTCTTGGCCTTCAGCTTTTTGAGGGCTTTACCGACCTCCTCGGCCAGTTCATCCAGCTCGTGATAATCCGGTCCGAACAGCTTCACCTCGACCTGCTTGTTGGCGCCCGACAGATCGTTCAGCTCGTCGGTGATGATCGGCACCGTCTCGACCTTGAGCTGATGCTCAGTGAATTTCTCCCCCAACTCCTCCTCGATCTCTTTGCGAACCTCATCCATCGAACGGCGGCGATAGGTCTTGCGGATGTACTCGCGGCCGGTGGTGTGCATGTCCATGCCCATCTTCTCGACTTCTTTCTCCACCACGGAGAACTTGGGACGCACCGGCTTGCGGAGCAAGCTGACGGGGTCATCCTCGGCGGGCCGCAGGACAACCTGAATGTCGCCGCGGTTGGTCGCCGTGGCGAACAGGCCCAACTCGGCCCCGGTGCGGCGGACGAACGATTCCACGTCGGGGTTCTCCGACAGGATCTCCTCGATGACCTTCGCCTTTTCCTCGGTTTCGCTCAGCGGCGTGCCGGACGGTGCCCAGTAATCGACGACGAAGGCGCCTTCGTCCATCGCCGGCATGAGACCGGTTTTCAGTCCCTTGACCAGCGGCGGCGGCGGCGGTTTGTCGGGCTGGGGTTTCTCCATCCAGTTGGGCACGCCGGTGAACAACAGGATGCCGGCGCCGACGGCGACGACCGAGGCGGTCAGCGTCAGCCACGGAACGCGCAGCGCGAGGCCGAGGACGAGTTCGTAGCACCAGGCCAGGGCGCGATAGATCGGACCCGGCGGCGGCATCGGCCGGCCCGCCAGAAACTTGGCCGCAAAGACTGGGATCAGCGTCAGACTGATGACCATCGATACCAGCACGGCGATCGACAGCGCCCAGCTCAGTGAGGCGAAGAACTGCCCATAGACGCCGACGATGAAGGCCAGCGGCAGGAACACCAGCACCGTCGTCAAAGTCGAGCCGACGACGGCCCCCGTAATCTCTTTCGAGGCGGCCCCCACGGGATCGACCAGCGTCGCGGCGATCGCGGTGGATGCGTCTCCGCGTTTCCGCTCCAGGTGCCGCGCGATGTTCTCGATAACCACGACGGTATCGTCGATGATGAGTCCGATGGCCACGGCCAGGCCGCCAAGCGACATCAGATTGAGCGTCTCGCCGGCCCAGTGCAAAAACAGGAACGTGATGGCCAGCGTCGTCGGAATGGCCAGCGCCGAGATCAGCGTCGCCCGCCAGCTGCGCAGGAACGCCAGCAGAATGAGGATGCTGAACAGACCGCCGATCAGGATAGCATCGCGCACGTTATCGACGGCCGTGCGAATGAACGTCGCTTGATCGTAAACGACGGTCGGATGGATGTTGTGAGGAATGTGATGATCGCGCTCCATGTCGTGGAGCAGTTTATGGACGGCGCGCGAGATGTTGATCGTGTTGCCGCCGGGGCTGCGGAAAACAGTGATGACGACAGCGTCCTTCTCGTCGAAGCCGATCGACAAGACGCGATCCTGCCGGCCAACCTTGACGTCGGCCAATTCGCTGACGAGCAGAGGTTGGTTCTTCTTGGTGGTGACGACCAGGTTGGCGATGTCGCGGGCCGTTTCGCCCTGGGTGTTGACGATCACCTGATAAGCGTAAGGCGGCTGCTCGATGCGGCCGACCGGCTGCAAACGATGGACCTTGGCGATTTGGTCGGCGAGGTCTGCGGCGGAGAGGCCGGCCGCCAATAGCGCCTCCGGGCGCGGCTCGACCTCGATTTCGCGCAGGTCGCCGCCGGCCACATTGGCATAAAGGACATCCGGTATGTTCTTGATGTGCGGCGCCAGATTGAAATAGGCGAAGTCGCGCAGCCGGGCCGGGCTATCGCCGCCGGTCAGGACCAGCGACAAAATCGGGAACACCGACGGCGTCATGCGTTCGACGGCCAGGTCCACGTCGGGCGGCAGTTTGGAGCGCACCGTGCCGAGGCGGTTCCAGGTGAACTGCTCGGCTTGCAGCATGTTGACGCCGGGGTTGAAATCCAGCGACAGCTCGCTGGCGCCGCGAATGGTTTTCGAGCGCACCTGGGCGACGCCGATGACGGTGGCGACGGCTTCCTCCAGCGGCACCGTCACCTTCGCCTGCATGTTCGGCACGTCCAATCCCGGCTTGCGGGCGATGACGCTGATGCGCGGGAAGGTCACTTCGGGATAGACGGCGCTGGGCATGCGCGTGGCGCTGTAGATGCCGCCGAGCGTCAGCAACAGCGCGCTGAGCAAGATGGCGCCGAAGTATTGGCGGGCGCGGGATGCGAGGTTGAACACGGATCAGTTCCCCGATGGCAAGCGATATAGACGCGATTACACTCCTCGTTCCCAAGCAGAGCTTGGGAACGAGACGGTTACTTCTCGCCTTCCTTGTGTTCCTCTTTCTTCGCTTCGCCTTCCTTGTGCTCCTCGTGCTCCTCCTCCTTCTTGAGCGTCACCTCGTCGTCGTCCTCCAAACCGTGACCGCCCTCCTTGACGAACAGCATGTCTTTTTCCACCGGCAACTTCTTTTCCTTGGCGTCGATCAGTCCCAGAATCTCAACCTTGCGCTTAGCGCGGTCGCGCACACCAAGCTCCACCTGAAACCGGTGGACGACCTGCTTTTCTTCCTCCTCGCCCTTCTCGTTTTTTTCCTTCTTCGTCTCGACGACCAGAACGGCCGTCTTCTCCTGGTCCTCCAGCAGTGCTTCCTCGGGGATGGACAGGCAATCGTCCTTGTGTCGCGTCTGCACCTGCAAGCGAACCAGCGTGTTGGCGCGCAGCCGCCGCGCGCGGTTGGGGAAGCGTGCCTTGACGGCGACCGTTCCCGTTTCCGCCTGGGCCTGATCGGAGATGAAAACGATGTGCCCTTCGACCTTCTCCGCATCGCTCATCGACTCCTCCACGTCCCGAAAAAGGGCCACCTGATCGAGACGAAGGCGGGCGACGGCGCGGGCCGGCACGAAACAAAGCACGTCGATCTTGTCGAGGTCGATGACCTCGGCGACCGTCGCGCCGATGGCCAAGGTCTGACCCGGAACGGCCTGGACGGTCCCCAGCTGCCCGGCGATGGGGGTGCGCAGTTTGTGGAACTCGATCTGCACATCCATGGCCTCCAACTCGGCGCGTAGGGACTTTTCCTTCGCCAGCACCGCATTGCGCTTCGCCTCGGCGTCCTTGTAAACCAGGCTCGCTTTTTC
>DATBGU010000260.1:0-25093 GCA_036557825.1 Gemmataceae bacterium
GGGCATTGCAACGGGAAATCCTCCGCGAAGAAATCCGAGCGGCTGTGGGAGAGCAGCCTCAGTGGCAGGAGTTTCAACACCTCGCTACCCGCCTGCTTGATCTGGCTGCCTGAGTGTTCGAAAGTCACGGAAAGTACAAACTGGAAAGCCTGCCTTGCCGGTTTGCCCAGCCGGTATAATGGCTCCATGAGCAACGCCGAGAAATATCTTCAGCCCAAGGTGATCCGCCAGGTCGCGCGGCTCGATCTGCGGGCCAAGTTCATCGTCGAGGGCTTCCTGTCCGGGCTGCACGCCAGCCCCTTTCAAGGCTTCAGCGTCGAGTTCTCCGAGCATCGCAAATACGTTCCCGGCGACGATCTGAAAGACCTCGACTGGAACGTCTACGCCAAAACGGACAAGTATTATCTCAAGAAGTTCCAGGCCGAGACGAACGTGACCGGCTATCTGGTCATGGACCTCAGCGCGTCGATGGCGTGGACGCACCGGCAAGAACTAACCAAGTTCGAGTACGCCATCTGCCTGGCGGCCGCGCTGGGCTACCTGATGATCCATCAGCAAGATCCGGTCGGTCTGGTGACGTTCGACAATCGCATTCAAACCAGCCTACCGCCACGCAGCAAACGGACGCAGCTAGGCACCATCCTGTCCGTGCTGACGAACCTGAAACCGGCCGGCGAGACGGCGGTCGGGCCGGCGCTGCACCAGCTCGCCAGCATGATCCGTGGCAAGAGCCTGGTCATGCTGTTCAGCGATCTGCTGACCGACCCGGAGCCTGTGCTGGAAGGGTTGCATCACCTGCGTCACCGCGGCCACGAAATCATCCTGTTTCACATTCTCGACGAGGCCGAGGTCCACTTCCCGTTCGAGGGGCTGATCGAGTTCGAGGACGTGGAATCGCCGGATCGCCTGGTGCTCGACGCCAAAGGCATGCGCGGCGACTACCTGCAAGCGATCGCCGAGTTTCAGCAGCACTACCGGACCGAGTGCGCCAAAACCAACATCGACTACGTTCCCATCGACACCAGCGTCAGCTTCGACCGTGCGCTGCTGGAATACCTGGTGCAGCGTCAGCGACGTTTCTGAGCGGCAACCGCTGGTAGCTTAATGGCCAGGTGGAAAACAGCATCCTCAATCCTTGAAAGTACGTTGATGGTTCGTGGGGAACAAGTAGCGGGTCAACAAGGAGTCCTTCTCCACCTCGCCGGCAATGATAAAATCGAAAAAGGTCCGAGCGCCTCGCGGTTGTCTTCATCGGGCGCTTTGCTTACACTCGAATGAGAATCGGAGGGATGTTTTACCATGTCCGTCGAGGCCGGCGCTTCCGAACTGATCCGCCGCTGCCGGGCCGGCGAGGTTGGCGCGCGCGATCAACTGTTCGCACGCTACCAGCATTACCTTTATGTGCTCGCCCAGGCCCAGCTCGGCCGCCGACTGCGCACCAAGTGCGCGCCGTCGGACTTGGTGCAGCAAACGCTGCTGGAGGCCCATCGCGATTTCGGCGGCTTTCAGGGACGACACGAGGGCGAACTGCTCGCCTGGCTGCGGCGCATCCTGGCCCACAATTTATTCAACGAAGCGCGTCGCTACGGCGCGCAACAGCGCGACGCCGAGCGCGAAATATCCATCGATCGCGTGCAGGCCGGCATCGATCGCTCCTCCGTGGCCCTGGAGCGCTGCCTGGCTTCCGGCGGCCCCACCCCCAGCCAGCTCGCGCTGGAACACGAATCGGCGGTTCGCCTCGCCGACGCCCTCGCGCGTCTGCCGGAAGATTATCAAAACGTCCTGCTGCTGCGCGTCTTCGAGGAACTGCCGGCCGAGGAGGTCGCTCAACGCATGGGGCGCAGCGCCGGGGCGGTGCGCATGCTGCAAATGCGCGCTCTCACCGCGCTGCGTCAAGAGATGGATAACGACACGCGAGAATGATCGGCCCGGCGTCGCTCGATGTTGTCGATCGCCCAGCGTGCGGCGTCGCGGACCATCGGCTCGGCGTCCTCCAAAGCGTGGCGCAACGCCGGCAGCGCGGCGGCATCCCCAGAGTTGCCCAGCGCCAGGGCGGCGTTGCGGAGCAGACCGCGTCGCTTCGTCCGCATCAGAGCGGTGCCGCGAAAACGACGGCGAAACTCCTCCTCGGACAGTCCCATCACCTCGATCAAATCGAGCTGTTCCAGGTCGGGACGCGCTTGCAGCGACGGCTCGGCGCCAGGCGGCGCTTTGCGGTTCCACGGGCAGACTTCCTGGCACACATCACAGCCGAAAACCCAATCGCCGAGTCCGGTGCGCAGCTCGGCGGGCACCTCGCCTTTGTGCTCGATGGTCAGATAGCTGATGCAGCGCCGTGCATCGAGCAGTCCGGGTCCGTCGAAGGCGTGCGTCGGGCAGGCGTCCAGGCACGCCGTGCAGGTGCCGCAATGGCTCGCGGTGTGCGGCGAATCGCAGGCCAACTCCAGATTGACGAGCAGAGCGCCAAGAAAGAAATAACTCCCCAGGCGCTTGTTGAGCAGCATGGTGTTCTTGCCGAACCAGCCCAGTCCCGCGCGTCGGGCGAAATCGCGTTCGAGCAAGGGCGCCGTGTCCACGACGCCGCGCCCAAGACAATCGGAGCACTCTTGGCGCAGCCAGTCGAGCAGGCGGTTGAGGCGGTCGCGAAGTACATCGTGGTAATCGCTTCCACGGGCATAGCAGGAGATTTTTCCCCTCGGCGAGCGGGGGGCGTCCGCACACTGTTTCTCGTAACAGGGGGCTGACGCCCCCCGCTCGCCAGGGTGATAGTTCATCGCCACCATGACGACGCTGCGGACTTCGGGCAGAATCGACGACGGATGGCGGCGCGCCTCGCCGTGTCGGTGCATATAGTCCATCGTGCCGGCGTACCCGCGTGTCAGCCAATCGCGCAGACGGTCGAAGCCGTCGGCCTCGGTTGCCGGCGCGACGCCGGCCAACTCGAAGCCGAGCGCATGGGCTTGTTCTTTCAATCGTCGCTCCAGGGATGCCATGCGTTTATTTTATCCGACCTGACCCAACCACAACGCCAAACCTGCCCTCAACAGACAAGCCTCTCGCGTTTGCGCCGCGGGCAAAGGTTACTTTTTCGTAAGGATCAGGGAAATCGAAGTGACCTGCCGCCGACAGGGAGGTAAAATTACAAAATCGTTAGGAGAATAAGCACCCTTGAAAACAAGTCTCGTCGTTTTTCTCACCGGAGCAATTAAAGACTTGTGGGGTAGCTTAAGTTTTGGTCCGGCGGCGTCTTGGCGAACATCCCTCCGGTAGAGAGATTCGGCGGTCCTTTCCTCCCTGAAGGCCGCGGATGGCAGCGCGATGCTCGTGCCGCCCGCGCCGGGAAATCACCGAATCGTTGACCCGACCTGGAACAGCTTACTCCTTCAGGAGCACCGATATGGAAGCAACCTACAGCAAGAACCCAGCGTCGGGTTCGGGCCGCAAATTATGGCTGATCCCGGTCGTTCTGCTGGCCGTGGTCGCGATCGGCGCGGGCGCTTACTTGATGAAATCCAACGGCGGGGGCAACGCCCACGCTGCCGGCACCGAGCGCCACACCGCCGAGCATTCCGCCGCCGACGTTCACGTCGAGGTGATCAAGCCGACCAAGGGCGTGCTGGAACGCACCACGTCTCAGGCGGGCACGGCACTGGCCTTCGACGCCATCGACATCCGGGCGGAAGTTTCCGGCTACGTCAAGACGCTGAAGGTCGATATCAACTCCGAGGTCCAGGAGAAAGATCTCCTCCTCGAAATCGACGTTCCCGAACTGAAAGCGCGCGTTGAGCAAGCGAGGGCCGCTGTGACACTGGCCGAGGCCCAGAAAGATCAGAGGGAGGCGGCCATCAAAAGTGCCAACGCGGACGTGAAGGCAGTCGAGGCGAAGATCAAAGCCGCCGGAGCCAAGGTCAGTCAGGACCAGGCGTATCTGAAGTTTCGGAAGAAACAACTCGATCGGTTCAATGATCTGTTGAGGACGGGCAGCATCGAGGCGCGCTTGGTTGACGAGCAAGAGGACCGTTATGAGGCGGCCACGGACGCGTTGACCGCTTCCCGAGAGGCCGTCAACGCGGCGATGGCGCAGAAGGAGGCTTCGATCGCCAGGGTCGAGCAAGCCAATGCGGACCTGGAGGAAGCCAAGGCGAAAATCAAGGTCGCCAACTCCGCGAAGGATCACGACGAAGCGATGCTGAGCTTCGCCAAGATTTACGCGCCGTTCGACGGCGTCATCACCTACCGCAACGAACGCCTCGCCAAGGGCGCCTTCATTCGAGCGGCGGAGGGCGGTTCCACTACCAGCCCCCCTCTCCTGACTTTGCAGCACATCGACACGATGCGCATGGTCGTGCCGATTCCCGATCGCGACGTTCCCTACTGCCGCAAGGGCAACCTGGCCATCGTCACCTTCGATGCCCTGCCCGGCAAGACGTTCAAGTTCCCCGTGGCGCGCACCGGCGAATCGGAAGATCTGCAAACCAAAACCATGCGGGCCGAGATCGACATCCCCAACCCGCTGGTGACGGTCGGCGATCGCCAAGTTCGCCTGATCAAGCAGGGCATGTACGGCAACGTCACGGTCATCCTCGCCCGCAAGGAGAATGCCCTGTCGATCTCGTCCGCCTGCCTGGTCGGCAAGACTGAAGGCAACAAGGCCTTTGTCTACGTCGTGCGCGACGGCAAGGCGCGCAAGGTGGCCATTGAAACCGGACTGGACAACGGCGTCCTCGTCGAGGTGCTCAAGGGACTCGAACCGGACGACCAAGTTGTCGTCAGTTCCAGCGGCGGCATCGACGACGGCGTCGCCGTCTCCGTTACCGAAACCGACAAGCCCGCACGCGCCGTGTCGAGCCACTAACCGGCACGAAACAAGCTGGCGAGCCGGGAGCGTAAGCGACCGGAGCTTTCCGGTCGCTTACGCTCCCGGCTCGCCAATTCCGCGCCTTTTTGATCGGAAGGACCACCGCACATGAACGGGTTGATTCGCGCGTCGCTTGGGAACCCCTATGCCGTCACGGTTTCGGTGCTCAGCATCGCTGTCATCGGAGCGATCATCCTTCTGGCCGGCATGATCCCCATGGACATTCTGCCGGTGTTCAAGAGTCCGGCGGTGCAGGTACTGACCTTCTACAACGGAATGCCCGCCGGCTCCATCGAAAAAGACATCACCAACCGCATGGAACGATGGACCGGACAAACCGCCGGCATGAAACGACAAGAATCACGCTCCCTCATCGGCTGCTCCATCATCCGCAACTACTACAAGGACGACGTCGATCCCAACGGCGCACTCACCCAGGTCAACTCCCTGGCCTCCGCCGCCATCCCCAACCTGCCGCCCGGAACGCTGCCGCCGGTCATCCTGCCCTTCGATCCCACCGGCACCACGCCCGTCTGCCTCATCGCCCTGGACAGCGACAAGGAAACCGAGTCCATCCTCTACGACGTGGGACGCTACGAAGTACGCAACATGGTCATGTCCAATCCCGGCGCCGTCTCGCCGGTGGTTTACGGCGGCAAGTTGCGGGCGGTGATCGCCTATCTGGACAAGACCAAGATGCAGGCGCGGGGTTTGTCGCCGGTGCAGGTGATGGATGCGTTGGACCTGTTCAACATCTTTTTGCCGACCGGCGACGCCAAGTTCGGCCGGCTCGACTACGCCGTCGATTCCAACTCCATGTACGATCTGCCGACGCGCATGCGGAACATCCCCATAAAGATGGAGAACGGCAAGCCGATTTTTTTGGGCGACGTGGCGGACCCGCAGGACGCGGCGTTGATCCAGACGAACATTGTCCGCGTCAACGGTCGCAAACAGGTCTACATCCCCGTGTACCGGCAAGTCGGCGCCAGCACCCTGGAAGTGGTGAACAATCTCCGCCGCAACCTGCCGTCGATGCAGGAGCGTTTGAGCCGCGACGACATTGAGTTGAAGATGGTGATGGATCAGTCGGTGTACGTGGAGCATTCGATCAAGAGCCTGGCGACCGAAGGCGCTTTGGGGGCGATCCTTTGCTCGTTGGTGATTTTGTTGTTTTTGGGTGAGTGGCGGATGACGCTGATCGCGGTGTTGACCATTCCGGTGTCGGTGCTGGCAGCCGCGATCGCCCTGTACTACACCGGCAACACCATCAACGTCATGACCCTGGCCGGACTCTCCCTCGCCATCGGTCCGCTCGTCGATAGCGCCATCATTTGCCTGGAAAACACGCACCGCCATCTCGGCATGGGCACGGAGCCGAAAGAGTCGGCGTTCCTGGGCGCCAGCGAGGTAGCCATGCCGGAACTGGTGGCGAGTTGCTGCACGCTGTTGGTGCTCGCCCCGCTGGCGCTGATGCCGGGCCTGGGTACGTTCCTGTTTCGGCCCATGGCGCTGGCCGTTGCCTTCGCCATGATCGTCGCTTACATCCTGTCGCGGTCGTTCGTACCGATGATGTGCGCCATCTGGCTGCGGCCTCACGCGGCGCATCACGAGGGTGCCCCGGTCCAGCGCGGACCTGTCGCGTCGGCCTTCGCTCGCTGGGAAGCGGTCATCAACGTCGGCATCAATGTCTACGTCCGCCTGCTCAAGCGGGCCATGCAGTTCCGCCTGCTCGTCGTCGGAATCGCCGCCACCCTGTTTTTGTTGGTCGTGGTCGGTCTGGGCTTCGAGCTGCGCCGCGAGTTCTTCCCGGAGGTCGATGCCGGCGCGTTCGAGATTTACGTCCGCGCCCCCACCGGCACGCGCATCGACCTGACCGAGAAAGAAATCATCAAGGTCGAGAAGATGGTGCATCAGAAGCTGGGAGGCGACCTGGAGACGCTTATCAGCGAGATCGGCGTGGTGGCCGACTGGTCCGCCGCCTACACGCCCAACGCCGGACCCATGGACGCCGTCGTCAAGGTCCAGCTCAAGCACGACCGCGCGGCGTCGGCGCAGGAGCATGTTCGTCAGCTGCGTCAGGCGTTCGCCAGCGATCCACAGTTCGAGGAGTTGGAGTTCGCCTTCGACGCCGGCGGCATGATCCGCAGCGCCATGAACGAGGGCAAATCGACGCCCATCAACATCCGCATCACCGGCAAGGATCTCAACGTCGCGCATCAGGTGGCCGAGAAGATCCAGCGGGAAGTGCGCCAGATCGACAGCGTGGTCGATTGTCGTATCATGCAGCGCCTCGACTATCCGCAGTACGTCATCAACATCGACCGCACCAAGGCGGCCGATCTCGGACTGACTCAGGTCGATGTCATGAAAAACGTCGTGGCCTCGGTCAACAACAGCATCCAGTTCAACAAGAAGAATTTCTGGATCGACCCGGTGACGCACAATCAATACTACGTCGGCGTGCAGTACCCCGAACAGGACATCAAGTCGCTGGACACCCTGCGCGACATTTTGATCACCAGTCCCAAGCAGCCCACGCCGATCCCGCTCCGCAACATCGCGGAGATTGTCCATACCGTCGTGCCGGCCGAGGTCAACCACACCAATTTGCAGCCCACCATCGACCTCACCATGAGCGTTGAGGGTCGCGACCTTGGACACGTCTCCGACGATGTCGCCGCCATCGTCGGCAGGTTCGGCCAGCCGGTTAAGGAGGAACGCTGGTGGGTGCCGAAAGGTTTGCCCGAAAGCTGGCGCTACCGCGAGGTGCGCGGCACATGGCAGCCGTTCGAGCCCGGCAAGCCGGGCCAGTTGCTCGGCGGCAGTCAGATGACGCTGAGCGGCGAATACTCGAAGATGCAGGAAACTTTCACCAGCCTGGCTGGCGGCCTGGGATTGGCGTCGCTGCTGATTTACTTTTTGATGGTGGCATTGTTCAAGTCGTGGCTGACGCCGTTGGTGGTCATGTCCGCAGTGCCGGTCGGCCTGGTCGGCGTCATCCTCATGCTGTTTCTCACCGGCACCGCCCTCAATGTGCAATCGCTCCTGGGCATGATCTTCATGGTCGGCATCGTGGTGTCCAACACGGTGCTGCTGACCGACTTCACCCAGCACATCCGCACGCACGAAGGTTTGTCACCGACGGCGGCGGTGACGAAGGCGGCGTCGATCCGTGTTCGTCCGGTGGTGATGACGGCGTTGGCGGCGTTCTTCGCCTTGTTGCCGATGGCCTTGGGTTTGGAGCGTGGCAGCGAGGCCAACACGCCGTTGGGCCGCGCCGTCATCGGCGGACTGCTGGCCGGACTCTTCACCACCCTCTTTGTCGTGCCCTGCCTCTACTCCCTCGTCATCCGCGATCGTCGCGGGTCCGTCGGGCCACGCCCGCACGGCGGGGACGAGCAGGCCATCACGCTGCCGGCTCACTGACATCAGTTATCCGTTGCGAGGACGGCCATCCTCCCGCGTCTTGATTTGATCGAGACGCTTGCCCAGCGCCAGAATCTTGCCCGCCTCGGCGAACTTGTCCGACGAGCTGCCGAGCATGGTTTTCAGCGCGTCCAGATCGATGGCCGGCGCCTCGTCGTCGCCGTCGGCCAAGCGGCGATAGCGGAGCAGCGAGCGCGGCAAGCGGTTGATGTCCCAGGTGCGGCACAACTCGCGGCCCTGAACGATGAGGAGGCGGCGATCCGTCACCACCAGGCGCGTGAAATAGCCGCTGGAGATGCCGAGCACGAAGATGGACGCCAGGACGATGGCGCCGGCGACGTATGCCATGCCGAAGACCACCTCTCGCTCTCCCTCGGCAATCAGCCCACCGACCGCCCAGGCGACTCCCCCGGCGGCCAGGGCGGCGAGAAAGAGCAGCGGATGCGTGGCGTAGCGCTCCCACGAGGGGTTGAAGCGCGGACCGACCACCCACGCGACTTCCTCGTCGTCTCGAAGCAACCGGCCCGCCAGCCACGACGGCAACGGCGGGTAGGCCCGCGCGATCTCGGAATGCGAATTGTCGAACGCATCAGTTGCATAGCGGTCGGGCATGAGTTCACCCCGAAGTGAAGAGAAGCATCCTTCTGAAACGTAGCCATTCGAGGATGGCCGTCACTTGCGACAGTCAATGTGGAACTTCTGGAAGACCTCCTGCCCGCTGGCGTCGGTGACGGTGATGAGGACATCGGTCTGGTCCTCGGCGAAGTCCGCCGGGACACGCCAGGTCAGCACGCCTTTCGGCGATAACTTCATGCCGGGCGGGCCGGACTCCAGACGCGACTTGACGCCGCCCTTCTTCGATTTCACCGTCAGCCGGTAAGCGTACAGCGTCCCCTTCTTCGCCGCGGTCGGCGGCGAGGAGGCGATCAGCAGGTAATCGACGCCGGATTTTTCCAAGGCCGCCTCCACGTCAAATCGGTGCAGCACCAACCGATCACACGCGGCGGGGATCGTGACAATTAACTTGGCCGCCGGGATGAAGTGGATGCGCTTGTCGGCACTCAAGGCGGCGCGATCGCGCAGGTTGGCGAGTGAGGGCAACTCGACATCGGGCAGCGTGGTCAGCGGTTGATCCACACCGGCCAAATACACGGTGAGCGTGGCGCGGTCCGTCTTGCCGCGGCCCCGAAGAGCCTGCGCCGGGAGGGACAGGAAGTAATCGCCCTGCGCGGCGGGGATGCAGAAGGCGGCGTCCTTTTGCTGATCGCCGAGCGGCTTGACCTGGCTGGTGTAACGGCCGCGGCCGGTGTAGATCACCTTGCCGTCCGGGCCGGGCAACAAGTGGCCCGCCGTGTTGTGCTCGTAGTAGCCCTTGGCCTCGCGCCCCTCCAGGAGGAGCGTCTGGATGCCCGGCGGACTGCTGTGGTTGCGCCAGATGGCGAACACCCGGCCGTCCGCCGAGGCACGGACGCCGTCGCCTTCCTGGATGTGGATGTGTCCGTCTCCGGTCTTTTCAATGGGCAGCCGTTGGAGCGTCTGGGGGTCCATAAAGAACAATTCGGAGCGGCTAACTCCCTGTGCCGAGGCCACCAGCATCGGCCCATTCGAGTTCGATCCCATGACGACCGCGCTGACCGTGTCTCGCACCGGCAGCGCAACGGTCGCCTCGCGCTTGAGGGTGGCCAAGTCCCAGCGCTGAAGGAGCTTCTCGGCGACCAAAGCCACGATCAGCTTCGTCCGGCCGGCCGTGAACAAAACCTTGTCCGCGTCGAGCGGAACATGGCCGACGACCTTGGCCTCGTTGACATCGAAGACAGCAAGTTTGCGCTCGCGCGGCAAGTGCAGCACGAGATAACGACCGCCGCCGCCGACCGCCACATCGGCGACCGCGGAAGGCAACGGCACCTCGATCTTGTCCTTGTCCAGCTTCGGCGGCTTGATGCCCGCGTCGGCGGCGGGAGGCGGCGCGACCGGCTCCGGTTCCGGTTCCGGCTGTTTCTCCGGCGGCTTGACCGGCTCCGGCGGCGCGTTGGCTACAACCGGAGCCTGCTCCTCGCCCTCGGCGCCCGGCACGATGCGGAAGGTGTGGAAAACCTCCTGCCCCGTTCGATCGCCAATGGTGAGGACCACATCGACCCCGCCCTCAGCGTTCGCCGGCACGTCCCACGTCAGCAGGCCGGCGGCGGTAACTTTCATGCCCTTGGGAGCGGACTCCAGTCGATACTTGACGCCGCCCTTTTTCGATTTGACGGCCAGCTGATAGCGATACGTCGCTCCCTTCTTGGCCTTGACCGGCGGGCGCGAGACGACAAACAGGTAGTCGATGCCGGACTTCTCCAGCCCCGCCTCGATGTCGAGACGGTGAAGGATGAGTTGGTCGTTCGTCAGCGGAATGTGGACCAGCAGCTTGGCGTCGGGGATGAAGTAGCCGCGCTTGTCCACGGCCAGGGGGTCGTTGAGATTCAGTATCGGCGGTCCACCCGGCGGCGGCTTCGGCTTCTCGATGGGGATGGTCATGAGCGGCCGATTGTCTCCCAGAAGGTACACCGATTCGCCGGCAATGTAGTAGCGGCCGTGGGTGCCCGGCATCGCTCCCCGGACGTTGGCCGCCCCGGCCGCCGGTTTCAGATCTTCGGTGTAGATGGCCGAGTCGGTGAAGACGGTCTTGCCGTCGGGTCCGGGCAGAACGAACATGCCGCCCTGGAGGAGATGGGAGATGGTGATTCGGCCGTCGTCCCAGACCAGCGTGGCCGGACCATTGCAGAGCAAGCCGAACACCTTGCCGTTGGCCGACGCGCGGATGGCGCGGGGGGCGAGCGGATCGCCGGGGTTGTTGCCCCACTTGGCTGCCAACGGCTTCATGGTGCGGATGTCGTGGAACGTCAGCGACGGCAAAGCGCCCGGACCCCCGTTGCCCTGCCGTACCAGCAGCGGGCCGTTGCTGGCCGATCCCATCGTCAGCGAAAGCACCTTGCCCTCGCCGCCCAGCGGCACGGTCAACTCACGCTCGAACGTCGTCAGGCTCCAGCGCTGCAACACCTTCTTGTCGGTCAGGGCCACCAGCAGCTTGTCCATGCCGGCGGCGAACTTGATGTCATCGGTGAACGACAGGTACTTGACGACGCGCGCCGCATTGACGTCGAAGATCGCCAGCTTGCGGTCGACGGGCAAATGCAGAATGAGGAAGCGTCCGCCGCCGCCGACCGCCACATCGCCGACCGTGGAGGGCAGCATGCGGACCACGCGCTCCCCAGACAGTTCCGGCGGCCGGACGTTCAGATGCGGCGCGGCCGGCTGCGGGATGACGATCGGCTCGAAGGGCGGCTCAACCGGCTTCGGGGGCGGAACGATCGGTGCGGCCGGCGGCATCCCACCCAGGCCGTCCGGAGGGAAGGGGGGAAGGTTTTGCTTGGGCTTGTTGTTCCAGTCATCTACCTTCATGTCCGGCTGCTTCGCCTGAAACTTCGATTGCTGCACCTTGCGCCGAGCTTCTTCCGCTTCTTCCGCCGCCTGCACGCGCAGATAAACCAACACACCCAAGCCGCCGACGAAGAGCAACAGCAGCACCACGGCGGCCGCGACCCCGCCAACGATCCACCACACGGCCGAGGACGAGGATTTCTGGACTGGAGCCGGTTTCCGTTTGGGTGGGGTGGAAGCTGCCGCGCGAGGACGCGACGCGCTCGGCTGCGCTTGCAATGCGCCCGGCGCCGCCTCCAGGACCGGAATAGGGGCAGCCTCTTCCAGGACCGTCGGCTCGGACTCTACCTTGAAGACCTGATGGCAATACTTGCAGCGGACCGTTTGCCCACAAGCCCTGTCATCGAGGTTGTAAACGCCGCGACAGTCGGGACAGACGGCGCGAATGGCCATGAGCGTGCCCCTTGCGAAACCGATGGCAGCCGCGAATGAAACTCAATGGCTTGATTGTAAAGGGCTCTGGGATGACGTGTAAAGAATGAAAGCCGTCTAACTTGAGAGATGTCCAACGAACAATCGTTCGGTTCGCCGCGACGCGCGGCGAACCGAACGAACGACTGAGCGACTTCTCACGCTCGACCATCATTGGGCGGTGGTAGGGGTGGTGAACGGGTCCCTGGACGAGCTACTGGGCCGAGTGGGCGGGCCAGTGCGCGATCGAGGGAGGATGTTGATCATCTTCCCCCTCATGGGGGTTCGCGGCTTGGACATCAGGGAACGCTTTTTCGGAGCGGCCTTCTCGCCGGTGTCGGCGGTGAAGGTGCCTTCCAGGGCCGTCCCCAGCGCTTGGAAGTACGCTAACACGGCGAGTTCATCTTTGTCCCCAGCGAGCAGTCCTCCCACTTTTCCCAACGGGTTCGGCCCCGCCAGCAAAATCCGGAAATTGCTGATGACCAGCCGATCGCCCTGCAAGCGAAATTGATAGCTGAAAGGAAGATCGATCAGAACATCGTTGATGAGCGGTTCGACGGCCGGCCATAGGCCGACGAACGGCTTCAACTCGGCGAACTCCTCGCCGTCCGGTACGCGCACGTGGTTGAGGCGAACACTGGTAATCAGGCCGTAGATGGTGCCGTTGCTGCTGAGCGAATATTCCGCCTCGGTGGCCAGCTCGAACTCGAAACCCATCACCGATCCCTCGATGAGGCCCAGCACGCGCTCGTCCTCGTAGGTCCACGTCAGGCGGCCAAAGCCGTAGGGCGCCGCATCGACTTCCTTGGTGAAGGCGCCGGCCGGCAGGCGAATGACCGCCTCGCGGCGGCGGCCGGGCGCAGCCGGACGGGCCTCATCGGTCTTCGGCGCGTCCTTCCCTGCCGCGGCGACATGGGGGGCGTCCGGCTCGCGGTCCTTCGCCGTCCCGAGCGCCTTGCGCTCTTCGCCGGGACCATTGGAGGCCGACGCCCAGCGGCCGATGCCGAATCCGGCAAGTCCGACGACCAGCAGGGTCGCCAGGGCGATGTACTTCAGTCGGTCATAGAACATGGCGCGTACCACTCCTTGCGTTACGGAAAGGGTCTGCCCGGACACTCCGGCCCGAGCGGGTGATTCGCCGGCCAGGATGCTCTTCGCGGCCAGGGTCGTGACGCGGAGCCACTCGCCGCGAACGGCCGGGGCGGTCGTCCCGGCCAGCACTCCAGCCAGCGCGGCCGGTGCCAGGCCGCGCTGCGTCAACAACTTTTGCAGTCGCTGGCGCGCCCAGGCCAGCCGCGTCAATACGGTTCCCTTCGGCCAGCCCAGGCGAACGGCCGCTTCGGCGGTCGTCAGCCCGGCCGTGTAGCAGAGCTGCACCGGCAGGCGGTACTTCTCCGGCAGCCGGGCGACCTCCTCGGCCAACACGTCGCGGAGTCCATCGTCGGAACCCGACTCCCGGCCCGGCAGATCGTCGGGCAGCGGGCCAGACGCTCGCCGCTGGCTGCGGAAGCGGCGGGCCACGTTGACGGCCACACGGTACAACCAACGTCCCAGCACCGCGCGCTCGCGGATGGACCGAGCGCGCCGAACCAGGACGAGGAACGTCGCCTGGGCGGCGTCGTCGATGTCCGCCTGGCAGCGCAGCCAGCCCCGACAGGCGGCGCGCACCGCCGGCGTGTGACGCACCACGATCGCCTCAAACGCGGTTTCGTCGCGCTGGTCCAGAAAGCGGCCCAGTAATTCGGCGTCCGAGCGCGCGTCGTGACGGAGAGATTGAAGAGCGGCTCCGAAAAGCAAGTCGAGCCGTGGCGATGGCATGATCCCTCCTGAACCAAGCCGCGTCTGCTCATTACCATGTAAGTGCAGCGAGGTGGAGAGTTGATTTTACAACTTTACGGACGGAAGAAACATACGAACAAGAGGCGAGCGGGGAACGTCCGCCCCCTGGTGTGAAGAAACAGGGGCGGACGCCTCCCGCTCGACTCCTCGTGCGCCTCGGCATCGTTCATCCCTTGGGCCGCTCGGCGGAGGGAAGCTCCCACAAACGGATAGCCAGATCGTCTCCAGGCTGCGGGCCTTCGGGGCTGTTCTGACCGCCGCCGCCGGTCAGGGCGTATTTGCCGTCCGGCGTGAAGATCGCGCTGTTGACCCAGTTGCGATGGCCGGGCAGGTGCTTCAATTCGCGGCCGGTTTCCACATCCCACAACCGCGTGCTGCCGCCGAAACCCGACGACAACGCGCGCCGGCCATCCGGCGAGACGGCCACGCTGGTTGTGCCGGCCGGATGGGCCTGCATTCGGCGCACTTCCTTGCCGGCCTCGGCGTCCCACACGATCAGCGCCGGACCCTTGGCGATGAGGAAACGACGGCCATCCGGGAACCAGGCCAGTCCGGGCACGCCGCCGGAGAGATCGTCGAAGCGTTTCAGTTCCTTGCCGCTTTCCACCTCCCACAGCCGCACCGTGTTATCGGCGCTGACCGACAGCAGACGCTTGCCGTTGGGCGAATAAGCGATGCAGCGCACCCAGTTGGTGTGGCCCTGGAGCTTGCGTATCTCCTTGCCCTCCTTGAGATCCCACAGGCGAATGGTATTGTCGCGGCTGCCGGAGGCGGCGTACCGGCCATCTGATGCGAAGGCGACACTGTAGATGGTGCCCCCGTGTCCCTCCAGGCGGCGCAGCAATTTGCCTGTTTTCAGATCCCACAAGTGAAGTACATTGTTCGAGCCGCCGGTGAGAGAGCGGCCGCCGTCCGGTGAGAAGGCCACTGCTTGGATCTCGCCCGCGCGCTCCTGCGGACCGAATACGGCGCCGGGTTGCGGTTTCTCCTGAAGGCGCAGCAGTTCCTTGCCCGTCTGAAGATCCCACAGCCGGATGGTGCCGTCGCCGCGCGGCCAACCGCTGACGGATAGCATTTGCCGGCCATCGGGAGAGACGGCCAAACGGCGGATTGGCCCCGTGTGCCCCTCGAACATCCGCAGCAGATCGCGCGAGCCATTCCAACGCTTGACGGTGCGATCCTGGCTCGCGCTGTAGAGCTGCCAGCCATCGGCGGCGAATACGACCACGTTGACGGCATCGCCATGCCCACCCAGGACGGTCCGCGGTTTGCCTCCGGCGACGTCCCAGACGCGCACCGTCTGGTCCTGACCGCCCGTCGCCAGCAGTCCGCCGCGCGGCGAGAACGCCATGCTCAGAACCGCCTCGTTGTGACCCTTCAGTGTGGCGCGCACCTTGGACTCGGCCACGTCCCACAGTTTGATGGAGCCGTCGTCACCCGCCGAGGCCATCGTCTTGCCGTCGGGAGAATAGGCGAGCGCCCGAACCGTGTCGCCGTGCTCCTTGAGCACCACCGGCTCGCGGACGCCGTCGGGATCCCATAGCCGGATGGTGTGATCGCTGCTGGCCGAAGCGAGCGTCTTGCCGTCCGGCGTGAAGGCGACGGCACGCACGGAAGCCTTGTGGCCCTTGAACAGCCGGCGCTCGCGTCCGGTCTGTACGTCCCACAGCCGCACGGTGCGATCGTAGGCGCCCGAGGCTAGCGTCTTGCCGTCCGGCGAAAAGGCGAGACTGTAAATCCAGTTGGTGTGTCCGCTCAGGGTGGGCAGCTCCTTGCCGGTGGCCGGATCCCACAGCTTGATCGAGCGGTCGGGGCTGCCGGTCGCCAGCATTTTGCCATCGCGAGCAAAGGCTACCGCCGTCACCGCATCGCTGTGCCCCTTCAGGATGTGGCGCACCTCGCCGCTGGTCGCGTCGAGCAGTTGAGTGGTGCCGTCATCGGTGCCGAGGGCCAGAAGGTTGCCCTGCGGCGAATACGCCCCGGCGAGGATCGGTTGCAGTTCGGCGGTCGGCGCTTCCGGCAGCTGCATGGTCTTCTTTTCCGTGAACTTCGCCACGTCCCACAGTCGAACGGTCTTGTCCCAACTGGCCGAGGCGAGCGTCTTGCCGTCGGGTGAGAAGGAAACCGACCAAACTCGATCAGTGTGGCCCTTCAAGGCGGCCAACTCCTTGCGGCCGGCCACGTCCCACAGTTTCAGTTCGCCCGGCTGATCGGGAACTTCGTTCATCGACCACTTGCCGCTGCCGGAGGCGAGGAGCTTGCTATCCGGTGAGAACGCCAGGGACAGCACGGAAAGCGTATGTCCCTTCAACGTATCCACTTCCTTGCCGGTGGCAGCGTCCCACAGTTTGATGGTGAGATCCCAGCTCGCGGTGGCCACAAGCTTGTTGTCCGGCGAGAAGACGGCATACTCAACCGCCTTCTCGTGACCGCGGAGGACGATCTTCTCTTTGCCCGTCGCCGCGTCCCAGATGCGGGCGGTGCGATCGCCGCCACAGGAAATGACATATTTGCTGTCAGGGCTGAAGGCGACCGTGTAAACGCCGTCCTCGTGTCCCTGGAAGACGACCTGCTCGCGTCCGGTGGCCAGATCCCAAACGCTGGCGGTGCGGTTGAGGCCCGCCGTCGCCAGCAGCCGTCCATCGGGGGAAAGGGCCACACCGTTGACCGCCCCGTTGTGGCGCAGCGTCCGCAGCACCTTGCCCGTGGCGGCGTCGCGGATGTGAGCGACCGGCTCGAAATAGCCAGCCGTGGCGATGGTCTTGCCGTCGCGGCTGAAGGCGACGCCGCGCAGTCCCGGATTCACATGCACGCGAGCGCGCGGCTTGCCGGATTCGGCATCCCAGATGACGAGATCGCCCGGCTTGTCCCAACCGCCGCCGACGCTGGCCACCGTCTTGCCGTCGGGCGAAAACGCCGCCGACCAGATCTGGCCGAGCGTCGCCTGGTAGGTGATGGGCGTGGTGTCGAACTGGATCGGCTCGCGTCCGTCGCCGGGCGCGGCTGGGGATGGCGATGGTATCAGGGCGACACCGACGACCAGCAACAAGGTCGAGCCGAGGCGAAACAACGGTCGGGGATTGGCGTGGGACATGATCGCGGTCAACCTCCTTTTTCGGACCGGAAGCGAAATGAGGCGGATCGAAGATTCAAACTAAGACGACCCGTCTGGGATGTCAAGCTCTTTGCCGGAAGTTCGCGAGGTGACGGTCGTGACGCAGTTCAATGCGCCGCCGTCAGGGGATAGCGGTACAGGCGGGCGGCCAACCACGCCGGCGATCCCGCTTCCTCCGCCGGACGATGGAAATGCCAGCGGCGATCGGTTGGAACCAGTTCGTCGCCGACCGGCCAAGGTCGAAACGGATTGTGGCCCAGCGCCGCGATGAGTTTGCCGCTGTTCATGCTGACGTTGCCGGCGCGCGGCGGCATCGGCCCGGCGTCGCGGCGCGGGCAGCCCTTGAGCAAGTGTGCGTCGTAGCCGCCGACGCGATTGACGATTTGAGCGATCTGGTAAAGGGCCAAAGGACGCGGACCGCCGGCATGGAACACGCCCGTTTGCGAGCCGGCGAGGAAAAGCTCGAAGACGCGGTTGAGGTCGTCGGTGTAGGTGCAGGAGCGCACCTCGTCGTAGTACAGCGTCGCCGGCCGGCCGTTGCGGAAGCGCGATTGAATCCAGTCGATGGCCCCGGCGTGTCCATTGAAGCTCGGCCCCATCGGCAGCGAGATGCGCAAGATCGCCGCGTCCGGGGCGGTGTTCAGCACCACTTGCTCGCCCTCCGCCATCGTCCGCCCGTACACCGTCACCGGATCGACCGCATCCGTCTCGACATGGCCGCCCGCGCCGGTGCCCGAAAACACCAGGTCCGACGACAGATGAACGAGGCGTGCGCCGAACGCGCGCGCCACGGCCGCGATGCCGACGGCGCTGACGACGTTGGTCCGCCACGCCATCGCCGGGTCCAGCTCGCACGATTTGAGGGCGCAGTTGCCGGTGCAGTTGAGGACGGCGCGGAAGCCGTGGTCGCGGAACAGCTCGAAGAGGGCGTCCCGGTCCTGTGTGTCCACGGCGAGGATGCCGGGACCGACGAGTTGCCAGGTCTGCGTCGGCCGAATGCCGAGAACCTGTCCGGGATAGCGTCGTTGGAAATACGACAGGGCGTTGTAGCCAGCCACGCCGGAGATGCCGGTGATGAGCAGAGGCAAGGGAATAGCGGAAGGGAGGGACGCGGACAGCATCAGGAAGGATCACCACAGAAGACAAGCAGGCCAGGGGAGTCCACTGGTCCGGCGTGTTAGGAAACTGGCTCCGGAGGGACTCGAACCCTCACGCCCGTTAGGGCACGCGGTCCTAAGCCGCGCGCGTATGCCTGTTCCGCCACGGAGCCTTTTCGACGACTGTAATATTCTCGTTCCCAAGCTGCCTTACTCGTTCGTTGATCCGGCCGCATCCCTCGGCAATAGGTCGCCGTCTGACTGTGACAATTGGGGCAGAGAAACTCCAGATTCTCAGCGCGGTCATCAAGCCAGTCGCCATTTTTGTGATTGACGTGGAGAACGAGGGGATTTCCCAACCATTGTTCGCTTAATGAACACCCCAGACCTGCACACCGATATTCCCGTCCCGTCTCCAACAGCGCCCGCCGTAGCACATGCGCTTTTTGTCGGCGGCCGTTCGCACGAAGGACAAGAACTTCCCACCAGGAGAGCTTTTTGGGTCCCCTGTGATCCGGTCCTCGGTTGGAGCCTTGGCCGAGGAAGTGCGATGTATCGATTCCAAATGCTTTGATTCGCCGTGAAAGATGGCTGTGCATCCCTCCAGCCGGCCTCAGCCCCAACGTCCGCATCACACCTGCGATGGAGTGGTTTTGCTGGACAGCCTTGTTAAGGATTTCCCTGGTGTATTTCTCGTATTTCATGGCCATCCTGCCCTTCGTCGGTCTCGTTATGAGGCCAAATCGGTCCCTCGCATCGTGACATGGAAAAATATACAGACCGGATCGCCGCGAGTACAGGCTGGGCGGCCCGTGCTTCGTGGAACCCGGTCTGTGGCGAGTCGTGCTCCCTGACGGCGCGACGGCTCACGCCCGCGCGCGCACTCGATCCGACAGTTCGAAGATGATCTTGTTGGCCGCGTCCAGCTCGGCCTGCACGGCATCCCGCTCCTTGACGAGACCCCAGCTGAAATGTCTTTCCAGCTCCGCGTTGATGCGATTGAGTTCTTGATAGAGGATCTGACAGTAGTCGAACGCCTGCGACAATCGCCAGGCATCGGGGCTGTAAACGGCCTTCAGGCTCCAGTTGCCGTCATCGGACAGCTTCTCCACGGTAACGTAATCGACGACGTAATTGATGGGCGTGCCGCTGGTCTTCCGCGCCACGCCCTCGGTGGTGATCCAGTAGCGCGTGTCCTCGGTTTCCAATTTCAGTTCCAGCCGTCCCCACGATTCCGAGACCTGATGAAGAGTCGGCAGACTGCGTAAGGATTGCAAGGCGGGTCGGATGGTTGATGGCATGGTCAGCACACCTCGGACGGAGGGAGGTCCAGTTCGCCGTTCGGCCACCCTCATCCCCAGACAAGGAACCACAGCGGCGTAGCGTTCGTTCACGTCTCCTGTCGACGTAATGGTGGCAGTGAATTGCATTTGACATGCCAGAGCCTTCCGCGTGCGCCAAGACAATGCGGATGCAGCGTGTCATCCGGATGATTATCTGCTTCTCTTTTTCTGTCAAGGGTTTGTGTCAAATAAAACCGTATGCATTCGTGGAAGCATGGGAGCGAGCCAACGACGACTGTTAACGTTCGTTAACATCGTTGGCAACGCTTGCTTCGAGGGACATACAGTTTTGTTAACCTTTTCCGCCCTTCGCCGATCCGCAGGGGCCGCCGGAAATCCTCAAGAATGGCCGCGCAGCTGCCGAAATCATTCAAGTGAATGACTTGCGTTCACTCCGACGCGCGGAGCGGCCCTGAAGTCGCCCCGACCTCCCTGATTTGTGGAGGTGGCAAGGGGGCATCGCCGCGGCGGGAACGGAGCGACCTGTCCAAGCTTGCGGGAGGGACATTCAAATGGACGGGCTGCGTGTGCTGAAGGGGGAGTTGACGCCGCAAGCGCCGTGCAGTCGCTGCCAGTCGTCCGGCTGTCCGTGGGACCGCCTTGCGGGTCAGCCCGTTTGCCCGGACTGCCAGGAAGCGCTGGCCCAGGGCGAGGGCGAAGCGTTCGTGGTGCGCACCGAGAAACGTCGTTGCGCCGTGTGCCAGCAGACGGGCACGGTTCGCTACCTCACCTATCCGCTGCACGCCACCGAGCCGGTGGAGATGGATTTGTGCCCGCGTCACTTTCAAGCGCTGCTGGCGCGGCGGCTGGACAGCCATGCCTACCACCAACTGAGCCGGCAGCTTCAGACACTGGGTTTCACGTCCCGGCAAGTCTTTCTGCTCCACGAGGCGTTCTACAACGAGCAGGGGCAGCCCCTACAGCCGGTCCCTGAATTGTAAACCGGGGGAACGGAGGCCATGGAACACGTCATGGACGACGTGCGGAGGGCGGACCTCCGCTCGGCCCAGCAATCCGTCGGCCGGTTTCCGCGCTGGGCGGACGTCCTGCAAGCTATTCTGGTTCTCGTCTCGGCCGTGCAAATCGCCCGCTGCTCCGGCAAGCCCTGGGTGTGGGTGGCGCTCGCATCGGTCGTTCCTCTGGCGCGATTCTGCGGCGTCGCGGCGTATCGCCGGCGCGTGGTGGCGTGGGTGGGGCAAGTGTGGGCGAGCGCCGAAGCGTTCGCGGCGGAGCCGGTTCGGCTGCCGTGGCGGGCGGCCGTCCTACTGGTCGTTTTGCCGGCGGTCCTCTTCTTCCTCTCGCAAACTCGGCCCATCCGTACCGGCGACTCCAAGCCCGTCACCCTGACCGCCTCCAGTCTGGTCTGCGAACGGTCGAGCGATCTCAGTCCCTATGTGTCGCTGTGGCAGACGGCCAATTACTTCAACGCCGCCAACGAATTGCCCTACTTCTTCCTGCAAACGCCGCACGGTATTTATTCGCATTACCCTTCGGGAATGGTCGTGTTCGCCCTGCCGCCGACGGCGCTGGCCCGCTTGCTGGGCGCCGATCTGCACAAAATCCGCACGCAGGATCATCTGGAAAAGGCGATCGCGTCGGCGTTGGCGGCGGTGTGCCTGGGACTGTTCTTCCTGCTCGCTCTGCATGTGGTGGACGCGCGCTCGGCGTGGCTGACGACGCTGCTATTGGCTGTCGGCTCTGCGCTGTGCAGCACGATCGGACAGGCGCTCTGGCAGCATGGCGGCGTCGTCTTCTGGCTGTTGCTGGCCTTGCTCGTCGAATTTCGCACCTGGCGCCGGCATGGGGGAACGAGCGTGTTGCTGCAAGGCGTCGCCCTGGCGATGATGTTCGCCTGCCGCATGTCGTCGGCCCTGCTGATCCTGCCGTTCGGACTGTGGATTCTGAGACGAGCGCCGCGTCGCGCCCTGCTCGTCGGCCTCGTCGCCGCCGTCGCCTATCTGCCGTGGGCGTGGTACTACCGATCGCTGTACGGCACCGCCCTCGGCCCTCAAGTCGGTCAGGCGATCGGCTTCACCTGGAATTGGCGCGAGGCGCTGCTGCCGATCCTGATCGGGCCAGACCACGGCCTGATCGTCTATCAACCGTGGATACTTCTCGGCCTGGCCGCGTGTGTGCCGGCGGTGCGCCGTCTGCTGCCGGTCGGGGAGCCTGCCGATTTGCCGAACGGCTGGCGCTGGGCGTGCGTGTCGGCGATTGGCCTGCACTTGGCCCTGATCGCGTCGTGGAATTGCTGGTGGGGCGGCGATTGCTGGGGTTCGCGCCTGGCCACGGAGACGGTGCCGCTGTTCGCTCTGCTCTGTCTGCGTCCCATCGCAGCGCTGCGCCGCCTCGCCTGGGGACGCCGGGCGGTGCTGGCGACGGCAGTCCTCGCCGCGGTGCTGCATCTGACCGGCGTCTACTTGAAGGCGGACTACCAGGCCGTGCAGCGCGGCATCTTCACTCACTGCCCCGCGCAGCCGGGGAGTTGGGAGAACCTGCCGTTTCTGACGCCGTTCATCCGATGAGTGGACTCCGCGCTCACTTCGGCCAGTTCAAATGCTTTTGCAAGAAACGGAACGTGCCCTGCCCATGAATCTCGTGGCCGCCGGCGAAGAACTCTATCTCCGTCCGTTCGGGGATCTTCAACCGGCTGTACAGCCGGCGCACCTTGGCGTATTCATAGGCGATCCACTCATCGACGCCGACGCCGTCGTCGTGACCGCGCTCGACCATGAACGGCCGCGGCGCGATCAGCGCCGCCATCTCGGCGTACACCATCGTTTGACCGAGATTGAACTCCGGCATCTCGTATTCACCGCTGAACATATAACTGCCGGGGAAATCGAACGACGCGTTCTTCCACGTCCACTCGTTGAAGTCGCCGGAGCAGATCGACAGGCAGTAGCGCGGCAGCAGCGCCGGCACGCGCATGGCCGTCTTGCCGCCGTAGGACAGACCGTAGAACGCCATGCGCTGGGGATCGACGTTCGGCAGCGTCGCCAGCCAATCGAGCGTGCGTTCGTGCTGGCGGACGATGAACGAGAACAGTGATAGGCCGAGCGGATTGGCCTTGCGCTGAAGGACGCGGAACTTGTCGTGACCGATGTACGGGTTCTGCGGCGCGTAGACGATGTAGCCCTTGTCGGCGAGCTGCGCCCCGAACGAGTTGTAGTATTTCGAGCGTTCCTTGGGATTGCATACGTCGGTCGGCCGGCCCTCCAATCCGTGCTGGCAGACGACGACCGGGCGTTTCTCGCCGTCCTTTAGGTCTTTCGGCAACAGCAGAATGCCGTAGGCGAAAACGTCGGGATAGAGATCGAGCGTGACCTCGAAGCCCTTCCACTTCGGCTCATCGTAGATTTGCCTCGACTGCGGATTCATCGGCAGTTTCGGCGCGGGTAGCTTGCCGATGACTTCCTCGTCGAGTTGCTTGCGGAACGGTTCGCACGATTTCTGATACTTCTCCAGCGAGGACGTATCGAGCTTGGCCCAAAAGTGTTGCTGGCGATAGCGCTCGGAATCGCGCATCACTCGCTGCGTGAAGGCGACGAGTTGATCGAATTGGCGTTTTTGGCGCACGGCGGGGTCGAAATTGGCGCGCGGATCCGTGGGAGGCTCCGTCTTCGACTCCCGTTTCGGCCCCTTGCCGAAGAACCGGAGGAAATCGTCCCAGAGCGGCGGCGGAACGATGGCCCGTTCGTCGCCGTACTCCACCCGCGCGAAATAGGGCGTCTGCTTGTTTGGGAGATGAAGGAGTTGGACGGCACGAGAGAACTCGGCATCCACCGCTTCCTTGCGGGGTTGCCTGATCGCGCCGGGTGCAGCTCCGCCACGTCCAGGGCGGGGAGCGGGCGGGCCGGAAACAATCGGCGGCTTGCCGTCGCCAATCAGCAAGTGCCTTTTCTTCACGGTGTTGTCCACCGGCGACTCGATAAGCAAAGCCGTTTCCGCGTCGCCAAACTCCCCAAGCAGACCGAAGACATTGCGGTAGATCGGCTCTTTCCAACAATCCTCGCGCGGGCCGAAGTACCCGATGCAAGCCGTGACCTGGATGCGTTCGTCTACCGCCCCACTGTAAAAAGCGATGGCGCCGCCTTCGCCGTAGCCCGCCACGCCGACTGGAGGATGATCCTTTGTTCGGCAGAACCAATCCACCCCGGCGAGCACCTTCTGCACTTCGTAGCCGATGATGTGCCGGCCCATCTCGTAAGCCATGCGATAGATGAACTCGCGGTGCGGTTGGTTCGTCATGCGGCCGAGCGCCGGATTACCCGACCAGGTGTCTTTGCGATCGATCAGCACCGGCACGAGCACGCGGCAACCGTGCTCGGCCCATCGGCGAGCGAACTGCGCTTCTTTCGGCACGCCTGGAGCCAGGCCGACCAGCATCTCCGGCGTCCAGTCCGCGTCCGGCAGCGCGATCGCCTGAACCACAACTTTGCCCTTCGGTTCGAGCAGCAACCCTTCGCCATCCACGCCCGGCAGCACCGGCCAACGCACCGTGTAAACTTTGTAGGCGTCCGTCTCGGCGATAAGCGCCGGCTGTTTCGCCGTGCCAACATATTCTATCTCGACAGGTGATACGCGCGCATCCACGACGCCGAGGATCTTCTTCAACCGCTCGCGGTTAGGTCGCACCGATTTCGAGTACGCTTCCGGCGAGGAAAAGTCTGGTTTCCAGTATTGTTTGCGTTTCTCGACCGACGAGGCCAATTCGCGCATCAGGTACTTGTCGATGCCCTCGACCATTTGCGCGGCGAGGTCGCCCTCACGGGTGAGCGCCTTCGTGTCCGGCAGCGGTTCAGCACGGACGGTAGGCAGGACTACGGCGGTCACGGTCACGGCAAGAAGCAAACGCCAGCAGTGCATGGATCACCTCAATCACGGGAACGCGGGTGGTCGTTGGAGCGCGAGCAAGTATAAGGGCGGACGGAGCGTCTGCCTAGTACCTCCGCGCGCCGTCCGAAGATTGCCGTTGCCCGCTCCAGGCGAACTGCTATGGTACGCGGCGCACCTCGGCTACGTTTTGTCCTCCAATCTCGTCACCATCGCCCTTCGGAACGGAGAAGATACGAATGCCCAGACGCTTTGCGATCGCCTCGCTCACAGCTGTCCTCTCGCTCGCGCCGGTGCTGGCCGGACCCTGTCCCGTCGCCGAGACGTGCCCCCAAGGGAGCGTGGCTCTGGAAGTGAGATGCATCACCATTGGCGAAGAGTTCTTTGAACGCATCGGCGTCGATTTCTCCAGCGACGGCAAGAAGGTGGACGTTGTGGAGAAGGGTGAGGAGATGCGCAAGCTCCTCGATAGTTCCGGCAAACAGCCGATTTTCCTCGACGAGAACCAGATGCGAAAGCTTCTTGAGACGCTCCAGGGAGACACACGGAGCAACATTCTTCAGGCTCCGAAAATCATCGTTTCGGATGGCAAGGAGGGCAGCGTTCGTTGCATGAAGCAACAGTTTTTCGTGACCGGCCTCAGCGCTGTCCGGCAAGGCGAACAACTCGCCGTGTGCCCCAAAAC
>DATBGU010000261.1:0-26153 GCA_036557825.1 Gemmataceae bacterium
CATTCGCGGAACTTCTTCGACTGCGTCAAGTCGCGTGGGCGTCCGGCAGCCAACTCGCAGGTGATGCGCCGCTCGCACATCGCCTGTCATGCGGCGGCCCTATCATGGCTGCTCAACCGCAAGCTCCGTCTGGACCCAGCCAAGGAGGAATTCATCGGCGATGACGAGGCCAACGGCCTGCGCTCGCTCCCCTCACGGAAGGTACTCTAGTTACCCGTAGCGGAGTGGTTCAAAGACGTCGCGATCGAAGAACTGGCGACCGGGGTCCACCCGTTGCGGACGACGTGAGTGGCGTGGCACCAGGGGTAGGGCGGGATCGGTTCGGATTCGTCCTGCATCCGCTCAGGCTACCCGCGGCCCTCCGAACAGGGCACTACCTCCGCACGATGACCAGCACCGGGTTGGACGGCCGGATAGTGCCCTTGCCGTCCGTGCCGAGCACGGAGAAGGCGTGGTAGCCCGCCTTCAAATCCTTTACGGTGAACTCGGCCAGCCCCTTCGCCAGCTCGCCCACCTTTTTCGCCCCATCGTACAACTCCAGCTTTTTCCACCCGGCGAACCGGGAGTCATCCACAGCGATGGTGACACGGGAGCCGGCGTCCCACACCAGATCCCGGTCGTTGCGCGGCGAGGTGATCTTGAGCGGCCGGTTGTAGGTCGCGTATGCCCGGTAGATAAAGGCGAGGTCTTCGTTCAGCAGCCAGCTTGACTTGGCGAGGCCGCCCTTGAAATCCTTTGCGGGGGTGATGGCCGTCAGGCCGCTCTTCCAGGTGGTGTTGTCGGCGACCCAGCCGGACTTCGGATCGACGGGCTTGAGTTTCACCGGCCCCTTTCGGACGTCGCTATCGGCGGGGTAGCGGAGCCGGACCGCGGCATCCAACATGGGCATGGCCAGTACTTCCTGTCCGTCGCGTTCGTGGCCGATACCGGGGACCGCCATCCACCCCCACAAGGCGCCTTTGGGGCGGTATTCGGCCAGCACGGGCTCCACGACCGCCGCCATACCGCCCTGCTCGTGTTCGCCGTGCTCGTGCTCGCCGTTGATGATGCACGCCGGCGTGCCCAGATGGGCGGCCGTGGGCCTGATTCCGGTCAGGTTCAGACGAGAACCGACAATGACCGAAGCGATGACCTTATCGGGGGCCTCGACCAGCAGCCGGCTGGCGAAGCCGCCGCCGGCCGAGAAGCCAGTGGCGACGTACGGCGCGTTGACCAGTTCCGGGTGCTTCGAGTCCGCAGCGAGTTGCTTGAGGGCGTTCTGCATCACCCGGAAATTCTCGGCGTGCGAACTGAAGGACTGCGCGCCCAGGAACGCGAACTCGTGTAGGTGCAGGAACTCGCGGTACCAGACCTCGTGGTAGAGCTCTCGCGAGTCGGCGCCGGCATAAGGCCCGACCACCAGGATGCCGCGTACGACCGCCAGGCCTTCGGGCATGGTCAGGCGGAGAGACTTGCCCGCCTCCGTGTAGTCGTAGGACTTGTACCGACGCCGGTCCGGACGGGTGGAGGCCCCGGTACTTGGTAGCGGCTTGGCGGCCGGCGCCGACCCGACCAGCGCCACCAGTGCGATGGAAACGATAGACAACCTCTTCATGCTGCCGTCCCTTCCATGATCGGTCGCCGATCATTTACGCTTGATTCTGGGCCCGCTCCAGTTGACGAAGTAGACGGCACCGTCGAGGTGCGTCAGCTGCCGTACTTCGCCGCCCTTTGCTGGGACCACGAAAAGTTGCGGATACTTGCCCTCGAACGACACGAACGCCAACCGTGTTCCGTCCGGACTCCAGCGCACACGGCCGCAGGGGGTCTTGCGGAAAGTGACCTGCTGCTGCTCGGTGCCGTCGATGTTCATCACGCAGACGTTGGCGACGCCGTTCTTCACGGCAACGTAGGCAACATGCGTGCCGTCAGGCGAGACATGCGGGCCGTCGGTTGAGCCGTGCCGGTCGGCCGCGGACAACCGAAACTCGACATGCTGATTGCCCTCGGTCAGCCGCTTCAGATTCTTGCCGTCGGCATCCACGCGGTAAACATCCCCATCGCGCCGGATGAACACCACCGTCTTACCATCCGGCGTGAACTGGGGCACGAAGCACTCGGCATGGTCAGGTGTCAATTCCACCGCCTTGCCGTCCGGCAGCGCAACCAGCAGCAACCGATATCCTCGCGCTGGACCGGAAAACACGACGCGATCATTCTTGGGACTCAGCGCTGCCATGTAGGTGTAGCCAAGCCCCGGAGCAACGAAGCGCGGTTTGGAGCCATCCGCATTCGCCAACACGACCTGGCCGATGTTACCGTTGTGGACTGTGTAAAGCAGCCGCATGCCATCGGTAGAAAGGAAGTACCCGAAGGCGTCCTTCCATTCCTTGCCCAGCTTGGCATCCTCGGTCAGGTTGGTCACTCCGCTGCCATCACGATGACAACGGTAGACCTGCGAATGGCCGGATGCGTTGGACTGGAAGTACAGCCACTGTCCGTCGGAGCTGCCCGTCGGATAATCCGTATTCTTGCCAAGCGCGACCACTTTGCGCAGGCCAGCGCCGTCTGCCTTCACGGCGTAGATAGCTCCTGTGACGGGCGTGGTCTGGACGCCGCCAGGAACGTCCTTGGAGAAGTATTCGCCCTTCCAAGTCTTCACGGAGAAAACCAGCTCCTCCTGCTCCGGTATGGCGTTGAGCGGCTTTGCCTGCCTCGGTTCCGCGGCAGACCCCGCGAGCAAGCCCGCGAAAAGCTGCACGGCGGCGATTGCCAGGCAGGTCGCCAAGCGAGCAAGAATCGCATGTCGTGCAATCGTGGACTGCCCCGCCATTGTTCGTTCCCTTTCCTTGCAAGCCTGTTTTCGGCGTTCGGCAGGCGCAGACATTTACCTGTACAACGAGATTACAGTTCTTCACCGAGTTCGTTTTCCAGTGGCTACTCTATCTCTGCCGCCAACGTGTTCAACGGCTTGCCATCGTGCGTGAGAGTGAAGTCACGGGTCGAGACATTCGCTCCGCAATCGTTCGGCCACCCGAAAAAAAGAAAAACCCATCAAACTCAGAACGCCGAGCGCGAGAGGGGTTCCGTTCGCGGACGCTCGCGGCTCGGAAAGACGGTTGCTCATTTCAGCCGCTTGGCGAGGAGCGTGGCGAGTTCGTCAGGATCGTAGACCTTGGCGACGATCTTGCCGTGTGGATCGAGAAGCCAATAAGTCGGCACGCTGGAAACGCCGGCATCGGCAGCGTCGGCAAGGCGCCCTTGCGGCCAAGGTAGGTCGAGTCGCTTCAGGGCCGTCCGCCATGCTGAGGCGTCGTGGTCGAGTGCGAGTCCGATCGTGGCCAGTTTGTGCCCGGCGAAGCGCTCGTGCAGCCGTCGCAGCGCCGGCAGCTGTTGCTTGCACGGCCCGCACCAACTTGCCCAGAAATGCACCACCGTGTAGCGGCCGTGGCAGTCCTTGAGCGTGCCGTCGGTGCCATCGGCGCGTTGGAAGGTCAATGCCGGCGTATCGCCGACCGCCGGAACGGGCGCGACCACCGCGGCGACTTCCGGCAACATCAATTCCCCGCGCGCCGCGTCCGCCGCCGTCACCGTCACGCGCACCACCTTGCGCGCCAGGGGATCGACGAGGCAGCCGCTCGGCTTGGCGTAGACCGCAACCGCCAGATCATACTCGCCGGGCGGTACGCCGCTGATGCGGAACGCGCCGTCGGGCGCCAGCTTCACGAACCAGTGCCGAAGAGTGCTGAAAAAAGCGCGGCCCTCCATGGTTTGGGTCCAGGTTTCCTGCCAACCGTTCCGGGCGTCGAAACCGAGACGGGCGATTTCCGGCGGCGGATCAATGCCCGGCACCCGCTGGACGAGATAGTTGAGCGAGTAGGTGCAATCGAGGTCCGCCGGCACTTTGCCGGTCAGCTTCACCTTGCCCTTCACGACGGTCCCGCCGCCACCAAGAGCCAATTCGGCCCTTTGGCCCGGCTTAAGATCCAGCGGCGCACTCGGCCCGGAGCGAAAACCTTCGTCTTTCCACGGTCCCAGGTGGACACCAACGATAACGGGGACCGGCGGCACGCGCGATAGCTCGAAGCGGCCGTCCGCGTCGGTGACGGTTTGCAGCATCACGGTATGGATTCGCGGACGATCGAGGGCGTCGATGCGAATCAGATCCAGCAGGATGGTGGCTCCGCGCACCGGCTTTCCGCCCTCGCGGAACCGGCCGCGGATCGACGCCCACGGCCGCAGTCGCAGCGTGCCAGCGTCGTGCTGGCCGCCCGCGAATTCCGCGAGGGCGAAACCGGCGTCGGCCTGCGCAACCACGAGGAACGGCTCGCCGGGATCGGGGAACGCGAAGCGTCCCCCCGCGTCGGTGAATGTCTTGTGGTTGTTGTCCAACCCTTGCGAGGAGAGTTGGACTTCTCCCGTCGGCGTCGCCAGCAGAACTTCCGCCTTCGCCACGGGCTGACCATTGGCATCGCGGACCACTCCGGCCACCGGGGCGCTCGGTTGGAGACGAAAATCCTGCGTGCGGGACGTGTCGTCCCCAACGCGGAACTCCGGCCCATCCTGCGTGCGATAGCCCGGCGCCTCGACGCGCAGCCGCAGCGGAATATCCGTGCGACGCGGCCGAAAATCCAGCCGGCCATTCTGGCCTGCCACGGCGTTATTGCGCTCTGCGACGAACCAGTCCTTACGGAACACGTCGAGTTGGATCACGGTAAAGGCGGGGATGGGCTTGCCCGTCGTCGCATCGGTCACGCGGCCGGTGATGCGGTCAGCCCCCAGCACGACTGTGCGCTCGGCGCCGCCAGCGATTTCCAGCTCGCGGGAAGCAAACCCTTCCGAACTGATTTGGAGTTTCACAGCATCGTCGGGCGCCCATGTCCATTCCCAGATGCCGTCCGCATTGGCCCGCCTAGGAAACTTGGGGTCGGGCACCTTGGGATGGTTGGGGTTGTGGTTCGATCGCAGCGACTTGCTTCCTTTCCAGCCGAGGATGCTGACATAGGCTTTGGGCACCGGCTTGCCGGCGGCATCGACGATGCGCAGCCGGATCGGCTTGCCCGCCGCCATGCGAAAATCTTGCGGCGGCATTCCCGGCCGGAGGTTCACCTTGCGCAGCTGCGGCGCCCAGCTGGTGGCGATGACGGTCAAGGTCGTCTCCACCGGCGGCAGCGCCGGCAAACGATACCAGCCGTCGGCATCGGTCGGAAACTTGCACGGCAGCCAGGGGATGTAGGAATCGTCGCCATAGATGACCAGTGCGTCCTTGATCGGCTTGCCGGTGGGGTCCGTTACCCGTCCGCGTACTCTGACGCCGCGTTTGAGCGTCAGGGTTGCGGTTCCTTTTCGCAACATCTCCGTCGTGATGCCAGCGGCTTTTTGCTCCTCTCCCCTCCCGTAGTTCACGGACACATAATCCGGATGGGAAACCAGCAGAGTCAATTTCACCTGCGGATGATCCGGCACATTGTCGATGCGCCATCGGCCCTCGGCATCCGTCGTCACCGCGTCGTTCCCCCATGCCAACCATCGATCAAAGCTCGTGCGGCCGTCGCCGTGAGCGAGCTTCTGATTGTTCTTCAATTCCACTTGGACCCTGACGCCGGCAATCGGCTTGTCCTGCTCGTCTACGATTCGGCCGCCGGCGGTAACGGCGCGTTCCATCCGGAACACGTACTCGGCCGGCAATTTCTCTCCGCTGGCCAGTTCGTTCTGTTCCCAGTTCGCAAACAAGGGGACGAACGGCTTGTTGCTGGCCCACAGCCGCAGGATGTAAAAGGTCTTCGGCAACTCCACCTGGGCGGCGCCTTCGGCGTCCGTCTTATAATCGTGGTTGGCCTTGAAGCCATTCTCATGGGTCCAAATGCTGGAGTGGACTTTCGCCTCTGGCAGCGGTTTGCCCCGCGGATCGAGGACGACGACGCGCAGCGTCCGGACCGGCTGTGGTTTCTCGTCCTTCGGCGGCTCCGATGCTTTCGCCGCAGGAGGCGTTTCGTCTTCCTTCGCCGCCGGTTGCGCCAAGGCGAAGACCCCCATTCCCGTCGCGAGCATCCCCATCAGTAACAGCAATGCCACGACAACCTTTGCCTTCGCGGTCCCCATGCCGCCCAGTGCGTCCTCGGCCAGCAAGGCGACAGACGGCGCAACAGCATTTGCGGGCCATGCTCGCGCCGTCTGGACTGCGGCGCGGACCAGTGCCGCCGGCAGCGCTGTAAGAGTAACTTCTTCGGCCAGCAGCGTGGCGGCCATCGCCGTCGGCAGCGTCAAGCCGCGCCGCGACAGACGAAAACGCAGCCGCTCGCGTCCCTGCTCCAATCGACTCTTGAGCAGTTTCGTGGACCAGCCGAGTTGTCGCGCCGCCTCGTCGCGCGTCTGGCCCTCCAGACAGCACAGCACCAAGGGCGCGCGATAGTTCTCCGGCAGGCGAGCCAGTTCCTCCTCGACGATCGCCTGGGCCTCGCGCACGCTCAACTCCGTTAGCGGATCATTGGTGTATTTCTCAGTCACGGCTCGGCCCTCGTGCTTGTGCTGCCGGGCCAGTTGCGTCCGCGCTTTCAGCGCCAGGCGATAGGCGACGCCGTGCAGCCAACAGCCCACCGAGTCGGCGCGGCGCAGGGAAGTCACTTTGCGACTGAGAACGAGAAAGACGGCTTGAAAGGCATCCTCGGCGGTGTGGGCATCGCGCAAGACACGCTGGCAGACGCGCAGCACCATCGGCCCGTGTCGCCGCACCAACGCTGCGAACGCCTCGTCATCGCGCCGGGCGGCGAAGCGCTGGACCAACTCGCGATCCGGCAGCCCGTCCGCCCGCGCGGCGGACGACAGACTGTGGAAATGCTTCGTCAGCAGGTGGGTGGCGTCGCTCGCCATGAGTGATCTCCTCGGCTGGACCTTGGATTGCTCCCTTCTCATAGTGCCCGAAGAGGCGGGGCGCGGCGACATTTTTTCGACCGGCGTGTCCCTTATTGGTTCCATACAGAGGTTGATGTCACCGACGCATTCGTCGGATGAGCCATCCTTTAACGATAGGGGTAGTGGAGCGGCTTCCGCTAAACCGAAGTGACAGCCGCGCTAGCTCGGCCAAAGGAAGGCGCAGCCGTAATTCGAGGGCACGACGAGCGTTTGGTTCGCGTTGTCGCTCGGGACGTCAAGCGTCTGGTCACGAATGTCGGCGTCGATCATTTCCTTCCAGGCACCCGCCTTCGGAAAGCGGACGGTGATGGTGACTGCGCTGTTGGAAAAATTCAGCAAGACCATCACGAATTGTTCGGCAGACCTGTCCGTGGCCGCCGCGTGACGGTGGTACGCGATGATCTGCGTCCCTTGCAAAGACTGCTGGAAGTAAAAGAAGGAGTCGCGGCTGCGCAGGGCCGGACAGGTGCGGCGCAGCGACCCCAGACGACGGTACAGTCGGACGAGCGGTGCCCCGAACGCGTCGTAGAAGTATTCCCAGTGCATGTCGCGGCGCAGGCCGATTCGAGCGGCACCGGCGTCCGGCAGGTTGTAGTTGTCGGCGAATTCTTGCCCTTGCCAGAGCATGGGAATGCCTTCGAGCGTCAACAGCGCGATCGCGAAGGGTTGAAGTTTGTACCAACGGTTGCGGTCGCCTGGGGGGAACGGGCCATCGCCTGTCGTACCGGCGAAAACGATGAGCTGGCTGTGGTCGTGTGACTCCAGATACTGAAAAGGCGCGACAGGCATGTCCACCGGCGCACCGGCAGCATTGTTGACGGTCTTGGTGGGCGGATAGCCGCTGAAGCCAATGTCGAGTAGGTGAGCGAAGTCGGCGCTGGCGGAGTTTTGGCTTACCATCGCCTCGGAGAGGCTGAGCAATTCATTCTGCCAAGTAGCGTTTGTGTACGTCTGCCTGAGAATGTCGCGCGGGTTTGCCAGGTCCTCGGCGCACTGGATGATGCGACTATAACTGGCGGCGTTGCGCTGGAAGCGTGCAATGCCGAGAGAATACTGGTACGTGTCATAGGCTAGCTTGGCATAGGCCGTATCGGTAGGCGAGAAATAGAAGTCGGACACTTCGTCGTAGCGAAAGCCGTCCACGTGATACTCGTCGAGCCACATGCGGTTGGCGGCGGCGAAATAATCTTGCGTAAAAGTCTGGGAGTAGTCGCACACCGGACCGAAGGGACCGTTGCCGCCGATCATTGGACTGCGAATGCGCGGCACGCCGGGCTGATTGTTCAGGTCGTTATAGACCAGATTGTACGGAAACGTGGGATCGACGTGCTGGTAGACGACGTCGAGAATGACCGCCACGTTAACGGTATGGCATGCCTTGACGAGACGCCGGAGGCCGGCAGCACCGCCAAAACGCGTGTTCGGCGCGAAGTAGTGCAGCGGGCCATATCCCCAGTCGAAGTCGAGCTTGACGCTAGTAACAGGCATGAGCTCGAGGCAATTGACTCCGAGACTTCGGAGATAATCGAGACGATCGATGACGCCGTCGAAGGTGTCGTTGAATTCTTCCACTTGCAGTTCGTAGACGATCAGGTCGTCCAGGTCAGGGGTCTTGTAGGCCGCATCTGCAAAATCGAAAGCGGGCGAAGACGTCCGCCTCAGCATGAAGCCAGAGAGTTCCCCGATCTCCGTTGCCCGCGCGAAGGGGTCCGTGAACCATGGCGTGATGATGCGCGGCGCGGCCTGGGCACCAGGGGCGCCCCACAAGAGCTGGAAACGATACAGGTAGGTTCCTTCCGTGCCGAAATGGCTGGGCGCCGACGACGCCGTGATGGCCTGACTTAGAGTCCAAAGGTCAAGGGCATGGCCCGCGACCCAGTCCAGCTCAAAGTCGGTGGTCGGCACTGCGGGATTGAAGCGGTCGGCCTCATGAATGACGCGCACCTTGACGATAAAGCCGTCTGTCTTGCGTATGCCGGGAAGATACAGTCCGAAGCGGACTGCGAAATTCCCTACTGAATCCAGCGACGGGAAAGCTCCGACTTCGGTGAGATCGATCATGAAAGCACCGTGAGGCCGCGTGTAGGATCTTCGGAGAGTTGCTGGCTAAGATGCGGCTCGTAAGAGGCACTACCACAAACGAAACAGAAGGCTGCGTTTCTAGGCTGTTTTCGCCGTCAGCACTCATTTTGAGGCTGCCTCTTATCCGTTACAATCAGGTCCGGTTACATCTCTTCTTGGCTCTCGACCAACCGCCGACTCGGGCAATCCGGCCGTCCCCTCCCGCGCCTTGATGGGATTGGCAACAGGATCTTTGCCTTCATCGCCTCCCCCAACCTTTATCCCGCTCGCAGCCTGCGTGTCGTCAATCGGCTCCGGGTGATTAAGTCCTGTTTGGAGGATAGGTTTCTTCGGTTTCCGAGACGAAGGAAACAGTACCAAGCCACCCCCCAGAACCAGCGCTCCCACCGCGGCTCCGAACCAGAGGTATATCGCTCTCTTTTGGTCCGCGATTCGTTGCTGGGAGGCCGCTACCCCCTTTTCCCCCTGCTCCTTCGGAAAGCGGTGAGCCGCCATTTCGCTCTTCAGTTTATCAATCTCCACTCGATGCGCGCGAATATCGTCGAGCGCCTCGAAGCCGAACCAGGCCGCGGGCAAGGCGCCGAGGATAAGGAGCAACCCAACACCCCGTATCAACATCTGGAACATTGTTGATTCCCTCAAAGCAAAGGCAACATAACTGGTTCGGGTGTTCTCCAAATACGGAGCCGTTCCGCTCTCAAGGTTGGGCCGCCACGGGCTTCGCCGTTTCTGGACGAAGTTGCAGGCGATGCCACTCCGCCTTTTCCTTGTCGCCCGTTCGCTGGAAATGCTCGTGGAGAGCTTGGTGACTGCGTTGATCGCCCGGATCCAGTTTCAAGGCGCTGTAAAGCCAACGGACGCCCACGTCGGGCTTACCGTAGCGCAAGTAAATCGCCCCCAGCTCATAATGTAACTTTGCATCTTTTGGAGTACGCGTCATGTCCTTGGTTGCAATCTGGCCGAGACGCGCCAGGTCGTCTTTGACGCGCTCGTAGAGAGCGACCTGGGAATCCGTTTCTTCTTCCCTACCGGGCTGCTGGGCCAAAGACCTGTACAAGCCGAAGTGTGCCTCGTAGTTGGTGGGATCGGCGGCGATGGCCCTGCGGAACAAATTCTCGGACTCCGTCGCCTTGCCGTCGTTCAGAATCAGCGTCCCCAGTCTCGTGAGGGCTTTGGAGTTCTCCGGATCTTTGGCCAGCACCGCTTCCAGGAGCGCACGCGCCTCGTCCAACTCGCCCAGGGCTTGCCGGCTCTGCGCCAACCCCAGCAGCACGTCCAAGTTGTTCGGCTGACGGGCAAGTAGGTACTCGAACTGAGCGCGTGCCTCCGGGGGATTGTTGCGGAGGAGGTTCGTTGCCAGATGCAGACGGGCGTCATCCCGCTCGGGGTCCAATTCCAGGACGCGGGCATAATCCGCGCGCGCTTCGCGCGCGTCGTTGTTGCCTTGCCGGATCTCGGCCCGCATCATCAACGCCTCGATATGATCCGGCTCGCGCTCCAGAAGCATCCGCAAGCAGCGCAGAGCGGCACCCGCGCGCATCATTCGCAGATAGCCTCGCGCCAGCGCTTCCAGAACCAACGGCGTCTCCGGCTTGTTTTTTTCGACGTATTTCCAGAGGGAATCTTCCACCGCGTTGACATCCCCGGATTGGGCCCGCAGCAGCAGGTGTTCCAGGGCGAGGGCGACCGAAGAGCCGCCTTGCAGCCTCTGGCATTCCGCCAGGTGCCGCTCCGCCTCCGCATACAGGCCGGCGCGGCGCGCCGATCGCCCGGCGGAAAAGTGGGTCGAGGCGCTCCACCGCCACACCTGAAGGGAATGAGCAAAGTGCGCGTGCGCCTGGGCAAAGCGCTGCCGATCCGCCAGGCGGCCAGCCTCCCGGAAATGATGCCAGGCCCACAGGTTGATACCGCCAACGGCCAGCGCAACGCCGAACAGGGTGAGCAAGAGCACTCTCCGCAGTGCCCGCCAAGGCCGGACGCGAAAGAACCGAATCAGCCTCGCAAAGTACAAAACCACCCTGTTCTCCCCGGCGCGGGAAAACCATTTGCCGTCCAGATCGAGACGATCGGCTGGTCGGCTGCTCGACTTCTCCTTCTCGCTAAGTTCCATCATTGGGCCCTTGATTCCTCCAGATCGCGATGGCCGGGCTGCCTGGTCGATAAACGAAATTGCCGATCACGAGGTCGATTCGGCCGGTGGCGAAGATGTCGCCGGCGGCGCAGGTCACATGATCGCAGCGAACCGGCTGGAGGGAATGCCGGGCGAACCGACCGGCTGCCGTCTGCTCCAGATAGATTACCGCGTCCAGGCCCAGTTGCTTCCGTTGCGGGAAGCGATCCGGCGGCAGATAACTGACCGCCACGATGTCGAGGCGGCCGATACCTCGGAAGTCGGCCGCCACCGCCCGGTGGGCGCCGTACAGGGGAGCAATCGGATGGTGCACGAAGGGGAAACGGCCTTGGTTCTCCAGCCATTGAATGCCGTGGTAAGGCTTCAAGAGATAAGGCGGGTCCATCGTGTCGCCGTTGCTGTACAACACATCGAGTCGGCCGTCGCCGTTGAGATCCACCAGCTGGATGCCGCTGGAGCCGTAAGCGGGGTGCGGCGCGGTATAGATGGTCTCTTGGCGGAAGCGGCCGTCGCCCTCATTGAGAAACGCGACGATGGTCTCATGTTCCTGGCTGAACAGGGCGACGAAATCCGGTTTGCCGTCGTCGTTGAGGTCGGCCACCGGCACATGAATGGCACCGTGGCGGTCGTCCAGTTGGCGTGGCACGAAGACGGGGTGGGTCCAATCCGTGGTTTGGTTCTCCAGATAAAGTACGCGTCCGGTGCGGAACCAGCCGAACTCGGCAACGACCAGATCTCGTTTCCCGACTCCCCGGAAGTCGGCGGCCTGCACGTCAGCCACGCGCCCAATGTCCTTGAGGAGGCTGATGGCGGTGAAGCCGCCGCCGCGCCGGCCGCGCAGCCAGACCACGCTGCCCTCGTCGTGGTCTTTCGGCTCCATGCTGCCCAGGTTGGCGACCAGGATGTCTTTGACGCCGTCGCCGTCGAGATCGACCACTTCCGCATGGCAGGGGTTGGGCACCTCGCCCAGCACCTGCCAGGCCGGTGAGGGCGCGTATGGTCGCAACGCGATCACCCGGCCCGCGCGCATGTCGCACGCCAGCACGTCGAGGCGGCGCTCGTCGAAGAGGTGTACCAAGTTCACGTTGGCAATGGCGGGTTCGGCCGTCTTGGGAGGCGGCGGATAGTCGGTTTGCTCCAACCGCAGGGGCAGGGGTCCACTGGCCCTCTGGATGATCACACGGGGTAACGCCAGCGGCGCCCTCTCCTCGTAGTACTTGAGGACTTGCTCCATCGGCGGCGGCGCCGGGACGTGGGGGCCTTTGCCGTTCAATTGGGACTGGGCGATGAGCGTGTAAGACTTCTCCACTTCCTCTTTCCAAGCCGAGCGTGGGAACGAATCCACCGCTGGGTACGCGTGACATTTGCTACAGTACTCCGCGATCTGGAGCGGCGAGACGGTGGCTGGTTGGGCAGAGGAAGGCGCGGAAGGTTCCTCGGAGGAAGCGGAGCGGCCAAAGTGGAAATAAGTCGCGGCGACCGTCGTACCCACGGCCAAGACGGCGAGCAATGCCAGCCACCAACCGCCCACAAGCCGCCTCATGGTCAAGTCACCCCGCGGACCCACGAGAATCGGTAAAACTTCGCGTTCGTCAGCCCTTGCTTGCAGGGACCGGGAGTCAAAGGGTCAGTTTGACTGATTCCGGACCCCGGCACTTGCTGGCACAGCGGGCGAGTGGGGTTTTTGTCCCGGTTTCACCTGACGGCGGTGAACGGTCGCTTTTTCGACATCGCCCTGGCGGTCGTAATACTCGGCCAGAGCCTGGTGCGCCGGCGAATAGCCAGGGTCACGCTTCAAGGCCCTGTGCAGCCAGTAACGCCCGAGGCGCTCATTCGAGTTGAGGAAAACAACTCCGATTTCCGTCAGGACGGCGGGGTCGAGGCTGGGGTTTTCCCCATCTTGCCGCAAGGTCTGGCCGATCCTTATCAGCATGGCCCGGTCCTTTTCGGAGCGCGCCAGCATGGTTCGGGCCTCTTCGGAGGCACCCTGGGCTTGCAGGACTCCGGCGAGGCGGAACTTGGCTTCGGCATCGGTCGGGTCCACTTGCAGCGCGCGCCGCAGCCATTCTTCGGCCTTGTCCAGGCGGTTCTCTTGCTTCTCCACGTCGGCCAGATGGATGAGCACCTCGGAATCGTTGGGCAATTGGCGCACGGCGGCCTCCAGCAGACGCCGGGCCTCCTCCGTCTCCCCTTGCAGGAAACGACACTGGCCAAGTCGCGCCATGACGTCCGGACGATCCGGGAATTGTCGGCTGAGCCGTTCGAGATGCGGCAAAGCCGCGAGAGGATCTTTACGCTCCAGATACACTTCCGCCAGCCGGAGACGAACCGGGACGAGGTCGGGATCCAGGTCGAGCGCCCGCTTGTACTCCTTGATCGCCTCCTCGCGATTGCTCAGGCGCTCCAGGATCCAGCCGCGCCAGCGGAGCGGCTCGGCCGAGTCGGGCGCCATCTCGGCCCAGCGACTCAGACAGGCATAGGCCGGTCCGTAGCGAAGGTTTTGCATGTACGCGTGCGCGAGGGTTTCCAGGATCACGGGGGATTCCGGGCTGTTTTGATCGACGTACAGGGAGAGAAGTTCCCCAGCCACCTCGTCCTCCTCTCCGCCCTGGACGCGCAGGAGGAGGAACTCTAACTGGATGGCTTCCGACGCACCTTGGTTGAGTTTGAGGCAGCGGTTCAAATGAGCTTCCGCGCCCTCAAAGTCACCCCGCAGCCGCGCCGTCCGGGCCGCCAGAAGGTGTACCGGGATGCTGCGCGGCCAGAGCAACAGACAACAATCCAGGCTCCGTTGCGCTTCGTCCAGCCGGGCGGCCTTCACCGCCGCTTGCGCCGCGTGCCACTGGTGAAGGGCGTAGGCGTACACGCCGACGCTCATCGCGGAAAGGACGAGGAGGGCCAGCACCAGGGCTGTCGTCCGGGGGCGCCTGTGGACCACCTTGGGGAGGAACGACAACATCCACGGACCTCTTCCGGCGGCACTCAATTATCCTTCAGTTCAAAAGACAAATCGTGCTTCCCCGCGGTCAGGGTGGCTCGCAAGGGAGATGTCTTTTTGTCGGCGTACTTTTTCGGGATCTGAACGTAGTTGCCGGTGGGGCCCGAGTCCTGGGGCACCGCGCCCTTCTCCATCATCTTTTGCCTGTAATCCTCCTTTCCTCCGGGGCCTTTCTTTCCCGGCGGCCCGTACGTTGGCTTGGCGCGTTTTGGGTTTTTGGATTCCGTCTCGACGGTCACTACCATCTCTTCGGCGGGCAGACTCACCGCGGTATACCCCTCCGGCTTGAGCGGAAAGCCATAGCCGACGCCTTCCTCCTGACTCACGGGGTGGAAGGTTATGGTGCCCGCCGAAACCTCCTGCCCTTTGTAGGTGACTTTTCCGGACGCGATGGAAGGATCCCGCTTGGAATGGCCACAGCCCAACGCGATCGCAAGAAACAGCGGCAGTAACAGAACAAACCATCTTGGCAAGGTCATGGGGATGTCCTTCGAAAAGGGCCATTGGGCAAAGAACGAGGAACAATTGAGCCTGCGGTCTCGAAAGGATGAATGATAAAGGATATCATTCCGTGTTTATCATTCATCCTTTCGAGCCGGCTGCTGTTTCGCGCGCGAGCTACCAGTCGGAGCCCAAGGGCCTGCCGTCCGCGGGATCAATGGCCAGCCCCCAGGTAAGGACGGAAGTACCTTCCGAGACCATGCGGACGCTGCCGTCTCCCATGCCCACCTGAATCCCTCCAGGTTGGAAGGATTGCAGAAGCAAGGGGTTGCAGTTGGGAATCGTCGGCGTGACCTGGAAGAGTTGGGCGTAGGCCCAGGGATAGTTCGGGATGGATTGCCAGTTGAGTCCCAGCGAGGTCGGATACAGATGCACCCAAAAGGCCGGCAGGATGTTGCCCTTGGGATCGTAATACTCGCCGAGCGGTCCGGCGTTTTGTCCGTCCTCGTTCCAGCAGTGCGCGGCGTAGTTAATCAGATCGCCCTGGCCGGAGGACCAGGCGTTGTTGCCGCCCCCCTCATTGCCGGGGCCGCAGATGTCGTAGCGCTCGGCGACGAAGATGGTATTGGAAGTTCCGTCGGTGATGGAGGCAACTCGGTTGATGCCGCCGACCTGCCAGTCCTCGTTCCAGCCGCCGCGGTAGACGTGCCAGTTGAGGGCGTAACTCACCCCTCCGCGGCCCTGGCCCTGGCCACCGGTGGACCAGTTCGTGCCGCTGCCGGGCAACGACGGGTCGCCGGGAGCCTGGTACGTCTTGATCTTGCCGCCGACGTCGATCCACCAGCTATTGGAGCCATTAGACGTACCATTTGCACCCATGGCGACCTCCGGGGAATTGTACACGTTCCCCTGTTCGATGAACGGCAGCAAGAAGTACATCCCGGTCCCAAAATGCGACGGGACGTAGGCGCCGTTCCAGTTTGTGCCGTTGGCCGAGTTGGGGAACGCGCCCAGGGTGGGAGGATATCTGCCGTAGGTGTCGTGGCAGTTGTGGGTGGCGAGGACGATCTGCTTGAGGTTGTTGCCGGACTGCATGCGTGCGGCCGCCTGCCGGACCTTCTGCACGGCGGGCAGCAGCAGGCCGATGAGGATGGCGATGATGGCGATCACCACCAACAGTTCAATCAGCGTGAAACCACGCCAGCGACGAAAGAGATGTACGCGCAGCATGAGACCTCCGAGAGAGAGAAAAAATAATGGAGGACCCTCCCGGCTCAAGAATTGGAAGGAGCGGCGGGCGCGGCGGTCCCTCCGGGAATCGCAAGCGTGATCGGGAGAGTCGCTCGGAACGTTTCGTCGTGAATAACGGAAAAAGGGTCGGCCAAGGCAGCCATTGCCTTACAGACACTAACGCAATGCACAACCAACCAGGCGCGCCGGCTACGGACCAGGAAAGCCCGGAGCATCCGCGACGGTGTAGTCGGCAAAAGTTAGGATTTCTTAATCTGTTCCAGGTATCTTCCGACACCTGGATTGCGAGTTCACCGTATCTTATACGATTGTAGAAAGAGCAATGTCAAGGGAAAATTAAAAAAAACTCACTTCCCTGCTCGTGCTGAAATCCGCGCACACTCCCATCGTGCGATCGGATCGGCGCATTTCCCGGAAGCGGACGGCGCGCTCAATGCCCGCGCGACTCCACGGCGAACCGGGCTTCCAGCAGAGGAAGATTTGACGGCCGCAGACGCTGGATCTTGGCGAACTCGGTCTTGGCCTGGGACGAGTTGCCGGTTCGGAGCAAGCAGCGGACCCAAAGGGCGCGGGCCTCAATGCTGGCCGGATCGAGGCGCAGCCAGGTGTCGCACTGGAGGCGTGCCTCGTCCCAGGCTTTGTGTTGGACCAGGAGTTGAGCCAGATTCGCCCGATAGGTGGGGTTGTGAGGGTTCTCGGCCACGACGCGCCGCCAGTAGGAAAGCGCCACCTCGAACTGCCGTTGCTGCTGAGTAAGCAGAGCGGCCCGTGCCAGGGAGGCCTCACGGCGCGGCGCTCGGGAGAGGACGACTTCGTAATCGGCGAGGCTTTCCGCGGAGCGCTGGAGAAAGGTCAACATCAGTCCCTTGGACTCCCAGGCCTCCAGATCCTCCGGATCGTTGCGCACGGCCGCCTCCAGCAAGCCGAGGACCGTCCTTCCGTCGCTTGCCTCCACCTCCGCCTTGCCCTGCGCGAAGATCTGGATCATGGCCAGTCCGCGGCCGCGTTCGATTTCCTTGTCGTCGGGGTCGCGGTCCTCCCGATGGAAGGGGATCAAGCGGGGTCCACGCTTCGGCCGACGGTTTCCCGCGGAGGGCGATTTGTCCGCATGGCGGAGGATGCGGTGGTCGGTGACGGCGGTGTGCGCGATGTCCGACGTGGGATAGCGCGGCATATGGCAGTCGATGCAACTATCTTCCTTGCTCGTCAAGCGGCGGATGGGTTCCGCAACCCCACACTCCTGCTGCGGATGGCACTCCAGGCATTTCCGGCGATACCAGGTCACGCGCTCGTCGGCTTCGATGTGCCGGTGTGGGTCGTGGCAGGACGTGCAGCCGAGCTTTCGCTTCCCTTGGGCCGGATTCTCCTCGCTCCGCCGAAAACACTGGCTCAGATACATCTGCTCGACGTGTCCAACAGCCTTGCGATCTTCCTCCTGTTCGACGGCAAGGACGAAGACCGACCAGAAGGCTTCGAGCGGCATTCCCGGACGAAAGTCGTACAGACCTCGACTGCGGCGGAGGACGCGGGCGGCGCCCGCCAGGTGGCACTGCTCACACACGGCCGACCGCAGCGCCGGCTGGAGGTGATGCGGATTGACGATGGTGTAATCCGCACCGGTTTCGGGATCCTTGCGACCGGGACCGTCGAGATGCCGGCCGCCGGGTCCGTGGCAGCGTTCGCAGCCGATGGAGTAGCCGTCGAAAAGCGGTTCCTCGAAACGGTTGAGGTATCCCTCGCGCGGCCGCGCCCGATTGGCGTGGCAGAAGAGACATTCTCCGGAGATCGGCCGACCCGGACGCATCTCGACGCCAAAGTTCGGCGAGACGTCCCAGATTTGCTTTTGCGAGTACCAGCTGATCGGAGTCTGGAAAACGTAGCCGTCCCGGTCGGTGAGATACGAATGGCCGCGCGTTCCGGACCCCAGGACGTAATCGACGGGCATGTCGAATTCGTAAACGGCTTGGCCCTTGTCGTCGCGGCCGATTTGACGATGCAGGACGCGCTCGGCCCGGCGCTCGACGACAAACTCGGTGCCGAGCGCGTCGAACCGATTATGGGTCTGGGCATCATAGCGCTGTCGCGCGGCGAGGCGAGAAACCGGCGCGAGGGAGCGGCCCATCGGGTGCTGCCGGTACGACAGCGCCTCTTTCGGGTGGCACGCCGAACACGCCTCGCTGCCGACATAGGGAACGTCGGGGTGAATGTTCTGAAACGGCCCGGCGTAGCTGAGGCGCGGATCCTCCACATGCGGATTGGTCGCGGAGGAAGGGGGACGCCAAGAACGGGAGGCCCAGAGCGCGGCCCCGGCGAGCATCAGGAGAACGACCCCCAGCACGAGGACACGCCCGCGCCGCCGTCCGGACGAGCGGACGGCGTCCGCCGGCTGGTTGGAACTGTCCTCTGCCGGCGAGTCCCGCGATTTGTCCGGGTTGTGATCCATGCCGCCGTTCCCTTTCCCGATGCGCGGCCGTCGAAGGCTATTCCAGCCACTTCAAACAGTCTTGGGCGATGACGCGGCCGCTGAAGTCCAACCCGCCCCCCGCGTTCGCCGCCTCCGCGTTTTTCCACACGGACAGGGCCGTGCGGAAGGCGATCTCCGCCTCATCGGCATCGCCCTCTTCGAGGGCGAGTAGACCCCGGAGCACACTCAGGTCCGCCTCTTTCCGGAGAGCCTGCGCAAAGTCCGCGATACGCTTGTGAAACACGAAGTGATAGCCGGTTCGCACCAGCAAATCCGGGAGGCACGTCGCCCCAGACTGGTCGTAGAGCTTCTTCTGGCCGATCAACAGGGCCATTAGCTCGCGGAACTGCGCCGGTTCCCGAATCGAGTCGGCTTGCGCCATCAACGCGGACAGTTCGTCACACTCCTCACGGGCCGAGGCATAATTCCCCAGGGCGGCCAGCGCTTGGGCCCGCAACCAGTGGTAGGACGGTCCCAGAACGGTTTTCTGGTCAGATCCCAGCCAGTCACGGACATCCTTGGCCCGTCCCGTTTTCAGCAACAGTTCCACCTCCAGCGCCATGCCCTTGGGACCGAAAGCGGCGACGTCGGATTCCAGCAGCAGGTCTCGCGCTTTCCCTCCCAGACCTTCTTGCGACGCCTTGAGAGCGCGGTCTCCCACTTTCCAACCGCCCGACGCTACCGTGAACTGGTCCTCCCGTTTGGCCACTTCCTTGGCCAGCTGGTTCACCTTCTCCTGATAAGCCGCTTCCTGGGCGCGGAACTGCTCGCCGCTGACCCCTGGCATGGGGCCGGACTCGTGGAGCAGTTTCACATAGGTGCGCAGGTGGTGCAGCATGAGATCGAGGCAATTCATTTCCGCGTACAGGTTGCTGAGGCTGAGATGCGCCTGGGCGAAGTCGGGCTTGAGGGCGACGGCCTGGTTCAAGGCGGCGCTGGCCTGAGATCGGCGCAGCTGGACCAGTTCCGGCATTCGCTCCCCCCAGACTCGTTCGCGCGTGTCGTGAAGCAATCCCAGGTAGCTTTCACCGAGAACCAAGTGGATCTGGGCGTCATTGGGGTTGACGGCCAACGCCCGGCGAGCGGCCCGCACCGCCAAATAGAGCAGCGCGGGGGATGTATCGTCGCGCGCGCGGGCAAACCGCATCCACCAGCCGTAGGCCATCTGATCGAAGACCGGAAGGGTCTGGAAACGGCGTCCCTGTTCGGCCGTCGGCGGCCGAAGGAGCGTCAAGCGAAGGTGCGCATCGAGGAGGGAAACAGGTCCGCTCCATCCGCCGGCCGCGCCGACGCAGGCGGTGAACTGACAACTCTCCCAGGCGACCGCGTGTCGCCACGGTGCAGACCGTCGCACGACCTCGGCATGGGTCGCGTGCAGCGTCGCCTCCCCCTGGTCCACCGGGCGCGGCGGCACGGGCTTCCAGAACGCCTCCCACCACTGGCGGGCTTCCGGCTCATTCGCGCTCGGCCGATCGGGAGCTTTTTTGTCCTCGGCGGGATGGTAGGCGAGATGGTTCAGGTCCAACTCCACGCCCCGGAACGGGTCCACCCCTCCCGCGCTGGGATCGCGCCAGCCAAAGACGACCAAATCCCCCTCCACATGCAGCAGCGGCCATTGCCGCGGATCGTCCAGCAACTTGCCAACGGTCCCGAAGAAACGAGAGCGGTCGCGATCGAAAACGATCACGTGGTTGATGTTGGCGGCGCGCATCCGCTTGCCCCAGGCGGCAGTCGCCTCCGAATCACCACGGATAACCGAGGCCAATTTCGGATCCTGCACGCCTTTCTCCTCCGGACAGAACCAGGCGAAGGGGTAGGCCGTCTCGCGAGATAGGTATAGCCCGCGCGCCTCGGACCCCAACTTGCTCTCCCGGAGCAAGTCCCGGACGGCCGCCGCGCCGCGCTCCAGGGACGGAGGGATCTCGACGGTCCACCGCCGCGGCTCGAAGGGCGGCGACTGGAGCCAACCCGGCCAGGCGCACACGAGGCAAACCAAAAGAAACATCAAGGTCAGCCCCTGCCCAAAGACGATCCCGCGACGCCAGGCCGGTGTTTGCCATCGGCCCGCGTCGAACCCTCGATCAAGAAAATCCTGGACGTTCCACGCCAGTACGGGGCCGGCCACGACGGCAAAGAACGGAATGGCCCTCCCCTGGAAGGCGCTCAGCAACGCCAGCCCCAGCCAGGGGAGGAATCGTTGCCAGGACCAGCGGAACGAGCCGCCGAAGGACCACAGGAGAAACGAAAACAAGGACAGTCCCAAGAGCGGGAAATACGCCAGGCTCGCCGGGTTGAGGCCGACATTGGCGTAGTAGGTTCTTTGAAACGGCGACGTGGACGCGCCGGCATCCCCGAAGAATCCCAACTCCGGGGACGGCACGAAGGCGAAAACGTGCGCCGGGTTGAACAGACAAACCCCCGTCAGCAAGGCAAACCAGAAGCCGCGACGGAGAAGGGACACGCGCCAGGCTCCTCGCGGCTCCCCGGCGCCGACTTCGTCCAGGACTTGGCCCAGCCACACGAGGGCCGCGACGCCAAGGCCGAGCAGGAACCATCCGTCCACGTTCACCCACACCACAAACAGCACCAACAACGGCCAGGGAGGAAACAGAGCGGAGGAACGGTTCGCCGCGCCGCGCTTCCAGACGAACCAGAGAACCAAAGCGAGAAAGAAGTAAGAAAGAGTCGCCGGCTGGAGCAACAGACGCACACTCATCGCCAGCAGAGCCAACGCGGTGCAGAAGACCGGCACCCATTCCCCCAATCCGGATCGACTCAGGCGCAACAGCAGCACGGCCAGCGCGACGACCACGAGGGCCTTGCCCAACACCAGGCCCGCGCCTCCGAATTTGGAATACAGGCCGTAACAGACGAGATCGTAGAGCCAGGATTGGCTCCCCGTGATACCGGAGGCGAGAGGGGAGTCCGTGCCGAAGGGGTGCGCGCTCTGGACGAGGCGTCTCCCCTTGGCCAGGTGCATCCACAGGTCGCTGTTGCGTGCCACCGACGACGCCAGGAGCAACGCAAGGATCCCAATGAGGAACGTCAACAGCACGGCAAACCGCCTGGAGATCCCTCCGGGCCTCCTCTCCGCAGCGCGAGGGAGTTCAGCGTGGGGATGGGATGAGGCTCTGGAAGGCAACGGTACGCTCTCGGCGAGAAGCGAAGGGGAGATCCGGTTGGCCGGCTCCTCGGCTCGCGCCTCGGGTGGTGGAGCGTTGGGCGTAGCGGGATGTGAGAGGTTGTCTGACGAGTCCATTGGCTCACCTAATAAGCAAACCGGAACAGCGGGGAAAATGAGTAAGAATGGAGATGGGATTCAATATACACAATACCAAGTGAAAAGTGAACGGGGCAAACGCGGGTGTGATGCGGGAGCGGAGAACTCCACCCAGCTCGCAACGGGCTGTCACGATACTTCAGTGATTGCTGGGCCGGCAAGACCTGTTCGACGTCCGCCTGGCGGCGACAAGCCTGAACGGGTTTTTTCCTCTGCTGATGTCCCCTGGCGAGGCCGGCGGTCGTTAGCTGGGGTAGAGGGAAGCGAAAGGGCAGCGAGGCATCCAGCCGGGAGCGTTCCCCGGCACCCTTGACTCTCCTTGCTCTCCCTTGGACCTCATCGGCCTCGCCCGTGCGGCAGAGCGCCACCCACCCGAAGGAGGTGTCATCATGGCTCGAATTCACATCAACGACCTGACGCCCATCGATGGCCTGACTCCCGAACAGGAGGAGCAGTTCCTGGGGGCTGGACGGCCCTCGTTCCGCCCCATGCTTGAGTCCCTGGAGAACCGCGAGATGTACACCGCCAACGTCACCGCGGCGCTCACCGCCGGTGTGCTGAATGTCCAGGGGCTGCATGCCACGGGGACGCCGCAGGACAACGCCGCCGCCCTCCACCACGTCGGCAGCCAGATTCAGGTGCTCAGCGGCCTCAAGAACGAGATAGGCAGGTGGTTCGACGCCGCCCAGGCCAAGTCCATCGACATGCTGATGACGGGGGGCAACGCCCTCGTGAACCTCACCGGGCTGGGGAAACCGAGCGCTGACGCCTCCTTCAACGCCCAGACTGCTGGGGGGACGGCCGACGTCCACAATATCAATCAGACGGGACCTACTGTCCGCGAATGGGATAAAGACGGGAGACACAACAAAGAGACCACGATGACCAATGGCGATAAGGTACTGGAGCAATCGTGGCAAGCGGGGGAGAAGACCTTTCATTTCGTTACGGTGACCGATACCCAAGGTAGGCAGCTGGTTACCGGCGAGGATAACGGAAACGGGTTCGTCGTGACAAGGACGAACCCGGGAGTCGGTGAGACAAAATTCAAGTTCGATCGTTACGGCGGCATGTGGGATGGTCAGCAATGGGTGCCGGAGCAGGGCCAGAAGCTGGTGGAGCGCGACGGCAAAGCAGTCCACGGCGAGTGGAAGATGATCGATAACAAGCTGAGGTGGACGATGACCACCGGCACGCGAGAGACCAATCAGAGTATCGGCGTGTTCGAAAAATATGGGAGGGACGGGGACGGAGAGGGCATTGTGTCGCTTGAGAAGTACAGCAACGGGAAACCTACCCTGAAAGAAATACACAGGGCCGACGGCACGATGTTGAAGGAGGACTACAGTGACGGGACGCTTATCCGGAAGGAAACGAAATCGGCCAACGGTGACTCGGTTGTTGAGAACTACACGAACGGACAGCTGACTCGGCTGGAAAAAACGTATCCCACCAAGGGTGAATCGTTGGTTGAGGTATACACAAACGGACAGCTGACTCAACGGTCAACGACGTCTAAGGGTGTATCGGTAGTTGAGGACTACACGAACGGACAGCTGACTCGCCGGAAAACGGAGTCTAACGGTGTATCGGTGGTTGAGGACTACACGAACGGACAGCTGACTCGGAAGGCAACGACGTCTAACAGTGGATCGGTGGTTGAGGACTACACGAACGGACAGCTGACTCGGCGCACAACGACGTCTAAGGGTGTATCGGTGGTCGAGGACATCACGAACGGAGTGGTGCGGCGGCGGGAAACAACAGGAGGGGAGTTCCGGTCCCGAATTGAGATCTACAATGAGGCGGGGAAGCTGCAGACGGTCGATACGACAGATCACAAGGATGTGAGGATCCTCCGCGAGTTGAAGGAAGGCAAGTGGTTCGAGACCACCACCGGCTCAAGCGAGTTCAAGGAGCGGGTCGAGATCTGGAACGAGGCTCGGACGACGCTGCTCGAGCGTAGGACGACGTTGCTTAACAAGGGCTGGAGCGATGATACCCATAGCATCGTTGAGACGTTGCAAGGGGATGGCACCTGGAAAGTCACGAGGATCGGCGTGCACAAGGGAGCCGGACAACCGTTCCGTGAGTTCAAGACGGAGACCGAAGTCTACGACAGGATGGGCGGAAAGCTGCTGTCGTACGAGAAGATCTATACGGACGGTGGGTCGATCCGTAAGGAGTGGATTGCGGGCCAATGGGTCGAGGTTACCCGGGAGGCGAACGGCAGTTACACCAAAAATGTCTGGAAGAAGCAGGACCACGGTGCGGAGGGCTCGAAGGACCACATCAGCAAGTCAATCTTGGATAAACAACAGGGATTCTTTCAGGTTTTTACGTATAATGTGAGTACCAAGATCTGGTGGGGGGGAGCTCCTTACACATATAACGATGCCTGGGAAGGGAGGCAATACTCGCTCGATAAGGACGGAAATCCCAACTTTTCCGATTTGCAGCTATACAACGTCCACTCGCGCGATGGCTATGAGAATTGGTGGCAGAAAGGTGGAGGCTCGGGATACTGGGGCAATGGGTGGAAGGAATGGCGTTATGGCGGTCCTCCGGAGCTGGCCAACCCCGGTCAATATCTGGCCTAGACGTTCGAGGGGAGACCGCTGGGGGACTCTGTAGCTGGTTGGTCCGGACAACCCTCGCCGGTTGCCCGGACCACCTGTATTCTGTACTCCGTGTATCGGAGGCTACCCATCATGATCACTCTGGACACCATCGTCGGCGCGCTAGGCGAGCAGCGCCTCACCGTCGGCGGCCTGTTCGAGTGGCTGCGCGCCGACGGCCGGCTCGGGCCGCTCGTCCGCGAGGCCCTGGCCGCCCAGCTGGTCAAGGAAGAGGCCCGCCGGGCCGGACTGTCTGTTCCCGTCGAGGAAGTGCAAGCGGCGGCGGACGCCTTCCGCCGACGCCAGGGGCTGGACGCCGCGGCGGACACCCAGGCCTGGCTGGCCGCCCAAGGCTTGTCGCTGGACGACTTCGAGGCCCGTGTGGAGGACGGCCTGCTCGCCGCCCGGTTGAAGCAACACCTGACCGGCCCCCAGGTGGAGGAGCACTTCTCCGCCCATCGGGCCGGCCTGGAGCAACTCCGGCTCTCCGTGGTGTTCGCCGGGCGCGACGACCTGGCCCGAGAACTGGCCAGCCAGGTCCGCGATGAGGGCCGCGACCTGGGCGAGGTGGCACGCGCCCACGGCCTGTCGGTGGTCCAGCAGCGACTGCTGCTTGAGGATCTAGGCGCCCCGCTGGCCTCGGCGCTGACCGGAGCCTCGGCCAGCGAGTTGGTCGGCCCGGTGGAGACCCCGCAGGGACTCGCCCTGGTCGTGGTCGAGGAGCGACGGGCGGCCGAGTTGGACGCGGCGACCCGGCAGCGCATCCAGGACATGCTCTTCGCGCGGTGGATGTCCGCCCGGCTGGGCGAGGCCACCCTCGCCCCCTAGCCCCTCGGGAGGGCCAGATGACGGCGAAGCACCTGGGCCGCTACCCCCTGTTCCGGTTACTTACTCCCTGCCAACTCGACAACTGGCTCGCCACAGGGCAGGAGATCGACTGCTCTTCCGGGATGGAGCTTTTTCAGGAGAACACGCCCGGCGCCTGGGTCCACGTCGTCCTCGCGGGCCGGGTGCGCATCCTGCGGCAGTCGAGCCGGCGCGAGATCAGCCTGGGGATGCTCCAGCCCGGAGACGTCTTCGGCGAGTACGCCCTCCTGCCCCCCGGCAACAACACTGCCACTTGCCGCACCGCCGCCCCGACGCGGCTGCTGCGACTGCCACTGGCGCCGTTGCGGTCGGCCGTCGAGTTAGCGCCGAGGGTCCGCGGGAACCTGAAGAACTGGCTGCGACTGCACACCCTGCTGCACTTCCACCGCGAGCGGACGTTCCTGGGCTTCATGTCGGCGGAGTCGGGGCTCCGGCTGCAGGACCGGCTCAGGCCGGCGACCTTCGCGGCCGGGCAAACCATCCAGGCCAACAGTCTGGCGGACGACTGCTGGCAATTGATTGAGGAGGGCACCGTTCGCCTGGAGGCTCCCGGCGGCCCCGAAGCGGGGGTGGACCTCGGCCCGGGCGAGTCCTTCGGCGAGCGGGCGCTGCTCGGGATCGGCGACCTGCCCGTGGCAGTGGCACAGACCGACGTCCGCTGCCAGGTGCTCCTGCGGCACGCCTTCGACTCCACCGCCCCGGCCCGTTCCAACGTGGCCCAGTCGTACGAGCCGCTGTGGCCGGGCCGGCCGGTGGCCCACGTTTGGGTGCCGCAGCAGGAGCGGGCCGATTGCGGGCTGGCGGTCCTGGCGATGGTGGCTCTGCGCTCTGGGGCCAGGGTCAGCGTGGAGGTGCTGCGCGCGAAGGTCGCCCCTGGCCCGGAGGGGCTTACACTGCACCAGCTCCGTCGCTTGGCCGAGGAGGTCGGTCTGCCTTGCCGGTCGGCGCAGGTGTCGGCCGACCGTCTCGGCCAGGTGGCCCTGCCGGCGATCGCGCACCTGCGCGACGGACATTACGTCGTGCTGCACGAGCTGCGACCGGGCGGCGTGGTGGTCGGCGACCCGGCGACGGGCATCGTGACCTGGGACCGGGCGTCCCTGACGCGCTGCTATTCGGGGGTGCTGCTCCTG
>DATBGU010000262.1:0-13105 GCA_036557825.1 Gemmataceae bacterium
GTGCTCACGAAGGGGCCGGTGGCGCTGGTGCTTCTGCTGCCTCCTTTGTGGCTACAGCGCTGGCTGACCGGCTCCGGCTGCCGGATCGGACGTGCGGCCATGCTGATGTTCCTCCTCATCCTCCTGGCGGTGACGCTGCCGTGGTACGTCGTCATGTCGCTGCGCGTGCCGGCGTTCGCACGGGATTTCTTCTGGGAACACAATGTCCGTCGCTTCCTCGCCCCGTTCGCCCACATACACGGCATCTGGTTTTACGGACCCGTCCTTCTGGGCGGTCTGCTGCCGGGAACGCTGCTGCTCGTGCCGTTTGCGCGCTTCCTGCTCACCAGCGATCCGAGCCACGCCGCTCGGCGCACGGTGGAACTGAGCTTTTTGCTCCTGGGGGGCGGTTGGTGTGTGTTTTTCTTCACGCTGTCGCAGTGCAAGCTGCCGACGTACATCATGCCGGCTTTTCCTCCTCTGACTCTCGCGCTGGGGCATTTCCTGGTCAACAGCCGTTGGAAAACCTCGCGATTGCCGCGCCTCGCGGTCGGCGGCGCGTTCGTCCTCTTGGCCGCGACGCACCACCTCGCCTGTCCCTGGTATGCCGCCTATCGTTCGCCGGTGGGCCGCCCGGAGGAAGTGCGCCGATTGTGCGCCGATAAATCCACCACCGTTGTCTGTTATTCGCGCAACTGCGATTCGGTGGCCTTTTACCTCGGCCGCGATGACTTGCACTGCTACCGCAGCAAGGACATCGACGATCTGCGCGCCCTGGTCAGGCTGCGGCCGCGCACGGTCATTCTGTGTACGCATCGCCACTCGCTCAGGGGGCTGCATCAGCTGCTGCCGCCCGATGTTCGCATCGTGGAGGAGGCGCATTTCGGTCTACAAGACATCCCCGGTGTGCCGCCGCGCTTGATGAAGGTGCTGGTGCAGCTGATGGGTGAGACGGCGCTGGGTCTGTGTGACATCGCCGTGGTCGAACCGGGTTGCCGTCATCCCGGAGCGCCGCCGAGTAACCCGGTCCCCGAAGTGGTGCCGGGAGCGATGGAACTCAGCGAGAGCGATTCCTGAATTCGCCTCCGAAGCCCTGAAGAGGTTCGGGGAGACGGCTCCAGGCTTCCATGTTGCTGTTTGGCACGTTCAGGTATTGGTTCCCCGTCGTGCCTTGCGTCGTCGCCGCGAAGGAAGGTCCAGTAACGCTTCCCAGCTGTCCGCGCTCAGCAAACGCTTCCCCAGTTTCTCAAGGTGGTCTATGTCTTCCAGGTCATAGACAGCCGCCATCGCCGCTTCGGGCGGCGGACCCAGTTTTTCCTGACCTAACAAGATCAGGAACCTCCGCGCCTCCGCGAGCCGGCCTTTCCGTACGATCGCCTGGTAAGTCGTAGATTCTTCAAACCAGAACACGATAGCGCCTCCTGAAAAGGACAGCGAACGCACGAAATCGGTCGCCGGTCAGACTTTGGGCTACCGTCGTCTACTACGCCGAGGATGCCTCGTCGGGTTGAGCAATTCCTGCCAGCTGTCTACGTCGAGGATACGCTCACTTAACTCCTCCAGCCTCTGTACATCGTCGATAGCATTCAGCGCCGCCGTTGCCGCGTCATCGGCTGGACCGAAAAGCTTTTGCCCCTGGAGGAACAAAATGTGGCGCACTTCCGATAAACGACCTTTCCGGATGATCGCCTGGTAAGTCGTTGATTCTTCCATCCCCAGCACCTCCTGGATGAGCAACTTCGCGAAGGCATCTGAATAGCGCAATCCTAACAGAACGTAAGTCACCGCCCAAAGATCCTTCACGCGCTGGCGTCGCTTCTCGCGGTCCAGGCGTTCTTTCATGCGGCGAATCACGTCCGGCACTCGCGATTCCGCCACGTCGCTGACCGGGGCCAACGGCAGCGTGCCCACGCCTCCCGCCAGCAACCATTCCACGGACAACTGCCACACGCGAATCACGCGATAACGCAAAACCGCGAACGGATCCTGCCCCGGAAACCCGCGCTCGAAGGAACCTGTCAGCCGTGGTGAATCCGCTTCCGGACGCAGCAACACGGCCACACTCAGGACGGGTCGATCGTGACGATAATCCAGCACGCCATTATACAGCCGCAGTCGTCGAGGCAGCATCGCGGAATCATGACCGGCCTGGAAGTCGAAGTGCAGCAGATATTCGGGATCGGCGTGGACTCGCAAGACCTTATCGACGGCCCCGCTGACCACGGTCGCCAGATCGGTGTCCTCGACCGTGACGCGCTTGCGCGGCAGACCCAGGAGCGGCAGCCAATCGGCCGGAGACGCTTCCACCAACGTCTTCAAAGTAGGATCGTAAGACGGACTCACACCGGCTCCTCCGTGTGAATCGGAAGATCTTCAACCAAGCAGACCAATGTACCAATTCGCGATCCGGAATATCGCCACGATGATGATGAGAGCGACGAACGCCCAGACGCCGTAGCCGGCCACGCTGGTCAGCACGGTCAGGCGGCGGCCTGATTCCTCGTGATAATGCTCCGCCTGATGGGCCAGCACTTGATCCAGCGAACCCGACTCCTCGGCGACGGCGATCATGTGCTGAAAATCCACCGGAAACAAATCGCCGGCGGCCAGCGTCGTCGTCAGCTCGTCGCCGCGCCGCAGCGCCGTCTCCATCCGTTCGCCCTGGGCCGTGAACGCCCGATTGCCCGTCGCTTGCAGACTCAGCCGCATGGCCTTGACGATCGACATGCCCGTCTCCGTCGTCAGACGCAGGGCCATGCAGAACCGCGTCAGCGCCAACGCGCGTAAACACGGACCGACGGCCGGCAGACGAAGCAGGAATTTGTCCATCGCCGCGTTGTCGCGCAGGCCGCGCGTCATGAACCAGTAGAGGCCGGCGAGCGCGGCCAAAATGCCGAAGACGACGCCGAGAAAGATCATCGCCCCGGTGGGACCGGCCAATCCCAGGCCGAGCGGGTCGAGCGGTTTCGCGCCCGGTCCTTGCGAATCCGCGATCATCCCCATGATGAGGATCAGCAAGGCCAGCACGAAGATGGCCAGCACGAACTGAAGCAGCGGCCAGGTACTCTGACTCAAAAACTGTCGCCACAGCATGCGCTGGCGAACGTAATATTTCTCCAGCTCGGCGAACACTTCCGCCAACATGCCGGTCTCTTCGCCCACGCGCGTCAGCGACAAAAACAAGGACGGAAACAACGCCTCTTCTCGCTTCAGGGCGTCTTCGAGACTGTCGCCGGCCTCCAGCGCCGCGACAATGCGCCCCGCCACCGGACGCACGGCGGCCGCGCCGCGCTTGGCTTGCTGGCGAAAGGCATCGACGAGCGGCAGGCCGGCGCCGAGATAATGCCGCAGCGAGCGGCACAGTTCGATCAGGTTCGACAACGATAGGCGCGAGGACAGGAACATGACGAAACTCCCAAGCACAGGTTCTTCTTGTTCCCATGCTCTCAAGATACGGCAAAGAAGCGGTAACCCAAAGCGGCTTGTGGCTTGGAAGTGTGGAAACGAAAATGGGATTGACGTGCGGTTGTATTGTATTCAGCCACTCTTGCAATTTTGAACATGGTCACTGTATAATTGTATAGAAAGATAGGAGTTTTACGGCGAGTCCTCCGGCGAGCGCTTGGGCACTTCTTCGAGGAGCGTTCGGCGGAAGTCGTGATCGAGCAAGGGAGTGCGGCCATTCGATGAACAAAGCACCGCCAGCGAGCGTCTAATCGTGGAGAGAATGGTCCAGCTTTTGCAATAGAGATTTGGCGTCTTGTGAGGGTTGAGGAGTGACCTTCGCCAACCGAAGTCTGGAAAGAAGGATCGGCCGTCCGCGAATAAGACGACAGCGAGGTAAATACCTCTTCCTGTCCAACCTGTAAAGAGGAAGTGGCGGCGGTGTGGGCGCAGGACAATCGAGAAGATTCGGAACGGATTGTCCCGAACCCGCACCCCACCTGGAAGCGTCTTACCTGAGCTTTCCCGAAGTATCGGGCGCCGGGCGGTCCGGACTGAAACATTTTTGGACTTTCAGAGTGGGAGCCGCGTAACAGAAGAGGAGGACCGCGAGTCGTCTCGCGGCGCTCCCCAAAGGGGAAGCGAGAAGGAGGCCGGCGCCGGACGAAACCGCAGCACGACCGGCGCCTACAAGGGCCGAAGCCCGCGACGGAATCGGGCGTGGCCGAAAAGGAGTGGTGGCTGTGACTGGCTTCAAGCAACCAGCCCTCAAACAGTTGACGGATCAACAAGTTCGGTTCGCGCCGCCGGCCCGACGGGCCGAGCAGCTGGTTCGCGCCGAACGCCTTCTGGCCGAGGTCGATCCGGGCAAACGCTATCCTTATCAGTTCGTCTGCTGGCGGATCACCGATTTCCGCCCGCAAACGCACGCGGATCTGCTCATCCCCGGCGAGGAGCTGTCCCACGATCTGCTGCTGTTCATGCAGGCGCTGGCGGGCAAGGTTCTGCCGCCGGTGCCGGCCGACGACATCCCGGAGCCGGTCGTCACGCTGGACGAGATCAGCAAGAAATTCAACGTCTCGACCAAGACCATCCGCCGTTGGCGCAAGCTCGGCCTGGTTGGTCAGCCCATCGTGGCCAACGGCAAGCGCCAGGTGGGATTTCTGCAATCGGTGGTGGAGCGCTTTCTGACGACCCACCCCGACCGCGTCGAGCGCGGCAGCCGCTTCTCGCAGATGACGGACGACGAACGCGAGAACATTCTGCGGCGGGCCAAGCGTCTGTCGCGGGTTTGCGGCGGCACGCTGACCGAGGTCAGCCGACGCATCGCCCGCCGGCTGGGGCGCTCCGTCGAGACGGTTCGCTACACGATCAAGAACCACGACCGCCAGCATCCGGAGCAGGCGCTGTTCCCCAGCATGACCGGCCCTCTGGACGCGGCGACCAAACAGACCATTTATAGCTCTTATCGTCGAGGGATTAACGTGGATACACTTGCCAAACGCTTTCAGCGCACTCGGACCTCAATGTACCGGGTGATCAACGAGGTGCGTGCCCAGCGACTGCTGGAGCAGCCCCTCGATTACATCCCGCATCCCTCTTTCGACGATGCGGCGATGGAAGCCGTCATGTTGGCCGACATGCCCGACGCCGAGGCCTATGAAGGCAAGCGCCGCGCCATGCACGCGCCCAAGGACGTGCCGCCGGAACTGGCCTCCTGCTACGAGTACCCGCTCTTGAGCAAGGATCAGGAGCAGCACCTGTTCCGCAAGATGAACTTCCTCAAGTACAAGGCGGCCAAGCTGCGCAACCAACTTCGCAAGGAGGGCGGCGCGGACAACGAGGTCGATCCGTCCCGCGTCCGCAACCAGGCGCTCAAGGACATCGAGGATCTGCAAAAGGAGGCCAACGCCGTCAAGGAACTGCTCATCAACGCCAACATGCGTTTGGTGGTCAGCATCGCCAAGCGACACGCCGCCCAGGCCGACAACTTCTTCGAGTTGGTCTCCGACGGCAATATGTCGCTGATTCGGGCCGTCGAGAAGTTCGATTTCGGTCGCGGCTTCAAGTTCAGCACCTACGCCAGCTGGGCGATCATGAAAAACTTCGCGCGGACCATCCCCGACGAGAAGCACCGCCGCGAGCGCTTCGTGACCGGCCACGAGGAAGTTTTCGAGGTCGCGCCGGACACGCGCAGCGACGAGCATGAGATCCTGGCCACGCACGAGCGGGCGACGCACAGCGTCAATCGTCTCTTGGAGTATCTGGAGCCGCGCGAGCGGGAGATCATCCGCATGAGGGCCGGCCTGGACGATCACGCCAAGGGCATGACGCTGGAGGAGATCGGCCAGCAGTTCGGCATCACCAAGGAGCGCGTGCGTCAACTCAACGCCCGCGCCATGAAGAAGCTGCGTTCCATCGCCGAGGAGCAGGAGTTGGACTTGCCGTGATCGGCCGATGAGCGCGAATGCCGTCCCATCCTCCGAGGCCTCACGAAAGTGGGGCCTTTTTTTTGCGCGCGTGACTGGAGATGCAGAGCCGGCAACGTAAGCGACGGTGAGCGGCCCTTGGTCTTCTTTACCAATCCGCCGCGCTTCTTTGTAACAATTGCAGCAATCTCCAACAGTCTCCTCCAGGTGGCCCCATCGAAGTGTCTGACAGCAAACGCTTATGTGTCATAGAGTTGTAACCAATAAATCATTCTCTCTTCGTCTCTGGCACGGCACTTGCATAAGGAAATAGCGACGGCTCTGAAAGTGGCATTCACGCAACTGATCGGGGCTGGAACAGAAGAGGCTCGGGTGACGACCCGAGCAACATGGCAGTGGCTCGGGTCCGTTCGGTCCAACCGGACGGACTCGGGCAACTCCATCACTGATGTTTGCGACCCTCAAATACCTCCATACGGACTTCCGGCTCGGTTCCGGATCCGTGGGTGCGACGAACCGACCCTCGCCGCATCCGCGAAATTGAATACGATCGCGATTACCCCCTCCCCTCCCCACCCGCGCTCTCCCCGGCGCGGGTTTTTTCATGCGCTTCCACGCGGAGGAAGTGCATCCCGTCTCGCGAAGCCTTGCGGTATAATGGCTTGCGCGTCTGCTCGTACGTTCTTGCGCGCAACTTGCATCGGGAGAGGCAGCCATCAGCAACCGGGTTGAAACGATTGTCCGCTGGACGGCGGCGGCGGGCAGTTTGCTGCTCATCGCCGCTTGCATCGTCGGCGCGCTTTACCTCAATCATCTCCATCGCGAGGTTTCGCGCGTCCTGACGGAGAACGTTGCCAGCATCGTCGCGGACAAGGAACTGGAGACGACGTTGGATGAGCTGGTTCCGCTGCTGCGCGGCGATCACGCGCATGTATCTCCCGACGCGCTGACCGCCGAACTGGTCAAGCGCCACGACCGGGCCACCCATCAGCTGGACAAGGTCAGCGAGTACGCCAACAGCGACGAGGAAAAACAACACGTCCGGCAAGTGACCGACAGCTGGTCGCGCTACTGGAGACGCTGGAGCGAGCGCGCCAAGCAGCCAGCGGAGAACCTGCCGGAATTCGATCGCGGGTTGGCCCGCCAACTGGTTGAGGACGTGCTGCTGCACTGCTCGCGCCTGCTTCAGTACAACACGCGGCAAGTCAGCGACTCCAACGACGCCGATCGGCGCATCGTCGATCAACTGACTTGGGGCTTGTTGGCGGTGGGCGTGGCCGCGCCCCTGGCCGGCTTGCTGCTCGGCTACGCCGTGGCCCGGCGGATGCATCAGTCGATCTACCAGCTGAGCGTGCGCATCCGCGACGCGGCCGGCCGGCTCAACAGCGAACTGCGGCCGGTCACGCTGGAGAGCGACGGCGATCGGCCGGCGCAGGACGGTCAGATGCAGGTCATCGTCGAGGAGATCGAGCGCGTGTTTCAGCGCTTGCATCAGCGCGAACACGAAGTGCTGCGGGCCGAGCAGTTGGCGGCCGTCGGACAGGTGGCCGCCGGCGTCGCCCACGAATTGCGCAATCCGCTGACCTCGGTCAAGATGCTGGTGCAGACCGGACTGGAAGGCGATCCTCCTTCGGGTCTGCCCGGCGAGGATTTGACTATCATCGAGCATGAGATCCGCCGCATGGAGGCGTGCATTCAGACGTTCCTCGATTTCGCGCGTCCGCCCAGCGCCGAGCGCCGCCGTACCGATCTGCTGGCGGTGGTGCGCCGCGCCCTCGCCCTGCTGGAGGGCCGCGCCCGACGGCAAAAGGTTCTCCTCAAGACCGATCTGCCTTCCGCCCCAGTCGAGCTGCTCTTTGACGGCGAGCAGATCCATCAGGTGCTGGTCAACCTGATGCTCAACGCCCTGGATGCAATGCCGCACGGCGGCGAACTGCATCTCGAAGTGAAGCCGGCCTCCGGCGATGCGCCGCACGTCGCGGTGCGCATCCGCGATAGCGGTCCGGGCATCGCCCCGCCCATCCTGGATCGCCTGTTCGAGCCGTTCGTCAGCGGCAAGGAGACGGGCCTGGGTCTGGGGCTGTCGATCTGCCGTCGCCTGCTGGAAGCGAACGGCGGCGGCATCCACGGCGAAAACGCGCCCGACGGAGGGGCCCTCTTCACCTTCACCTTGCCGGCCTGAAAGAAGAGAGCCACGGGGAGAGACATGGGCACATTGCTGGTGGTCGATGACGAGGCCTCGATCCTGCTCGCCTTTCGCAAGGCGTTCCGCGAGCCGGCCGTCACGGTCCTCACGGCCGAGACCGCCGCGCAGGGACTCGACATCGCCCGGCAGCGACATCCCGATGTCATCGTCCTCGACATCCATCTTCCCGACATGCTGGGACTGGAATTGCTGCGCCGGCTGCGCGAACTGGACGCGCGCAGTCCCGTCATCTTCATCACCGGCAAGAGCACGACCGACACCGCCATCGAGGCCATGAAATTAGGTGCCTATGAATATCTTCTCAAGCCCCTCGAATTGAGTACGCTGCGGCAAGTGATCGAGCGCGCGTTGGAGATCAGCCGGCTGATGCACGTTCCCACGGTCCTGGCCGCCGCGGACGACGTGGACGAACGCGCCGACGCCATCGTCGGTGTTTGTCCGGCCATGCAGGACGTTTATAAGGCCGTCGGCCGCGTCGCCGCCCAGGACATCACCGTGTTAATCAGCGGCGACAGCGGCACCGGCAAGGAACTGGTCGCGCGCGCCGTCTACCAGCACAGCCGCCGCGCCAGCGGCCCGTTTCTGCCCGTCAACTGCGCCGCCATCCCCGAGGCCCTGCTGGAGAGCGAGCTGTTCGGCCACGAGAAGGGCGCCTTCACCGGGGCCGACCGCCGCCGGATCGGCAAGTTCGAGCAATGCAGCGGCGGCACGCTGTTCCTCGACGAAGTCGGCACGATGAGTCCGCTGACGCAGAGCAAGCTGCTGCGCGTTCTGCAAGACCAGACGTTCGAGCGACTGGGCGGCAACGAGACGATCCGCACCGATGTCCGCGTGCTGGCGGCGACGAACACAAATCTGGAAGCGGGCGTCGCCGCCGGGCGTTTTCGGCTCGATTTGTTTTATCGGCTCAGCGTGTTCACCATCCATCTGCCGCCGCTGCGAGAGCGCGGCAATGATCTGCGATTGCTCGTGAGTCACTATCTGCGTCGCTTCAATCGCGAGTTGGGCAAGGACGTGCAAGGCCTGGCGCCGCAGACGCTGGATGTGCTGCGGTCCTATTCGTGGCCAGGCAACGTGCGCGAACTGCAAAGCGTGCTGAAGCAGGCGCTGTTGCAGGCGGCCGGACCTGTGCTGCTGCCGGACTTCCTGCCGGCGAGCGTGACGGGCGCGACACCGGCCTCGATGGACGCGGGTGGGGTCGAGGAAGGCGCGACGCGCGACGGAGGACTGGAGCCGTTCATCGAGGCGCGGCTCCAGGCAGGCACTCAGGAACTGTACGCCGAGACGCTGGAGCGCATGGAACGCTTGCTGCTGACGCGCGTGCTGCGGCACACCGGCGGCAATCAGTTGCAGGCCGCCAAGATCCTCGGCATCACGCGCGGCAGTCTGCGGACCAAGATCCGCGATCTCGGCATCCGCATCGATCGCACCGTATCCGAGGGCGGAGAGGAATAGCTCACCGCATGGACGTACTCCCGGCCCTCTTCGCCCGTCGCTCGCCTTTCTCTAGGATAGGCAAAGCAAAACTTGCACTGCTTTCAGAAGGGGAATCGATCCGCCATGCCGGAGGAAACGCCACAAACGCCGTGTCCCATCCGCAAACTGCTCGTCGCCAACCGCAGTGAGATCGCCATTCGCGTCTTCCGCACCGCGACGGAGCTGGGCATCCGCACGGTGGCGCTTTACTCCCATGAAGACCGCTTCGCCCTGCATCGCTTCAAGGCCGATGAGGCGTATCGCGTCGGCAAACCCGGCGAGCCGATCCGCGCCTATCTCGACATTCCCGGCATCGTCGCCCTGGCCAAGCAGCACGAGATCGACGCCATCCATCCCGGCTACGGCTTTCTGTCGGAGAACGCCAACTTCGCCCGCGCCTGCCAGGAAGCGGGTTTGAATTTCGTCGGCCCGCGCGCCGAGATCCTCGAACAACTCGGCGACAAGGTCGTCGCCCGCGCTATCGCCAACAAAGCCGGCGTGCCCATCCTGTCCGGCAGCGACGCGGTGACGACGAATGAAGAGGCGCACCGGCTGGCGGCGAAGCTGGGTTTCCCGGTGATGATCAAGGCGGCGATGGGCGGCGGCGGTCGCGGTATGCGCGTCGCGGCCAGCGCCGACAAACTCGACGACGCGCTCGATCAGGCCCGCCGCGAGGCTGGCACCGCGTTCGGCATCCCTGATGTCTTTCTCGAAAAATACATCGCCCGCGCTCGTCACATCGAAGTGCAGCTTCTCGGCGACCGGCACGGCAACCTCGTCCATCTCTTCGAGCGCGATTGCTCGCTCCAGCGTCGCCATCAAAAGATGGTTGAGATCGCCCCGGCCCTCGACCTCGATGCGTCGCTGCGCCAGCGCATCCTCGACGCCGCCCTCGCCGTCGGCCGGGCCGTGCGCCTGGACAACGCCGGCACCGTCGAGTTCCTCGTCGATGCCGACTCCGGCGGCTTTTATTTCATCGAGGTCAACCCGCGCATCCAGGTCGAACACACCGTCACCGAGGAAGTGACCGGCTACGACGTGGTGAAGTGTCAAATTCTCATCGCCCAGGGCCGGCCGCTCGACGACCCGGAGATCGGCCTGGGCGATCAGGGCCGCGTCACCACGCACGGCTACGCCTTGCAGTGCCGCGTCACCACGGAAGATCCGGCCAATAACTTCCTTCCCGATTACGGCAAGCTGAGCAATTATCGCTCGGCCAGCGGCATGGGCATCCGCCTCGACGCCGGCTCCGCGTTTACGGGCGCGGTCATCACGCCGTTCTACGATTCGATGCTGGTCAAGGTGACGGCGCACGGCCTGCGCTTCGTCGATGCCGCCCGCCGGATGCTGCGCAGTTTGCAGGAATTCCGCGTCCGCGGCGTGAAAACGAACATCCCCTTCCTCGTCAATCTGGTGACGAACCCGGCCTTCCTCGTCGGCGGCTGCACGACGCGCTTCATCGACGAGACGCCGGCGCTGTTCAAGTTCGTCCGCCGCCAGGACCGCGCCACGCGCCTGCTGCGCTACATCGCCGACGTGATTGTCAACGGCCATCCACTCATCGCGCACAAGCCCGCCGTCGCGCCGCGCGACACGGTTCCCTTGCCGGCTTCCAGTCCGCCGGGGACGGGAACCAAGGCCAAACTGCCGCCGGGATCGCGCGACAAGTTTCTGGAACTCGGCGCGGAGAAGTTCGCGCGCTGGGTGCGCGAACAGGAGCGTCTGCTCCTCACGGACACGACGTTCCGCGACGCCCATCAATCGTTGCTGGCGACGCGCATGCGCACGCACGACATGCTGCGCATCGCGCCGTTCTACGCCACTCGATTGGCGGGGCTGTTTTCGCTGGAGATGTGGGGCGGTGCCACCTTCGACACCGCCATGCGATTTCTCAAGGAATCGCCGTGGCAACGGCTCGTCGATCTGCGCGCGCGCATGCCCAACATCCTCTTTCAGATGCTGCTGCGCTCGGCCAGCGCCGTCGGTTACACGAACTATCCCGACAATGTCGTGCAGGCGTTCGTCAAGGAATCGGCGCAGGCGGGCATCGACCTGTTCCGCATCTTCGACGCGCTGAACGGCCTGCCGAACCTGCAACTGGCCATCGACGCCGTGCGCGACACCGGCATGTTGTGCGAGGCGGCCATCTGCTACACCGGCGACATTCTCGATCCGTCAAGGAATAAATACGATCTCGCCTATTACGTCACCTTGGCGAAGGAACTGGAGAAGCGCGGCGCCAACTTGCTGGCGATCAAGGACATGGCCGGCCTGTGCAAGCCGTACGCGGCGCAAATGCTGGTGCGGGCGTTGCGGCAGGAAGTCGGCATTCCTATCCACTTCCACACGCACGATTGCGCCGGCGGGCAGATCGGCTCGTACCTGATGGCGGCCGAGGAAGGCGTGTCCATCGTCGATTGCGCGATGGCACCTTTCTCCAGCATGACCAGCCAGCCGAGCCTGCATGCCCTCGTCGAGGCGCTTCGTCTGCGCCCGCGCTACCCCGCCCTCGACGACGACGCCTTGCAGGAAGTCGCCGATTACTGGGCGGGAGTGCGTCGGCTCTACGCCTCGTTCGAGACGGGTCAGTTAGCGCCGACGGCCGACGTTTACCTCAACGAGATGCCGGGCGGCCAGTACACGAACCTCTATCACCAGGCGCAGGCGTTGGGGTTGGAGGCGCGCTGGCGCGAAGTGTGCCGGATGTACGCCGAGGTCAACCGGATGTTCGGCGACATCATCAAGGTGACGCCGACCTCGAAGGTGGTCGGCGACATGGCACTGTTCATGGTCGGCAACAACCTGACACCGGACGACGTGCTGAGCGGGACACGCGAGCTATCGTTCCCCGAGTCGGTGATCGAGTTCTTCGAGGGCCGGCTGGGTGAACCGCCGGGCGGCTTCCCGGAGGCGCTGCAAAAGCGCGTGCTGCGCGGCCGGCAGCCGCTGCGCGGCCGGCCCGGCGCCAGCCTGCCGCCCATCGACTTTGTTGCCGCGCGCGGCACCGTCGAGCAGCAAGTCGGCCGGCCCGTCAACGACCGCGAGCTATTGAGTTATTTGTTGTATCCGCGTGTCGTCCCGGACCTGGCGGCGCATCAGGCGAAGTATTCGGACACGAGCGTACTGCCGACGCCTGTGTTTTTCTACGGCATGGAGCCGGGCGAGGAAGCGTCCATCGACATCGAGCGCGGCAAGACACTGATCTTGAAGTTCCTGGCGGTCGGCGATGCCCACGAGGATGGCAGCCGGACGGTGTTCTTTGAGCTGAACGGCCAGCCGCGCGAGGTAGTCGTCATCGATCGCAGCCTGGCGGGCAAGGTCGCCGCTCATCCCAAGGCCGAGCCGGGCAACCCGCGGCACGTCGGCGCACCGATGCCGGGCCTCGTGGTGCGCGTGGCCGTGGGACCGGACGAGCCAGTCGTCGCCGGACAAAAGTTATTCACGCTCGAAGCGATGAAGATGGAAACGACGATCTACGCCGAGCACCCCGGCACAGTGGCCCAAGTGCTGGTGCAGGCCGGCACGCAGGTCGATGCCGGCGATTTGTTACTGCGCTATGAGCAATGAGGCT
>DATBGU010000263.1:0-23221 GCA_036557825.1 Gemmataceae bacterium
AGGGCAAAAGGAAGGCCAAATAGCTGGCCTATTGCGACAATAAGCTCAGGAAAAAGCCCCTGTTGAAAGACAAGCTTTCCAAGACCCAGGTGGTCAACTTCTTCATGCCGATGTGGTCAATTTCTTCGCGCCGATCTCCATTCGATGATGGGTTCGGCACGGAGGTAAGGGTCCACGGGTCGAGGAAGACTAGTAAATACTGACCACGTTGCTTTTAAAGCGGCCAACATTTCGGCAAGCAGAACAAGCAGCGGGCGGCCCACAGTATCCCTGTCCTCAGTCACACATGAAGTACGTCTACTGCTTCGCCGTATGGCCCAACGAGACGTGGCGCTTCGATGCCGTGGTCTACGAGCTGTTCCGCCACCTGGAATGGCGCGTCGAGATGCGGTTCACCGAGGCGGAGTTCGAGCGCTTCCGCTCGGGACTGTCCCATGCGGGGTTGACCCTGCGCGAGGTGGAGCGCTAGTTATTTTCCCGGCGCCGGCCGGGCGTTGGATGGGACGGGGAACTTTGCGGGATCGATGCGCGACAGGGATTTACCGGCCGCTTCGCGGATCCGGGCATCGCGGTCGCGCTGCACCGCTTGCAACGCGGGGATGGCGTCCTTGGCTTGTTCGCCAAACGACCCAAGCCCGATGGCGGCGCTCAAGCGGATGTCGCCCTCCTTGTCCTTGAGGGCTTCGATCAGCGCCGGCACGATCTTGGCCGCCTCCTCCTTTCGCTGCGGCAAGAGACGAACCGCGATAAGCCGGTCGCGCTCTTCGGGCGACTTCAAATCCGCGATCAACTGGTCGGTCGATTTCTTGCCGCAGCCCCCGCACGCCAGCAAGCCAAATAACAGCACAAAGCGTGTCCGCGCGCGCATCGTTGAACTCCTCCGCCGGAATCGGACGATCACCAATCGGTGGCCGCTTCACCGCCGGCTATGGTGGCGAGAGCTTGATACGTGTAGGGGTTGATGCTGCTGGTGAGGAAATGCACCGAGCCGTCGCCGAACAGAAAGTTCGCGCCCGGTCCCGTGTGCATGCTGTAAAACGTATCCGGGTCGAAGATCGGGAAGTCGGCGCTGGGCAGGTGCGTGGCGTTGCAGTGGGCAAGGACCAAAGCCTCGCCGAAGTCGGCATTGTCGTAGGCGGGGCCGGGGGGCGGAGCGTAGGGAGAGGGGGGTTGTGTCGCCATCCAGGCGGGGCACCTTCCGCCCGCCACGGCCCCAGTCCAGGTGCTGGGGGAATGGTTGCTGGAACGCTCACCGACGACGATCGTGTTGCTCAGTCCGTCGGTGACGTTGGCGATGCGATTGCGGCTGTTGCGATAAAACAGGCCGACACCGGCCTGGCCGTAATTGCCGGCCAGGCCGTCGGCGCCCGAGCCTCCTTGGGGGTTGCCGCCGGCGCCGTTAAAGCATTCCTCCCAGCCGTTGCAGCCGACGTAGTTGCCGTGCGCCACCGTGGCGATGGGATTGGTGAAGCTGCTGTCGTAGATGGGGACGGCTTGCTGATTGCCATCCGAGGGGCACAGGTAGATTTTCAGCGGCAACTGGGAGATCGCCGTATTGCTTCCCATTCCCACCCCCTGGCTGAAATTGATCTGGTTGTAGACGTTCTGCTGTTCCAGGTAGGGCAGCAGGAAGGATGCCCAGCCCCAGCCCGGACCCACGTCGTTGTCGGGAGTGCTCGCGGGGTTAGTGTTGCCGTCGATGTAGCCGGGAGGAAACCCGTTCAGAGCGTCGTGATAGCCGTGCAGCGCCAGGCCAATCTGCTTGAGATTGTTGGTACACTGCGCGCGCGCGGCCGATTCGCGGATCTTCTGCACGGCCGGCAGCAGCAAGCCGATCAGGATGGCGATGATGGCGATCACCACCAGCAGTTCGATCAGCGTAAACGCCTTCCGACACAAGCGCCGTTTCATGGCCTTCGTCCTCCTGGTCTTACCGGGTCATACCTGGTTATACGAGGTAATACCAAGATTAGAAAGGGGGCGCGAACCCGTCAAGAGGGACTGCGGTTTTTCATGGGATGTTCACGAGTGCGGATCCGACAGCTTTTAGCCGATCAAAGACTTGGCAGGGAGGAGAACGCCGCGCCGGCGCGATTACCCTCGGCCGCCCATGCGGAAGAGGCGGCAACGAACCGCAGGGCGATTCGTCGGCCCCATCACACGTCATCCGCTGCCAGCCATTTTTCCACAGCCACCAACCGTTCTTCCACCTCTGCCTTTTCGCATTCCTTCATGCCGAATTCTAACACCGCTCGCGCCACGCCCAATCGCACGCTTTCCGAAGCTGGTCTGTTCCCCAACGCCACAAGCGTCCGCACCGCTTCGGTGGCCACCCCGGCAAGACCCGCCACGTTGGCCGAATCAAATCTGTGAATTGCTCTCCAGATTAGCTTGATGGGCCTCGCCGAGCTGAGGTAAGTGTCTTGACCTGGACGGGGCAACGCCGTGCTGCGCCGCCCGGACCTCGAGGTATCGCTTACAGGGAGATGGACCATGAGCAGCAAGAAGAAGCCCTCTACCACCAGCCTCCACACCAGTCCGCAGACACTCAAGATCGGCACCCGTGTACGCTGCACCGACGATGGCGTCGCAGGACGCATCGTCTGGGCCAACGCCGTGGCGGTCAAGATCCAGTGGGACGATGGCGATCAGGTCACCTGGCGTCGCGACGCGCTGGCCGACAGGCCCATCGCGATCCTCGACGCGGCCAGTGACGAGGACGAACCCGCCACGACGGCCGCCTCCGAGCAGCCCGTAACGGAACCACCGCTGGAACGCACCCCGACGGCATCGGCTTCGGCCGAGCAGCCTTCGGAACTGCCTACCGCCGAACGGACCGCCCTGCCGGAGGCCGTCGCGCAGGAACAGACCCCGGCCACGGACGCGCCGGCCGAGGAGGTCCCGCCAGCGGAGCGGAATCAGGAGGCGGCCACGCCGCCCGCGCAGACAACGGAGCAGTCCCAGACGCCCTCGGCCGTGTCGAAGCAGCGGCGAACGCGACAGCCGCTGCAGACCACGGACGACGGCCAGGCGAAGAAACTCAGCGCCCTGGACGCTGCTGCCAAAGTGCTGGAAGAGACCGGCCAGGCCATGACGTGCCAGGAGATGATCACGCAGATGGCGGCCAAGGGCTACTGGGCATCGCCCAAAGGCCAGACCCCAGAAGCCACCCTTTACTCGGCTGTGTTGCGCGAGATCGCGGCCAAGGGCGAACAGGCCCGCTTCGTGAAGACTATGCGCGGCAAGTTCGCCCGCAACGGGGCGGCCTAGCCTGGACCGTAGCCCGTTTCGCCCACGAGGCCCCACGATGACGGGGCCTCTAATCATTGGGGAACGGGCCAACCGGGTGTATCGGACGCGACGAAGGCGAATGTGGGCGATCCTCGGCAGGGAGCGGAACCGTTGTCCCGCTACCTGTCGGCAACCGTCCTATGCAGCGTCTCTTGTCCGGATGCTCTTGACCGATAAGAACCAAGAAGAGACGGCTACGACCCTGCCGCAACGACCGGAGGGATGGTCGCATCGATGGAGAGCCTCTGCTGCCCGGCAAGCACGACCGCGAGGCAGTCCGCGTCGAGCTTGCCGGGCATCCGGCGTCATCTGCCAAAGGAGCAGACATTCACGGCATCAGGGGGTTCGCGTCTGCCGCTGCGCGTCGGCCGGCAGCTTGAGCAGTCGCCGCCAGGCTGCCGGCGTCGGCTCCGTGTCACGTCCGGTCAGCTCACGCAGCGCCGCCAGGGCGGCCCGCTGATACGGCGAGAACTCACCCGCCTCACGCGGCTTCAGCTTGTCGCGAAAGGCCGTCGCCTCGTCCTCGGTTAGCTCGCGCGTGCGCACCAGGAAGTCGAAACGCTGCCTCTCCGGCCAGGGGTTGGCGTCGACGACAGGCTGCATGACGGAGAAATCCTGCCGCAGATACGTTACATCGACGCGCACCAGGATCTCCGGCTGCGAGTTGTTGTAACCGCCCGAAGGCGGTGTCAACGGCTGGCCGGGAACCGGCACCCCGGCCGTCAGCGCGTCGCCGGATACCTTGCCGGAATTGCCCGGAGCATGGCAGAGCAGGCAGCTGCGATGATGGTTGACGCGCACCAGCTCACGCACCACCGGCACCTGTGTATCCTTGACTTCGTGCATCACCGGAGCGCGCGGATCGGGTTCTTCCAGCACGTCGATGAGCTGCGGCAGCAGATCCTTGCGTTCGAGCTTGATGATCGCCTCGGCGGCGCGTTTGGCCACGGTCGGCCAGGGATAGCGCAAGCCGCTCGTCAGAATCGCCGTGTAGTCGCGTTCGCGGCGGATCTTTAACGCCTCGATGGCGGCTTTGCGGGTTTCCTCCTCGCCGGAGAAAATCGCCAGACGCGCCAGAGCCTGCGTTGCCTCGGCATGAGGAGTCATCGAGAGATATTTCACCAATCCCGGATGCATGTGCGGCATCGGCAGGAGGATTTGCGTCAGGGCAGCGATGCGAGCCAGCGTGATCGTTTCACATTGCTCGCGCTGAGACTTCGGCTGCGCCTTGTCTTGCTGAGTGCAAAGGTTCTGATACTGATCCCAGAACGCCTCCGCGGCAGGAGGTTCCGGCTGGGAGACGGGAGGAGATGGCACTTCGGGAGTGCTGACGGAGGCCGTCTTTCCTGCTTTTTTCGGGTCTTTGACCTTTTGCTCTTCCTCCATTGCTTTGCGGCGTTGAAGCTCAGTCGCCACGGCTTGCCGGCGTCGCATCTCGGCGATCATCATATTCTCTTTGTCGCGTCTGGCCGCATCCGCGTTGCCGCCCATTTGCATGGCCCGACGGACGGTGTTGACGGCTGCAGCGAATTGCCGGCTGCGCTCGCCGGTGGTGCGGCAGGCATCGCCCATCGCAAACGGCAGCCCGGTCAGGTCCGGCCGTTCCTTCCGCAGCGCCTCGACGAAACCATCGGGCTTCTTGCCGTTGAGATGATTGATCTTGGCCATTTGCTCGCGGATGTGCTGGATCGCCACCGTGTTGGTGATGCCCGAGGACGCCTCGAATTGCACTTCTGGAACGCGGCGGAGATCAGCGGCCAACAGCGGGCCGGCGCTGCGCCGAATCTTCGGCGACGCGGGCAAGAGATCTTTTAACGGTGTTTTCGGGTCGATGGTGAAGCTTGACGGCGCTGGACTGGTTGAGCGGGGGACTTCCACCGCTCGAGGAGCATCGGCTGGGGGCGTTACTCCAGATGAAGGCGGCTGGGACCCGCCGCTTGGTGGGGGGGTGGCCGCCGGAGCCGGCGGTTGTGACGGTTGCGGTTGTTGCGCATGCAGACTTGTCAGAGTTGGCCAGACCATGACGCCCAGCAGCAGCAACAGAGTCAAGACCCAGAGTCTCGGGCTGGCTGTGCCAGCCGCGCGATACGGACGGCGGAGACGGCGAGGCGTGCGATCCATCATGATCGGTTCTCCTTGGGTAAGAACAGGGGTTCCCCACCACGAATTGTCCACCCCACCCCTGTGAGGTTGAGTCTACCCCTGCCGCTTCCCCGCGACAACCATTTTCAGCGCGGCTCAGCATTCCTCAGACGGTGGCGGCGCATCGGCGGCCGCACGCGGGCGTGCCCCCCTCCGGGTCGAGAAGCCAGCGCAGGGCGCCTGCCTCCGCTTCGAGCCGGGCAATTCGCGCGGGCGCGCCCTCAAGGGCACGCTGGAGAATGCGGCGTACTTGCGTGGCCGTCCAGCGTTTGCTGCAACCATGCGTCCAGATGCCCAGCTCCATCAACTCGTCGGCGATCGCTCGCAAGGTCAACCCCTTGATACGACCATTTTGCACCAACTCGGACTCGATCAGGAGCAGCTTAGCTACCTGCACCTGGGCCGCAAGGAACGCCTCACGTCGGTACTCGGCCGGGTCATTCGACAAATCGTCTGAGCGCCGGTGCAGGCGGCTTTCGTGTGGCCGGATGTGCCGGGGCGAGCTATTCTACCGGGCGGAACAGCGGAGGGGCGCGTCGCCCGCTGACGGCGAGGAAACTCTTCTCTGCATTGGAGGTCCCCATGCGCGACTTCGCCATCCACCTGACGCACCGGCCGGGCGAACTGGCCCGTGTCACCAACGCCCTGGCCCGCAAGGGGGTCAACCTCAAATCGGTGGCCGCCGTGGTCATCGGCAACCAGGGCGTGCTGCGGCTGATCGCCGACAACGTTGAGGCGGCCCGCGCCGGCCTGAGCGAGAACAACATCCCCTTCGAGGAAAACGAGGTGGTGACGGTGCTGCTGGAAAACCACGCCGGCGAGCTGGAAAACGTGGCCGACAAGCTGGCCAAGGCCAACGTCAACGTCCATGCCATCTATGTCGTCGGCCTGGACGGCGATCTTGTGGACCTCGCCCTCGCCGTGGACGACCCGAAAAAAGCCAAAAAACTGCTCGAATAAGCGGCACCGCCGGCAACCTCGCCCTGGCAGAAAAAAACTTAAGCTAGTGCCATGCGTCTTATCGACGGACTCCTTGATCGCCATCGTCCACAACTACGCGCATGGTGAGTCGGGCGTTACCCTCTCCAGCGGCTGCGCCAAGAGAACTTTCCCTCCGGCATGGTGCCGAGGGAACGCTCGACACCGGCCCAAGGGAGAAAATCTCCGAAGGAAGCGTTCACCAGCGATAGCGCCGGAAGATCACAGCGCCGCTGACGCCGAGCCGGGATCGTGGCGCACACTGCAAACGCCCTCGTCGTCCTCTGGGCCTTCCGGCCAAAGACACGATCCCGAGGCGAGAACCCGTTAAGCCACCTCGTCCCACCTCCACGCTCACTGCGGGGCAACACCGCCAGGATCCCTCTCCCATCCCGCAGGGCCACCTATCAGAATAAAATCTCTCTTTTTTATCTCTGATGGCCTTGCGTTCTGTGGGGAAACGAGGCTCACTGTCCACACGGGTTGACCGTTTGCTTACCCCAACCAAGGAGAACCCTGTGGAACTGAACATCGTCAACGAGGTGGCGGCCCTGCAACGCCTGAGCATCGCCCAACTGCGGCAACGCTTTGCTGAACTCTTCGGCGCGGCCAGCGCCGCCAGCAACCGCACCTGGCTGCTCAAACGCATCGTATGGCGTCTGCAAGCGCTGGCCGAAGGCGATCTCTCCGAACGCGCTCGCCGACGCGCCGCCGAACTGGCCCGCGACGCCGACCTCCGCCTCAATCCGCCACGCCCACAAACCGGCACGCCCGCCCAGCCGCAAGCCCTCGTCGCACCGCTGCCGCCAGCGGCCGATCCGCGTCTGCCACCGCCGGGCACCATCCTCACCCGCCCTTACAAGGGACAGCTCGTGCAAGTGCAGGTGCTCACCGACGGCTTTGCCTATGCCGGGAGCGTCTACCCCTCCCTCAGCGCTGTCGCCAAAACCGTCACCGGCACACACACCAACGGCTACCACTTCTTCCGAAACACCCTCAACCACCAGAAGGAGATCGCATGAACCGCAATGCCCAGAAAGCCACGGCCACGCTGCCTTTGGTCCGCTGCGCGATTTACACGCGCAAGTCCACCGAAGAAGGACTGGAGCAGGAGTTCAATTCGCTGGACGCCCAACGCGAGTCCGCCGAAGCCTTCATCCGCAGCCAGACCAACGAAGGCTGGACTTGCCTCCCGGAGCGCTACGACGATGGCGGCTTCACCGGCGGTAACATGGAACGACCGGCGCTCCAGCGTCTGCTGACCGACATTCAGGCCGGCAAAATCGATCTGGTCTGCAGCTACAAAGTCGATCGCCTCAGCCGCTCGCTGTTGGACTTCGCCAAAATGATGGAGACCTTCGAGCAGCACGGCGTCTCCTTCGTCTCCATCACCCAGCAGTTCAATAGTGCCACCTCGATGGGCCGCCTGGTGCTCAACGTCTTGTTGTCCTTCGCCCAGTTCGAACGTGAGATCATCGCCGAACGCACCCGCGACAAGATGGCCGCCACCCGACGCAAAGGCAAGTGGTCTGGAGGCACGCCCGTGCTGGGCTACGACCTCGATCCGCGTGGCCGACGACTGCACGTCAATGAAGAAGAAGCAGAGCGGGTGCGGGCCATCTTCGCTTCGTACTTGGAGCACGAGTCGCTGCTGCCGGTGGTGCAGGAATTGGCGCGCCGCGGCTGGGTCGGCAAATGCTGGCAGACACGTAACGGCCGCACACGCGGCGGTCGGCCCTTCACCAAGACCAGCCTCTATCGCCTCTTGACCAACGTGATCTACGCCGGCAAAGTACGCTACAAAGACGAAATCCACGACGGCGAACAACCGGCGCTCATCGATGCCGACACGTTCGGGCGCGTGCAGGCCTTGTTGCAAAGCCACGGCCCGGAACTGGGTCCTCCCAGCGTGCAGCGCTTCACGGCCTTGCTCAAGGGACTGTTGCGTTGTGTGCCCTGCGATTGCGCCATGACGCCGTCGCACACCACCCGCAAGGGCGGTCTGCACTATCGCTATTACACCTGTGTCCATGCTCAGAAGAGCGGTTGGCAGAGCTGTCCCTCCAAATCCATCCCCGCCCAACCCATCGAGCAACTGGTGATTGAGCAGATTCAGTGGCTGGGCCGCGATCCGCAAGTGCTGGAGCAGATGTTGACGCAGGTGCGGCAGCAAGACGATTCCCGCGTCGCCCAGTGGGAAGGCGAACGCGTTGGCCTGGAACGTGACCTGCTGCGGGGGCAGAGCGAAGTCCGCAAGCTGCTCGCCGAGGTCGGCTCCAGCACCGCGGCTGGCGGCGCGGTGACGCGTTTGGCGGAGCTACAGGCACGGCTGGCTCACATCGAGCAACGGCTGGCGCGTCTGCGTGGGCAGATGGAAGCGTTGCAACAGGAGCGTCTGGACCAAGCCGCGGCGACGGAGGCGTTGTCCGGCTTGCTTCCCGCCTGGGAGACCATGGCGCCCTCGGAGCAGGGCAGGGTGGTTCGCTTGCTGGTGTCGCGGGTGGATTACGACGGCCAACACGGCAAGGCCTCGATCACCTTCCAGCCCTTGGGTCTGAAAACGTTGGCCGGTGAAATGCTGGCACGCCAGCACGAGGAGCACTACGCATGACGACCCTGACGATTGAAGTGCCGGTGTCTTTTCAGCCCGTGGGTCGGAGCGGCCGCAAAGCGTTACGTCCGGGAGAAGACAAGCCCTTGTTGCCTGCGGGTCGTGTGCCGCGGGTAGCACGGCTGATGGCCTTGGCGTTGCGTTTGGACGAGTTGGTGCGGACGGAACAGGTAACCAGCTACAGCGCCTTGGCCTCGTTGGGGCATGTCACGCGAGCACGCATCTGCCAGATCCTGAACTTGATCCATTTGGCGCCCGACATCCAGGAGGCGTTGCTGTTTCTGCCATGGACCCAGCGTGGCCGCGATGCCCTTATCCTGGCCGACCTGATGCCCATCGCCGCCGCTTTCGACTGGCGTAAACAACGACGCCTATGGCGCCGACTGGTGTCGGACTAACGCGTCTCCCGCGGCTCGTCCTGGCGCCGACATTTGGCCAACGGATCGCCCCTGTTGGCCCACGTCGCTTCCGGGCCGCCGGGCCGGGCCGGCATCCCAAACGACGCGAGGCCCCGACACACGCGGGGCCTCGCCGAGCAAACACGATACCTTCCCCTCCTCTACAGTCCGCCGCAAGGCAAACTTCCCGAGCCAACGCGATACCTTCCCCTCCTCTCCAGCAAACCGGCGTGAGCGAAGAGCACAGCTAAAAGGGCTGCTCGCGATTTTCGATTGCTGTCCTGCTGCGCGAGTCAAGAAGCCCATGACTTCAGTCGGGGTCGGGCAGTCCGTTTTGATACCACGGCTCGCGGCGGCTGCCGGCACTGCCTTCCACAGACCACACTTTCTTGCCATGCAAATCCGCTTCCAGCGCTAGCATGCTTCGGCGGGTCAAGGCATACCGCCATTCTTGGCCCTTCGCGGTGTCTATCGTTTCGAGCAACAGAATGACCTCGGGGTCGGTCCCTTGGACGAAGGCGAACAGCGCCAGGTTCGGAAGCTTGTCGCCATCGCGGTCCCACACGTAAACCGGCCGGGGCAGGAGTCGAAGATCCTCTTCTCCGCGCCCGACGAGCCGGCACTTGAAGCGGCGGGCGAGATCCCTGAGCTGTTTGGTTCGTGCCGCAGCGGTCTTCGCCGGCACAGGGGAATCCGCAAAACGCTCTAAGCTCATGCCGGGCTGGTCACATTTCCAAACCAGTCGGCCGCCGCGCGTCGCCTGGATGGGCTGCTGCGAAAGGGAATGGAAGGCGAACCCCAGGCCGCGGAAGCGCCAGACACAAGCGATGGCGAGCGGGCGGCCATCGAGGGTCCAAACGAAGGTGGCCCCATCGGGAACCTCGCGGGTTGGATTGGGCCATCGCAGGACCGGCGCCGGCTCCAGTTTGAGGGCCTTGCCGGCGACGGACAGCGAGAAGCTCTCCGCGACGCGGACGAGCTTGCCGAGCGACTCGTCCTTTTTCTGCGGCGGAGCTGCTTCTTGAGTGGAGCCGAGCGAAGCAGCACCGAGAGCGACAATCGCCGCGGAAAGACCGTGACAGGTTCGGTTCATGGTTCACCCGGTGTGCAAGAAATCCATGCTGTCTCCGGAAGAAATATAGACGGAATGTCTTGAGTTTGCAATCCCTCCCTGGCGATGCGCCCGTTAGCCGATCTTTTCCAGATGACCGGCTTGCGGGACCATGGTTTCGGTTTCCAGATGTGAACGTCCCCCTGCGAAGGGCCTTATTTCGGCGGTGCGTCCCTGAATTATGCGCTTACAACGAGGGTTTTCAGGGTAGTTTGGGTGCGCTTCGGGGTACTTTTGGGGCCCTTTTGGGTCGCGTTGGCAACGTCTTACGCTGCATTTTGGCAGCAAAGGCGTGTGCTTCGCGGCTCGGGGCTTGTCGAGGCCGCGTAGCCAAGTCCTAGCGGCAAAAGGAGTTCTGCTTGTCTCACGCCAGGTCCGCCGCCTTTCGGGTTGCCAGCGTCGCGAATTCTGTCAGGTTCTGCCATAATGCAACTGCTTTGTGCACATGCACTTAGGGCCGATAATGTCAGGTTGGGGCCGTGTTTCGACGCGGCCGCAGCTCGGGAAAGAGCCGAGGTATTTTTCCTAACTGCTTTCCATTAGGCAAGTTAGGGAATCGATGCTCCAGCCCCTGCCTGTCCTGGAAAATCTTTGTTGACCTGCCAAAATGCGCTCCGCCCGACGAATCGCAGCAGCCGGGCAGAGAGAACACGCGGCCGTTGAGGGTGTGGCGGTGGACTGGTTCTCTACCTGCGTTCCATAACGAGACGGTGTTTTTTCCTCCCGTCTTCCCTCGACTCCCCTCTGCTGTCGAGCCATCCGGGGCCAGGCTGTGCCAACCCGCGCAGGCCGTCTTCGACCACGCCTCTGCTGCCGGCCCAGCCGTTTGTTGTGTAACCGTCAACGTGCAGGCGGTGTTCCCACGAGTTCATGCCACGAAACGCTTTGGTAGTCCCTTGTTTACGGCGATGAATGTTGCTTACGGGCTCTGCACCATGCCCACACGGTAACAACAATCCATTAACAACAATCGACCCCTGTCCGCGCCCAGCGCGAGGGTGTTCGATATCTGCTGTTCCAGGGAGCGCAGCGAAGTAGCGAGGCGTCTGGATTTACCGCCGTGGCAGTGAGGTAATCTTTTGTATTCCTTGGCGTTGTGTCCTTTGGACGGATCGAGTCCTGCTCGGATGACGGCGGCGGAAGCGTCCTCGAGAACCGGACCCACCGTGTCTGGTTTTTGCTTGGAGAGCGGATGCCTCCGGTCGGAGGGGTTGGTAAACTCGTTGTCTGCACGCCGAGGCCGAGGGGAGGAGAGTTTTGGGCGAAAAAGCGGGAGGGGCCTCGGGACAAGGGAGGCATTTGGGGCCCTGTTTGGCGGCTCTTTCGGGGACGATGGAGAGGTCGAGATTGGTGAGCGAACCGTGCGAAAAGTCGCGGAAAGGTGCCTCGAAACGGCTGACGCCGGGAGGTTTCCCTCTCGGCGTCGCGTGTCAACTGGCGGGTTCGGCAGATTCGCTGCCGATCGCAAGGCTCCCCGTGCGTAACGCTCTTCGGTGCGCCTTGTGATGTGAGATTGGTTCTGCCAACGCAGGTTGGCCTCACGGGAAGGAGGTGAGTAATGCACCGCCTTACGGGCTGAGCAACCGCTCTCCCGGATACCTCCACCCGAAAGGGCTGGGGGGACAAAAGCATGGCGGCAAAAGGCGAATGAGGTCGAGCATCAATGACCAAGAGGTTCGTCAGCAAGGCTGTCTACGGGCAAGGCTACACTGCTTGAACTCCAGTCCGCCGGAGCTCGGTTCGCCCTTCGGGAAAGATGCTGAGACCCGAAATCTGGCCCTCGTTGGCTGATTCGATGAGAGCCACGAACTTCCCGGCCAGACGGTAGCCCAATGAGGGTGACAACGGACGAACGGAGGCTCTACCGACAGACCGAACCGATCTTGCAACCAAGGGATCGCCTAACGGTGGTAACACCTATGGCGACAGAGTCCTCGTAGTAGCCCAACGCCTGGGGTAATGCCCAGGACATGGTGAAGGGGGACAGGTCCTAGCGCTTCACTCGATCGGAGGCGTCCGTATGGACAGAAAGGCTCTGCTCGGGATTGAAGCACTATGCAGACACGCCTTATCGCTTATCTGCGTTAGGCTGGGACTGGAGAGCCGGCTGCCTCGATTTGAATCGACGCTCGGCCAGCGCGGCGCCGAGAACCGGAGCAGTTGACAATCCGTCCGCTTGGGAAGATGACCTTGAGGGCGAAGCGGTTTTAGGTCTTCCAAAAAGATCGCGGAGGTCACAAGAGCAGCTATGTACAGCAGGAAGAATACGATAAGCCCCATGAGAAACGGGCTGGAGACGAAGATGTTCCTCATGGTCGATTTCCTCCCCGTCCTGGTAACGGTGTGGCCGGCTTGGTGCCGATTTCCAGGAGATCGCTGTTCCGTCCTCTCAAACACCCGGCGAAGGTCATCCTAACCCAACGGAGTACTCGGATCATCGCGACCGGAGCCAACTCCGGGGATCCGTTGGCCGTACGCGGGATGATGCAGGAATTCGCGGAGAAGACGGCGGATGAGACTGGCCGCAGCTATGCCCTGCTCTTCGGCTACCTCGTCGAGCCCCTCCAGCAGAGAGGCTTCCAACAGAAGACTGATTTCTACAACGGAGCCGCCCTCCTGGAAACCACCGTTCGCAAGAGGAGCTTGCTGCAAATCGATGGACTTCATCATCTCTCCCTCCTGGGCCGCGAAAGAATCGGATACAGGCCACACCATCTCATCATGGACATTCACGCCACAGCTCGCGGGGTCACTCGGCTGGTAAGGAACACCTTCTCCCCGGAATGTTCGCCAGCGCTTTAGCCTGAAGGGCACGCAGAATGAGGGTGGCACACGCGGCAGCCGACCACTCGGACGTATTGACGACCAGGTCATAGTTGCGTGGCTTGGCCAGATCGCTGCCAAAGTAATCGCGGATGAAACGATTTTGCTCCCAGTCGAGTTCCCGGACGCATCGCTGGGCCTTGAGGCGGTCCAGGTGGAACCGGCGGCCCAACGAAGCGATGCGGTCTTCAAGGTACCCGATCAAGTGGATGCGTAGCGTGGAGTGCCAGGGTAAGACGAAAGCCGCTCCCCGGCCGACGATGAGGCAACGCCCCTCGGCACCCAGCGACTGGATGAACTGGATAAGACGGCAGGCATACTGGCTCTGGCTTAGTCCTGGACTGGCGAATCCTCCCAGACACTCCGGCAGCCAGCTATGGTGCTTCTCGTCCAACTGCTCTAGCACGGTGACCGAGCAATGCATTGCCTCGGCGATTCGTTTCAGCAGTTCGTGGTTGTAGACTGGCCAGCCCAGTCGCGTGGAGACCTCTCGGGCCACCTCTTCGACGGGTACTCCTGCCTCACACGATAGCGCGATCGTCAACCGATCTCTGGATGACGCAACCTCGTTCGTATCCTCGGCTCGCGCCGCATACGAGGGCAACCGATGCATCGCCTCTAGTTGGCGATGCAGCATGATGAAGTCCATCATTTTCACTCTCCCATCTACTTGTGAGAAGACCAAACGGTGGCGAAACACTTCCACGGACGACACGCACAAACGAACCGGGCAAAGGAGTGTAACCAATGCATCGTCTCAAAGTGGCGATTCAGCATGTTCAACTGCACCTCGCTGAAATCCTCGGATAATTCCACGTCGAGTTCGTTGAGCAATTCCTGGGAACAGAATGCCGATGGTGTTCCAGGACGTTTGTCGAATGCGCTCAGCGCGCGGAAGCTGTTTAAGTGACCTGTAGTGCATAGCCGAGCCCTCGTACTGTCTGAATGATCGAGGAGGCTCCTTCAAGATCGAGCTTCTTGCGGAGTCGATTGATTTGGACCTCGATGATGTTTGTGGCGCCGTCCCAGTCCGTATCCCACACGTGTTCGCACAACATCTTGCGCGTGACCACTTGGCCGACATGACGCATGAGCAGCTCAAGGATCCCAAACTCCGTTGGCGTCAGATCGATCTCAGTATCGCCTTTCTGTAGGCGCCGCGTGGTCAAATCGAGGCGAAAGTCACCGTTGGTCAGGACGACCGGCGGCCGATCGGCTGATCGCCGGAACACCGCTTCCAGGCGCGCCAAAAGTTCCAGGAAGGCGAATGGTTTGACCAAATAATCATCAGCACCGGCCTTGAGTCCTAGGACGCGATCCTCGACGCTCCCCAACCCGGTCAAAAGCAAAACGGGTGTCCGTACCCCAGCCGCACGTATTTGCCTCAGTACATCCATTCCCGGTATGCCCGGCAGCAGCAAATCTAAAACGATGACATCAAAGCGTTGACTGAGGCTCTGCTCCAGTCCTTTCTCACCGTCTTTGACCCAAACGCAATCGTGGCCCGCCTCGGTCAAGCCCGTGAACAGGGACTTGCCGATGACACGATCGTCTTCCACTATAAGGACATTCATTGGCGCGTTTCTTCGACTGTTCCTCGATGACCCTTGCACTGCCGTCATGATTCAGGCTCCTCTCTCGCGCATACCTACCCAGGCGCTCTCAAGTATCACGCTCCTCGCGATGTTCAAGCCGTGGACGACTCAGGCCATTGCCAAATACTTCGGGATTATTCCCTGGGCGACGATTGCCTCTACTTGAGCGGAAACCAGAACGTGGCAAAAGGCTTCCACTCACGATCCGCACAGGCGAATCAGCCCTCACGAGAAGAGCAAGTAATAGCAAAACGAGTGTTCCCCTGGTAAAGGGGGAGTTACCTCGCTTTACGGCTCTCCAGCCGAGCGGCAGTTCGCATGAACAGTTATTGTTTGATGATGGTCAGAGCAACGAGGAGATGGATAGCTCAAATCAGCAGCGAACACAGGCTTTGATAGAGAGGTGTGTCTGGAGCACGCGGCGGTGTCAACCAAGTTACGGCATGTGAAACTTTCGCTCGATCAGCCAAGGAGATCGTGGCGATGAAACACTTTACACGCCGAGCGTGTCGCGCTTCGTTTTCGTCATCGGGAGGCATCATGCCGATGACGTTCTGGCAACGGGGGGCACGGCGGACGGGCTGATTGTGTCGGGATCGCCGTGGTAAGACAGTGGCCGGATGTTGTCTCTGCCCCCGTTCGTGGCCACCAAACGAATCACGAAGATGGAGTGCATTCAGAGCCGTTCCGGGCTGGAGAAGGCACAGCACAACCACATGCAGGAGAACGGCCGAGATGGTTCGCATAGGCAGTTCACCAAGCCGGCGCTGTCCGGCGACTTCACAACACACGTGGAAGGGCGATGTCACTCGCAATGTTCTACGCAGGAGGGCATCACGGAAGAACACGGACCCCTCCACCTTCTTTTCTAATAATGCCTATGCCGAAACGCAATGGCCGTTTGATTACTTTCTCGCAAAGCAGGGCCATAGGTAAGCCCCGGGTGGGTGTGCCCGTCATCTTCTCCTGTGCTTTACTGCCTCTCGTCCGAAGTGCCTGGGCCTTGGCCCAGTTCAGTTCGGGATCGGCTTGGGCTTGCTTGACCCATCCCTTCTCGCATACGAAGACCCAGTTGTTCTTCAACATTACCTTGAGCAGCACCCCCATTTCCCTGAGGCGGAATTCCTCGCGGATGATGCAAATTGTCTGCTACCGCGCTACCATCCGATCCTCAGGTTTGAGTTTGGCTAGGTTCGCTTTGATTTGGGCCACTCGTTTCTTCTCCGCCTGTAGCGCCGGCGAGGGGCGGAGGTAAATGGTCTGGATTAGACCCGCATGGACGGGAACCTTTCGGGTCTGGCCGACCCATTGGCCTCCCTCCTGCCAGGCCGCGCGAACTGTGTAGCTGTACTCCTTGCCGGCAGGCAGGGGCGGCGACTGGAAGTAGCGTATCTGTCCCCTCACGCGGGTCAGCCTTCCATCAACCCAGAGCAGGGCGTGCTCCGGCAGGTAGGCGATCAACACCGCGACCTCCCGTCTCCCTGTCGGCAACCCCGGAGGCAAGGGGGTTGCCTCCAGAGCGTACTTCCGCGGGGAGAAGAGCGACGAGTCCCGAGGTATCTCCTGGAGTTCCTCGTAACCCTTGAAGCCCGCCTGGTTCCAGGGGAGGACGGTGGCCGAGATGCCGAAGGGGGGTACACCTGCCGAGGGCGACGCCGGAGGCTCAGACTTCCCTCCGGTGTAGTAGGAGCGGCGAACGGAAGTCGTTGCCGGGTAGTCGGACGGGTAAGCGAAGTCATTATCGGGCCGGGGCGGTGTGGGTGTCGTGGTCGTACGATAGACCGGGGAGTAGGTCGGGTGACCGAAGTCATTATCGGGGGAAACGGAGGGCGACGTGTTGAGAGAGGAGGAGGCAGACCGCTCCCGCGAGGACGTCCGACGAGGAGTGTCGCTGCGCTCACGAGGAGTCCGTACGTAGCCCCCGCTGTATCGAAGTTGCGCCTGGCTATTCGGCAAGCCGATTGCTGTCAGGACCAGCAGAACCAAGGCTCCGCCGACCATCTTCATCCGCCACCGTCTCACAACCGTCGCATTAGCATATCGCATGGTTGCTCTCTCCGTTATGACCTGCTTGGAGCCTCCGAACCGCCGCGAGGGATGTCCGCGTTGCAGGGGAACCCTTGTTCAAATGCAGGTGATGATGAGGTGCTTTTGATGACTCACCCTCGGATCGATGTCTGAATAAAGTCCGTGACCGAGATGGGCTCGACCTCCGATGGGAGCAAGATAACTGTGTGGACCTTGTCGGGGCTGTCCATTTCACAGCGGTAGTAAAAGTCCCCCGTAAAGGTGTTTTGGAACACTGATACAATTATGCCGGTATCGCCCTTCCGACAGCCTATCATAATGTTCCCCTCTATCATCCGGATAGAGCACCCGACCCGGAGTAACCCGCTCGTGATTTCTTCCGCCATAGTACTTTCTCCTGTCAGTTCGTTTGCCGTGAAGGCCCTCAAATGGCCCCCTCCGTATGAGACTAATCCCGACTCATAGGAAGGTGGTACAGATCCAAAGTCCAACGAGGTTTGACTCTGTAGTCGTATGGACACAGGGTACCCAATTCGGATTGCCGTCTGGGATTGATTACCTCATGAGTGAGTCGCTGGCTAAAGGATTCCAAGGCATCCGGGTGGTCCGGCTGCTACATCTGATTAGGCCCTCTGGCGCGGCTCAACGCTCATTCGTCTTGTCAGTAATTCCCCCATTCCAGTCCTCGACCAGCGTCGGCTTCACTGGCTGGCCTTCGCTCAACTCGTCCTGGTTGCTGACGATCACCACCTCGTTACCCGTTAGGTCACCCAGGACTTTTCCGTTCGTGCCGAGCAGTTCAATTTTGACCAGCTTTCCGTCATCGATCTGCACCTTGACGCGCTGCATGTGCGCCTTGCCGTCTTGCACCATGTAGATCGAGGTATTGCCGCCCGAGTTGACGATGGCCGAACTCGGCAGCATGTAGGTGTTGGTGAAATTCTTTAGCACCAGCGTCATGTAGCCGAATGTCCCCGGCAATAGGCGCTGCTGCCGGCCGCCAGTCAACTGACCTTTAATCTCCGGCAAGATCGGCTTGCCCTCGTTCGGATCGCCCGGCATGCCCTTCTTCAGACTGCTGGTGAATTTCGTATCGGCCATCTTCGCCTTGTACTCGTCCGCCGAACGGTTCCACAGATCAACCTCGACCAGCATAGTGCGGTCGTGTTCGGGGTTGATCAGCGACGGTGGGAAACGCGTGACCTTGCCGTGGATCATCAAGCCCGGAAGCAAAGGTGTCTCGAAGATGGCCTCGGTCTCCGGCGTGATGAAGGGCGCGTAGTTGTCCGGCAGGCGCATGACTACTGTGACAATGTCGTTGCGCTCGATCCGCAAGAGCGGCGTGGCGTGGCCGTTGCCGGCGTTCTGCACGAAGAAACCGGGATCGACGTTGCGGCGGACGATGACGCCGTCGAAGGGCGCCCGTACCGTGGAGTAGCTGAGCATCGACTTGGCGTAATCCCATTCTGCCTTGGCGACATCGATCTTGCGTTCGGCCTCTTTGAGATCCGCCTTCGCCTGGACGACCTTGGCGAGGGCGTCTTTCTGCTCGGCGATGGCTGCTTTGACGGCCTCCTGAGAAGCGTCCCGCGCATCCAGGGCAGCCTCGTAGCGGTCTTCTTGCTCATCGACCAGACGCGCCTCGATGCTGCCGGAGGCCAGCAAGTCCTGGAAACGCTTGAGCTGCTTTGTCCGGAATTTCAGATAGGCCTCATCCTGTTTCACCTTGGCCCGCCTGGCTTCAAGCTTCGCAGCGACAGCCTCGACGTGGGCTTCGGCGCTCTCGATGGCCGCAACCTTCTGATCGCGCTGCGCCTTGGCCAGCTTCCAGGCCGCCTCCTGCTGCTCGGCTCGCGCTTTCAGATCGGGCACGTCCACCTCGACCAGCAGATCGCCCTTCTTGACGATGTCGCCCACATCGGTGCGAAGCATGGTCACCAGACCGGGCACGCGCGTTTCCAGGTCCGCCTCGAAGTAGGGGAGGATGTCGGCGGGCCGGCGTTCCGTCATGGTGAATTGCTTGTCGAAACGGGGGCGGACAACCTTAACCGCAATCTCGACGGCCGCCGCGTTGCCCTCTTGCTCCTCGGAACCGGCTTTGGCCTTGCGGCCGCCCCAGAAATACGCGGCGCCGCCGATGACGCCTGAGATCAGGGCAAGCAATACACTGACTCGCACCCAACCACCGCGGGACAGTAATTGTTTCATAATCGCTCTCTCTCCTCGAGCACAGCCAGTCTGGCCGCTCCTTGAATGCGGCGAAGCGCGTCTAATTGGGATCCGGCGCCGTCCTGGCGTCTTGGCCCCTTCTCCCCCTGTGGAGGAAGGGATCGATCTTGATATTCCGCATAGGGGAGCCGGAAAGGAGACAATCCGAAACGGCTCCGCGATCCTCATAACTCCGCCGCGTCGCCGTTGCGGGTGGCCATCCCCAGCTCGTGCTCGGGCAGGCTCACGTATCGGGGCCTCCCCGCTGTATCGAGAGATTCGTTCCAGCGACAGCCAAGGCGGATGCTGCATGGGCCGGCTCGTCGGCCAATTCCGCCTCGATGTCCATATCGCGATCCGGTTCGTCCTTGATTAGCAGAGTGTACATGATCGGTACAACGAAGAACGTCAGGCAGGTGGAGGTCAACAGACCGCCCACCACCGCTCGCGCCAACGGCACGTTGGCCTCGCTGCCGCGCTCCAGACCGATGGCCATGGGGATCAGGTCGAGAAACGTCGCCAGGAAGGTCATGAGGATCGGCCGAAAGCGGATGGCCGCCGCTGTGGTGATTGCTGCTCGCACATTGTGGCCGGCCTTGCGCTGTTTGTTGGCGAACTCGACCAGCAGCACACCGTTGTTAACGGCGATGCCGACCAGGAAGATCACGCCCATTTCCGACTGCACGTTGAGCGTAGTGTGCGTGACGAACAGCATGGTGAGCACGCCGATCAGGCCCAGCGGCACGGTGAACATGATGATGAACGGGCCGACCCACGAGCGGAACAGCGCCACTTGCAGCAGATAGACCAGCACCGCCGCTCCGGCCAGGCCCAGGGCCAGGTTGGCGAACGACTCGTTCATACGCTCGTACTCGCCGCGCATTTTCCAGCGCAAGCCTTCGCTATAGGCCAACTCGCCCAACTTGTCTTCCACCAATTGGACCGTCCCGTCGCGGCTTCTTTCCCAGTGCTTTCCTGGGGGGGGCGCCTCGTCGTTGTGGTTGTCTTTCACCAGCTTCGCCACTCCCTCGCTGTTCGTTTCCCAGTGCGTCCCTGAGGGGGGCTTCAATCCCTTCAGCGCTTGTTGGATCTCAGACCCGACGTGGCCGATGTCGCGGTTCTCCAGGTTGAGTTGAACGTTGAAGACGGGATCGAGACTGTCGTGGTTGATCTCAACCGCGCCCTTGCTGCGCTTGAATTCGGCGATGCTGGACAACTTGACCGGGTATTTCTGGTTGGTGCCCTTGGCCTCGACGTTGAGCAGGTCGGCCATGGTCATACTGGGATCCTCGGGGTATTGCACGGCCACGAAATACTGGTTGCCGGTCTGCGCATCGATCCAGAAGTTGCGGTCGATGGAGATGCTGGAATTCATCGCTGCAACCGCTTGCTGGATGACGTCGGCGGGCGACAGCCCGACCGAGGCCGCCTTGTCCCGATAGACGTTGATGAACAAGTAGGGGGCGTCCAGACGTTGGAGGACGCGGGCATCGACAACGCCTCGGATGGTGGACACGCGGTTGCGGATCTCGCGGGCCAGAGCCTGACGCATCTGCTGGACCAGCGCCGGGTTCTTCTTGACCTTCTTGACCATCTCCGGGTCGGTGGGGCTGCCCGAGATCTGGATGTCGATGGGTGACGAGGCGCCGTTGTTGAGCGCGGTGGATACCATGCCGCCGGTGTCGAAGCTGACCCGGAGGTCCGCGAACTGCTCGGCCTCGGCGAAGCGGTGCCGTAACTCGATGGCGTATTCCTGGGCGCTCTTGGTGCGGTCTTCCTTGAGCTGCACACGAACGATGATGTCCTGCTGGCCGGAGTTGGCTGTGTACGCCGCCGACCAGTCGGGGTCGAGGCCCATCTCGCTGACGATCATCTCCATCTCGTGTTTCGGGATGAAGTTACCGATGAACTTTTCGACCTCGGCGACGCGCCGCTCGGTCGCGTCCAGGCGCAGGTTGGAGGGAGCGCGAAGATATATAGTGATCTGGCCGGCGTCCACCTGAGGAAAGAACTCGCGGCCGATGAACGGAACCAGGGCCAGTGATCCGAGGAAGAGACACAGCACCAGGCTGAGCACCCCGAAACGGTAGCGCAGCGCTCTCTGGAGCAAAAGCTGATAGACGCGCGTGGCCCCGTCCAGGAAGTTCTCGATGCGATGATGGGCACGCCCGAAGAAACTGGTCGGGACGTGCCCATCGTGACCGTGACCATCCATCCCATGCGCGCCAGCCGCCGCCGGGGCGTGCCGCCGGTGATCGTCGGGCAGGAACTTGGCACACATCATCGGCACGAAGGTGCGCGACAGCAAGAACGAGCTGAACATGGCGAAGGCGACGGCCAGGGCCAAAGGCCGGAACAAAAAACCGCCCATGCCCGGCTGCAAGGCCACCGGTGCCAACACGATGTTGGTGGTGAACGTCGCCACCAGCACCGGGATCATCACCTCCGCGCAACCGTCCAGGGCCGCCCGCACCCGCGATTTGCCCAGGCTGTAGTTGCGGTGGTTGTTCTCCAATTCGACGATGGCGTCATCAACGAGCGGCCCGATGGCCAAGGCCAGCCCGCCCAGCGTCATGGCGTTGATGGTGTTGCCGGTCACGTACAAGCCGATGATCGCCCCCAACAGCGCCAGCGGGATCGACATGCTGGCGATCAGCGTCATGCGCCAGTTGCCCAGGAAGATCAAAATCATGATCGACACCAGAACGGCGCCGACGATGCCCTCTTGGATCAGGCTGTGAATGGCCTGGCGCACGAAGATCGTCTGGTCCATGACGAACTCCAACTTGGTGCCGGGCGGGCAGTGTTCCTCCATGTATTTGCGGTGCTTTTGCACGCCATCGGCGACCTCCAGCGAGCTGGCCCCCTGCTGGCGGTAGATCGGTACGTAGACCTGCTTGCGGCCCTCCCAGCCCGACTCCTTGCTGGCGATGCGGACGCGCGAGGTCTGAATGGTCGAGGAGTCCGAGATCTGGCCGATATCGCGCAGGTAGACGTTATTACCTTGCTTCGAGCGTATGGGCAGACCCATCAGCTCGTCGATCCTATCGGCCATCAGGTTGGAGTCGAGCAAGAGCTGGTAGTCGCCGAAGTAGGCGATACCGGGCGTGGTCATCATGTTGCCCTTCTTGATGGCCTGGACCACATCGGTGGCGGACACATGCCGCGCCTCCATCTCCGCCGGCTTGAGGTAGACGAGGATGGTGCGGTCCTTGCCGCCGACGACCACAGGAGCGACGCAGCCCTTGACGGCACCGAGCATGTTGCGCACCTGGATGCGGGCCACGTCCTTGACGTCTCCCTCGTTGAGTCCCTTGTTGCTGACGGTGAGGACGCCCAGCGGCATGGTGGCGGTCGGGTCGAAGGGCAGTACGACCGGCGGCAGCGTGTTGGGCGGCAACGTCGGCAGCGTGCCCAGAGCCAGCTGCCCCGTCATGGTCAAGGCCCCGTTGGGGTCGATATCATCGCGGAAGTAGACGCGGACGATGCTGACGCCCGGCACAGACTTGGAAGTCACCAATTCGGCCCCGGGCGATTGATTGACCCAACGCTCGATGCGGTTGGTGATGGTTTTTTCGATCGAAGAGGCTGGCATGCCCTGATAGTAGGTGATGACTTGCACAGCCGGTGACTTGAAGACCGGCAAGATGTCAATCGGGATGCGCAGCACCGACAACATCCCCAAAAACAGGATCATGAAGACAATCGTGGCCACCATATACGGGTTTCGGAGCGATGCCTTGATTAACCACATTTCAGGTCCTTATGCGACATACCTTCGTCGTATGAGATAATGGGTTGAGGGAACCCTGTCTGGGGCCAGACTCACGCCTGTGACATTAAACGTCTGAAACATCTGGTGTTGCACTAAAATGCGATAGCACATCCTATGCCAAGAATGGAATAGGGTCATTGGACGGCGTAAGTTATTCCTGACAAATAACTTCTAACTCATCGTCCTCAGCATCGCGCGAGCGGATCCTTCTGGTCAGAGGGCGGTTGGCGTGTTTTACTCAGCCCGTGGCGTTTTTTGCTC
>DATBGU010000264.1:0-5371 GCA_036557825.1 Gemmataceae bacterium
GCAACGCCGGCGCGTGATCCTTCCCAACCCACCATCCCCGCCGGTGGTAATCTACCAGGACCCGTACAGTAATTGGTTCTGGTGGTGGCTGCTGGCCCAGGACCGGGACACGCGCCTGGTGGGCGTACCATCACCAGAGCGACATGGACGCGGCCCGCTATCGCGACCTGCTGGCGAAGGACCAGCAACTGGAGGCCCGCGTCCGCGAGTTGGAGTCCAAGAAGATGCCGCGCGATCCGACCTACGCGCCGCCTGGACTCGATCCCGATCTGATGTACGACGACGGCTTCGTGGAGGCGTCCGTCAATCCGCAACCACCGCCGCCTCCTCCCCACTCGCGCCGGCTGGCGGGGGCCGTGTGGCGAATCGTACTGATCCTGGCAGTGATGGCTTTTCTGGTGTGGTTGGTGTTCATCAAGCGCTGGGGCGGTGACTGAAAGGACCGATCATTATGGAGTTGCCTGAGACGTTCTGGCCGGGCTTCCTGGCCGCTCTGCTGTACGGCCCTCTCGGCATCGTGCTGGCCGTGCTCGGTTTCAAGGTGTTCGATTGGATCACACCCAAAATGGACATCCAGAAGGAGTTGACCGAGAAGGGCAACATCGCGGTCGCCATCGTCTGCGCGGCGATCATCCTGGGAGTGTGCTACATCGTGGCGTCCGTGGTGCATTGATCCGGCCCCGCTGAATCGGCGGCTCGACGAGGAGGTTTTCCCCATGTCCAAGGGCCGAACGCTCTGGGAAATGCTGCTGGACAAGCTCAAAGGCCCCGTCGAGTTCCAGTATTACAACCCGTTGCGGGCGCGCATCGGCAGCGCCGTCACCCTTGACGAGGTTGAGTGGCTCGACCTGAACTTCTTCGTCCTGTCCATCCACGAATACAAGCGGACGATCGGCGGCCAGGCGTTTCGCTTCGTCGATTACGTCCTGGTGGCCAGGCCGCTGGGAGGCGAAAAGGTGCTTGTCCGTTTGCGCCTGATGCCGGTGGACGACCCCGACGAGGCTGCCGGCGTGGCGCATCACGTCCTGCTGCTCCAACTCGACGACGATCTGCCCTACGACGCGGGCCTGCACAAGGTCGTCAACGACGGCACGAAGAAGTTCCAGGTGCGCGAAGACGACAAGGTGCAAGCGGAATACGATCGCATCAACGACGTGAACGCTTCCTACCAGGCCGCCGTGACGATCGTGCGCGACGTCAATCTCGACAAGCACGTGACCCGCGACGAGATCGAGAAGCGGCGCCTCGAATACTGGGACTACTGGCGCGAGGTCAAGGACGAGGCGGGCCAGCCGCGGCGCGAGTTCCTGTTCGTGGAGATGGACGGCGAGAACGGCTGGTTCCAGATCTGGAAAGGAAGTGAGATCGATCCGAAGCGGGTCGTGGTGTACTGAAAGAAAGGCGGCCATGAACCGAACAGCAAGCTGGCTCCGCCGTGAATTGGACCCGGAGTTCCCAACATGAGAACCGCGTGCTGGAACAGCGGAATCCTCGTACTGTTCATCGCCGCGAGTAATAATCCCCTCCACGGCGAAGCGGAAAAACCAGGAGCGCTGGAGGTCGAGCCGGAAGAATTGCAGGCCGGACTCGTGGCGCACTACCGCTCGCTGACGGATCGTCGGACGGAGCTGTATCGCATCGACGCCAAACCAGCTTTCTACCTCAATCATTCCAGCCCGCATCCGCGCCTTCCCGCCGGACGTTTTGAGGTTGTGTGGAAGGGTGTGATGCATCTCGCGGACCCGCCTCCGCTGACGTTCGACGTCTTCGTCCGTGGCGAGGTGACGATGGAGGTGGACGGCGTCACCGTCCTCCAGGGACGTGGAGAGAGCGAGAAGTCCCGCGTCCGCTCGCGCGATCCCCTCCGCCGTCCGCCGGGGTTGTATCGACTGAAAATCAGCTACCGTTCGCTTGAGGATGGGCCGGCGCGCTTGCAAATCGGCTGGGAAGGACAGACCTTCGCGCACGAATTGCTCCCTCCAAGGCGGCTCAAACACGCCGCTGCGGACGTGCCGGCGGAGGCGCGTCAGGACCAGCGGGCCGAGAAGGGCCGGGCCAATGCCGCCCGGCTCGGCTGCGCCCGCTGCCATCGCGGCGCGTTCCCCGGCGTCACCGATCCGCCTCCCGGACCATCGCTCGCCGATGCCGCGCGCCGCCTCGATCGCCGTTGGCTGCTGCACTGGTTGAGCGATCCGGCAAAGATACGTCCCGACGCCCGAATGCCGGTGCTGTTCGCCTCGGATCGAACGGGCTTCGTGGAACGCTGGATCGTCAGCGAGTATCTCCTCGGCCCCTCGACGGACGAGAAACGCCGCGCCGCGACTTCCAGCGGCGATCATCGCCTTGGCCGCCGCGCCTTCGTCAGCCTCGGTTGCGCCGCTTGCCATTTTCTCCCCGACATGGAGCGCTCCGCCCAGGGGGATCTCGGACAGAGGCCGCTAACGAACTTGTCCGAGCGCCTCCCGGCGGACGAACTCGCCGCTTTCCTCGGCAATCCCCACGCACGCTATCCCGACGGTCGTATGCCGCGCCTGCCGGTGTCTCCGAATACGGCGCGCGACATTGCCGCCTATCTGCTTTTGTGGTCCAAACCGCATCCGGTGGACGGCGAGACCGCGAAACCGCCCTCGGCTGAGGAGATCGCGGCTGTCGCGCGCCGCCTGAAAGTAAGCGGCAACACCGCCGCCGCGACCGCCCTCTTGCGCGAAAAACATTGCGCCGAGTGCCATCCCGGACTCGGTTCCAGCCTCGCCGCTGATGTTCCGATAAAGGCAATAGATAAAGAGCATGGATGTCTTTCCGGCCGCTCCCTGCCGCGATTCAACGTGGGGGAACCAGTGCGGAAATCTCTGGCCGCTTATCTCGCGGTCGCCGCCCGCGAACGCCATCCCTCGCCGTTCGCCGATCGGCAGCGCTTGCTCGATCATTTCGGCTGCGTTCGCTGTCATCAGCGCGACAGCGATCGGCCGTCGCCTCTCGAAGCCATCGGCAGCAGGCTCGGCGGCGGTTGGGTGACGCAAGTGCCCTTCCAGCGGACGCCGCGTCTGAACTATCCGCATCAGAAATTCACGCGCGCGCACCTTCTTGACGCGATCCGCGAGGGCGTCTCCGGCCTGCGTCCGGTCCACTACTCCTACCGGATGCCCGCCTTTGGACGCGACGCCGAGACCATCGCGCAAGCGCTGGCCGAGGGCGACGGCGAATTGCCGGCCGGCCCCGACGCGCCGGAGCAGAAGTCGGCCGATCCGACACTCGCTCCGCTCGCCGGTCCGCGCCTGGCTGGTTTCCAGGGCTATGCCTGCGTCTCGTGTCACGTCTGGAAGGGGCAGATGCTCTCGGAAGCGGACCCCGGCGCGGCCGGCACCGAGCTGACGCGCGTTCCCGGCCGCATTCGCCGCGACTGGTTCGATCGGTATCTGGAAGGTCCAGCCCGTTTCCATCCCGGCACGCCGATGCCGAGCATCTTCAACCGAGGACAACCGGCGAGTCTGTCGTCCGTCCTCAACGGCGATCCGCAGAAGCAAAAGGACGCCCTGTGGAGCTACTTCGCGCTGGGCAAGGACGCGCCGAGTCCCAAGCCGCCCCCGCCGATGCCGGTGGACTCACCCGCGTCCGGCGAGCCGCCGCTGATCGCGCAAATTCCCATTCGCCTGCCCGGCGGGAAAACCGTCGAGAGCATCTCCGTCCTGTACGCCGGTCACGACCTGATCGTCTACGATGTCGGCTCCGGAGCGCTGGACAGCGCCTACACGGGAGCGGAAATCCTCCGCGACGTGCAAGGCCGAATTCGGACTTTCCGAATCGCCGGCACGCCGATCGGCGACGGCTTTTTCGCCGATCCGCCGCTGCGAATGACAGGACCGGACAAACCGGAAGCGCCCACGGAGCGCACGTTGCTCGGCTACGATCGCCTGTCGGACGGCGCTCGCCTCCGCTGGCAGCTGCATTTTTCCCGTGAGCGCGTGGAGATGACCGAGACGCTCCGACTGGTCGTGGATCATGGGCGCCGCCTGCTTCGTGAATTTCGCGCTACAGGTATCCCCGCGTCGCGCGCGCTGGAGGTGCGCAGCCGGGTGCCGCACGCGTTGGCTGTGGATGTTACCGCCTCCATCGGTGCGGTTAAAAGCACCACGACGGACGGCGTTCTCCGCGCTATCCTGTCCGCGAACACGGAAGGCACGCTCGCCGCCGTTCTCCGTTATGAGCTTCCCGCGCCCGGCTCGCCCCCGAAGATCGAGCGCTCCCACCTTGCGGAAACCGAGAAAATCGACGGCGAGCTGGAGCGTCCGGGTTACCGGGCCATCGCCTATCCTCGACCGAAGACCGTCTCCGGCGAGGACCGCATTATGCCCTCGGCGGTGGCGGTCGATCCGAAAGATGGGCGCGTCTTCGTTGCCTCCATGAAAACCGGCGAGCTATTCGTCCTACGCGATCCGACCGGCGACGGCCGCAAGGCGCGCTTCGACAACTACACGCGTGGCCTGTTTCAAGAAGCGTACTCGATGCTCGCCGAGCCGGAGGCGTTGTACGTCCTGCATCGCCGCAATCTGACGCGCATTGTCGAGCGCGAGGGCGACGGCGTTGCGGATCGCTTCGACCGCGTCGCCCTTCTGCCGCACGGCATCGCCGACACCTACGATTACGGCTACGGACTGGTCCGCGACAAAAGCGGCAGTTTCGTTTACAGTTTCGCACCCTACGCCAACCGGCGCCTGCCTGGCTCCGGCGGCGCCGTGCGGCTGACGCCCGGCCAGAAGCCGCAACAGATCGCCTTCGGCTTCCGCAATCCGATCGGCTGGTGCAGCGGCCCGCACGGCGACATCTTCTTCACCGACAACCAGGGCGAATGGGTCGCCACGAACAAACTTTGTCATCTCGTCGAGGGCCGCTACTACGGCTTCCCAAATCCCGATCAGCCCCAGCACACCAAGAAACCGGCCGGCAATACCGCCGTGTGGGTTCCCTACGGCTGGGCCAAGTCGATCAACGGCGTCGCCTACGATCGCAGCGGCGGTAAGTTCGGCCCCTTCGCCGGGCAATTCTTCCTTGCCGAGCTGATGTTCGGCGGCGCGCTCCTTCGCGCCGACGTGGAGAAGGTGAACGGCGAATATCAAGGCGTGTGTTTTCCGTTCTGGGGCCGCGGCCTGCTCGGCCCGCTGACGTTGGCGTTCGATCCGCGCGGCCGGCTGTGGGTCGGCGGCATCACCGAGCCAGGCTGGATGGCCCAGCGCGACCGCGGCGCCCTCTTCCGCATCGACTTCACCGGCCTGGTTCCCTTCGAGATGCAAACCATCCGAGTGCTGCCGCGCGGCTTCCGCATCGTTTTCACCGCGCCGGTCGCGCCGGCCACGGCCCGCGAAGCGGCTTCGTA
>DATBGU010000265.1:0-12243 GCA_036557825.1 Gemmataceae bacterium
GCGTCGTCGTCGGAGGGTTCCGCAGGTGCGGCATGTCAGCGAGGTCATTGGCTACCACCAGCGGCGGAACGAGCAAGCAACAAAATCCCACAAGAAACGGCGGCGTAGATGCGTCATCTAAAGCCGCGCTGTACTGTTAGAGAAGAACACCGGCCTGACCATAACTGCGGATTCGGCGCTAGCCGAGGAACAAACGTCCTTTGGAAACGCCCATTTCCAGAACATTTCCGCTGCTTCGCTGATGGAGCAGATGTTGGGGAAACAGTCCACACGAACATCCTGGGTGAAAACGGAAGACGGATACCGCCTCGTCCGGGCATCGCGACTCCAACGGTTATTACCGTGGGTTCTCGCGGCCGTCCTGTTGGGGTTGGTTTCCGCCACTCTCTATCGGTTCCGAGGGACCGTAGCGGACTCGACGCGGAAACCATCAATGGCCGTAGCGACGTAACCGGCTCGCGGTTTTGTTTCGAGCTTCGTTGGATTGAGGAGTTTACCATGAGTTCCTCGCGAAGACCTTCGGGCTTCACGTTAATGGAACTCCTCGTAGTCATTGCCATCCTCGGCACCCTTCTCGCCCTGCTGCTTCCCGCCGTCCAGCGCGTCCGCGAGAGCGCCAATCGCACACGATGCCAGAACAATCTCAAGCAAATCGGCCTGTCCCTGCACAACTACCACGATGTCCACCGCGCATTTCCACCTGCGCAATTCAATGACCCCAAACACAACACGAACAACAAGGACCGGCCGCCGACCTATCCGTATCTCAGTTGGCGCGGCTACCTCCTTCCGTATGTCGAGCAAGACAACCTCTGGAGACAAACCGAGCAGGCTTTCGCGGCCCAGAAAGAGTTTTGGCATGTTCCTCCCCACGTCGGCCTGAGTACCCCTATGCCGATCTACTCCTGTCCCTCCGATCCACGCGAATTCCAGATCCACCCCGTGAAGAAACAAGATGAGTACGGCGGCGCCGGCACCATCCCCATGCCGAATGTCGCCCTGTCGGGATACTTCGGCGTCGGCGGCAGCAATTTGCGCAGCCGCGATGGCGTTTTCTTCGTCAACACCGCCACCCGCATTCATCAAATCTTCGACGGTACCAGCAACACCATCATGGTCGGCGAGCGACCGGCCGTCGATCCGTATGTCTTCGGCTGGTGGTACGCCGGCATCGGCCAGTTCGTGCCGCGCCATCCCGGCTCCCAACAGGACAACCTGCGCCAGCGCCTCCACTACGACGGCACCTTCACCGGCTCGGCCGCCCAGACGCTCGGCGCCGCCGAACTCAACATGCAGTCCAGCGGCTATTCCCAGTACGACAACTGCCCGCCCGGACCCTACACCTACGGGCCGGGCAAGTATCGCAATCCGTGCGATGCGTTCCATTTCTGGAGCCTGCACCCCGGCGGAGCCAACTTCGTCTTCGGCGATGCCTCGGTCCATTTCCTCAGCTACGGCATCGGACCCAACCTCGTGAAGCTGGCCACGCGCGCCGGCAACGAGGTTTACAACGATTGGCAGCCATGATCGCCGCCCGCTTTACGTGGCGAGAATGGTCGGCGCTGGCCGCCCTGCTGCTGGTGCTGATCGTGAACTTGCCGATCTTCCTGTGCATGGCGCCGTGGGTCGATGCCACGTTTTACGACGTCTGCGCCCGCACCATCCAGCGCGGCGGCGTCCTGTACCGCGATACCTTCGACACCAATTTACCCGGGATGGCCTGGCTCCATCTGGCCGTCCGCTCGCTCTTCGGCTGGCGCTCCGAGGTCATCCGCGCCGCCGATTTCCTGGTCGTCGCCGCCATCATCTTCTTGCTGACGCGCTGGGACCAGGCCATGTCACGATCCGCGCGGATGTGGACGGCCGTGTTCCTTCTGGCGTATTACTTTTCCACTTCCGAATGGTGTCAAAACCAGCGCGATGTCTGGATGCTGCTGCCGTGTCTGGCCGCCCAGTATCTGCGGCGGCGTCAGCTGCTCTCCTCCCGGCCGAGATGGAAAATGTTCCTCCTGGCCAGCCTGGAAGGTCTCCTCTGGGGTGCGGCCATTTGGATCAAGCCGATGGTCCTCGTCCCGGCGTTCGCCTGCTGGGTGGTCAGCGTGGGATGTCGCCGGCCCTTGGCATGGCGTGCGGTGTTATGGGATGGGACGGGATTGCTGTTCGGCGGTCTGATCGCGGGCGGCGCGGGACTCCTTTGGTTGTGGCGCTCGGGCGCCTGGACACCGTTCTGGGACATCATGCTCAACTGGAACCCCGAGTACCGGGACTTTTGCACGCGCTGGCCGCAGCGCTGGAAGCACCTCAAGTTCTGGTGCGTCACCACCATGCCGTGGTCTCTCGTGCATCTGACGGCGTTACCGTTGGCCGGGATCGCTTTGTCGCGAGCGCTGGGACCGCGGAACGCGCTGAGCGCCGAGCGCGTCTCTCAAGCCTTGTTGGCCACCCTGTATTTGAGTTGGATCGCGCAAGTGTTGGCACTGCAGGGTTGGTATCCGTATCACCTGACGCCTCCCGTGCTGCTGGGCGTCGCCTTGACGGCGGTCTGGCTGCGCGTACCGGCCCAGCCCTGGTGGCGATTCGCCTACGGGTTTCATGTGCTGCTCTTCACGGTGTTGGCCCTCTTCACGCATCCGGTTCTTCAGCCACAGCGCCTGGCGAACTGGTGGGCTTGCGTGACGGAGGGGAGTTCCACTCAGATGCGGGACGACCTGGCGCTGACGCCGCAGCAAGGAATCACCGGCGGCGCGAGCGACTGGAGCGACCTCGAACGCGTCGCGGCCTTCTTACGCGACCAAGAGGTTCGGCCGGACGAAATGATTTGTCTGCATGAGTCCACCATGCCCTTGTACCTGGAACTGGATCGCACTCCTCCGGTGCGGTATCTCTTCTTTGGTCAAGCGGTCGGCGTTTATCGCGCGCACCGCGACCGCATGATTGCGGACCTATCTTCCAGCCGGGCGCGGTACGTGGTCAGCGATTTGAGCATGAGCGGATGGCGGCCGCGCCACGCCCGACGGAACGACGAGGAATGCCCTCAGTTTCCCAAGGCATTGGCCGAATCCTTTCCGTGGTCCGAACCCATCCTGTTCCACTCCGGCCGCTATGCGGTGCATCAGCGAAGCAAACCGATCCGGAAGCTCTAGCCGCAGGTGAATTCCCCCCAGCAGTTCCACGGTCTCTCGTGCTCCCCGTTCGGGCCTCCCCGACTCCGAATGAGGCCGCCGGATTCCGTAAAATCCAGTCGCTTTCCGCGGCGGAGATGAGTAGACTAAATCCATAGCTCGCCGAATAGTCCGCTTCCCACCGACTGGAACTCCGTTAGTCCGCACGAGGGCGACATCTTATGAACCATCCGTTGCCGCGTTTTCTCTCTCCCACCTGCATCCTTCTCGCCGGGTTGGCAAGCTGCCTGACAGTGCTTCCGGTTTCCGCAGCGGTGCCGTCCGAGGCGGCGGGGAAGGCCGCCGTAATCGGCCAACCCACCGAACTGGTGGTGCAGCCGGCTTCCATCGCCCTCCGCGGCGGCCATGCCCATCAGCAGATCGTCGTCACCGGACGCTATCCCAACAATGTCGTCCGCGACCTGACCGGACTCTGCGAACTCAGCAGCGAGACGCCGGCCGTCGTGGTGCTCGATGCGACCGGCTTTGTCACACCGAAGACGAACGGCAACACCGCCCTCGTGGTCAAAGCGGGCGGCAAGAGCGTGCGCGTGCCGGTGGCGGTCACGGATCTCGATAAGCCGCACGTCACCAGCTTCCGCAACGAAGTGATCGCGGCGCTGAACGTGGGCGGCTGCAATGCAGGCGCGTGTCACGGCACGCCGTCGGGCAAGAACGGTTTCAAACTCAGCCTGCGCGGCTTCGACCCGACGGCGGACTATCTTCAGCTGACGCGCGATGTTCTGGGACGGCGCACCGACCGGCAAGACCCGGAGGCGAGCCTGATTTTGCAGAAGGGGTTGGGGCGCGTGCCGCACGAGGGCGGACAGCGTTTCCTCCCCGATAGCGTGCCGGCGCGGGCCCTCCGCGACTGGCTGAAGGAAGGACTGCGCGACGACGAGAAGACGCTGCCGCCGGTCAAGAGCATCGACATTCTGCCCGGTTCGCGCGTGCAGGTCGCTCCGGCGCGGTGGCAGCAACTCGCGGTGATGGGTCATTTCTCCGACGGCAGCGTCCGCGACGTGACGCGGCTGACCGTGTTCAGCAGCAGCGATTCCGCCGTGGCCGACGTCACGCCGACCGGACTCGTCGAGTTCAAGCAGTCCGGCGAGGTGGCCATCCTGTGCCGCTACCTGATGGAATTGCAGACGGTCCGCCTCACCTATCTGGAACCGCGCGAGGGCTTCGTCTGGCCGAACCCGCCGGAGAACAATTACATCGACAAATTCGTCTTCGCCAAGCTGAAGATGCTCAGTATCACTCCCTCCGACGTGTGCAGCGATCAGGAGTTCATCCGTCGGGCCTACCTCGACCTGTGCGGCATTCTGCCGGCGGCGAAGGAGGTGCGCGAGTTCCTCGCCGATAGCTCCGCGAACAAGCGGGCCAAGCTGATCGATGCCCTGCTGGAGAGACCGGAATACGCCGACTTCTGGGCGCTCAAATGGTCGGACGTTTTCCGCAGCAACCGCAAGGCGATCCAGGTCAAGGGAACGCACGTCTTCCAGCACTGGCTGCGCGAGAACATCGTCAAGAACATCGGTTTCGACGCCGTGGTGCGCGAGATGCTGACGGCCAGCGGCAGCACGTTCGCCAATCCGCCGGCGAATTATTACCGCATCGCCCGCGATCCGCAGAACCTGGCCGAGACGACGGCCCAATTGTTCTTCGGCATTCGCATGCAGTGCTCCAAGTGCCACAACCACCCCTTCGAGCGCTGGACGCAGGACGATTACTACAGCATGGCGGCTTTCTTCGCTCGCGTCCGAACCAAAAAGGATCCGATGGAGCCGGGCGCCAACCCGCAGACGCCGGGGGCGGAGATCGTTTTTGACGGCCGCTCCGGCGAAGTGACGCAGCCGCGCACCAAACAGGTGATGAAGCCGAAGTTCATGGGCGGAGCGACGCCGGAAATCCCGCCGGGCAAGGACCGCCGGGAAGTGCTGGCCGCCTGGCTCACCAGCGCCGAGAACCCCTTCTTCGCGAAGTCGGTGGCCAACCGCATCTGGTTCCATCTCAACGGCAAGGGCATCGTCGATCCGGTGGACGACTTCCGCGATTCCAACCCGTCGGCCAACGATGAGTTGCTCGACGCGCTGGGCAAGGACTTCGCCGCCAACAAGTTCGACGTGAAACACCTGATCCGCGTCATCATGAATTCGCGGACGTATCAGCTCAGCGCCCAGGCGAATAAGTTCAACGCCGACGACAGCAAGTATTTCTCTCACGCGGTGACGAAACTGCTGACGGCGGAACAACTGCTCGACGCCATCTGCACCGTGACGGAAGTGCCCGAGAAGTTCGCCGGTCTACCGCTGGGCACGCGCGCGACGCAGCTTCCCGACGGCGACGTCAATCACCCCTTCCTGAAGACGTTCGGCCAACCGGCCCGCGAGTTGGCCTGCGAGTGCGAGCGCGAGAGCGACAGCAATCTGGCCCAGGCGCTGCAACTCATCAACGGCTCGACGATCAACGACAAGAACCGCAATCCCAACAACCGCATCGGCCGGCTGCTGAAGGCGAAAACGTCGGACCTGGAGATGCTCAACGAGTTGTACCTGACCACGCTGTCGCGCTTGCCGAACCAGGAGAATATCAAGGTGGCCCTGGAGCACGTCGCGCGCGCCGCCGACAAACGCAAGGCGTGGGAGGACATCCAGTGGGCGCTGCTCAACTCCAAGGAGTTCCTGTTCCGTCATTGAGTCGAGGTGCCGCTTGCGGCTTCGCGCTAAGCCGCAAGCGGCCAGCATCATGTTCACTCGACATTTCACGGGCGGGACCATCATCCTCGCCGACCGTCTGCTTGACGGCGGTTCGGTGACGGTGGTCGATTTGCGCATCACCGCGGTTCATACAACTCCCTTTCCGGCACCTGCTGGTGCGAAAATCATCGACCTGCGCGGCGGTTATCTCTCGCCCGGCTTCGTGGATCTGCACGTCCACGGGGGCGACGGAGCGGATTTCATGGACGGCACGGCCGACGCCTTCCGAACCATCTGTCGCGCCCACGCCCGGCACGGAACGACCAGTCTGTTGCCGACGACGACCGTCGCTCGCCACGAGCAGCATCTGGCTTTTCTCGACGTATGCCGGCGTCTGAAAGCGGAGGGCACCGGCGGCGCGGCGATCCTCGGCGCTCACTTCTATGGTCCGTATTTCGCTCCTGAGGCGTGCGGCTGTCATCCGGGCACGAGTGTCCGCGCGCCGGAACCGGCGGATTACCTGCCGTTTCTGGACTTCGCCGATTGCATCGCCACGGCGACGGTGGCCCCGGAACTGCCTGGCGCGGAGGCGTTCGTCCGCGCCTGCCGTCAGCGCGGCATTCGCTGCAACGCCGGTCATTCGCACGCCACGTTCGCGCAGGTGGAGGCCGCGATCGGCTGGGGTGTCCGTCACGTCGATCATCTCTTCTGCGCCATGTCCGACCGCGCCCGTCTGCGGCAGACGCAAACGTATCCCATGCGCGGCGGATTGATGGAGGCGACTCTATTCTTCGACGCGCTGACGACCGAGGTCATCGCCGACGGCAAGCACCTGACGAGCGAGTTGCTGCTGCTGGCCCACAAGATCAAGGGGCCGGATCGGCTGGCCCTGGTGACGGATTGCAACCGCGCACTGGACATGCCGGATGGCGAATATCTGTTTGGTCCCAGCGACGGCGGCGAGCCGATCCTGCGGCGCGACGGCGTCGGCGTGATGCCGGATGGCACGGCGCTGGCGTCGGGCGTGATGGGGATGGATCATGCCCTGCGGACGTTCCGGCGGATGACGGGCGTGCCGCTGGCTGAGGTTGTGCGCATGGCCAGTCTGACGCCGGCGCGCATTGCCGGCTGGGACCAGGAAGTCGGCAGCATCGCCGCCGGCAAGCGTGCGGACTTGCTGGTGCTGAGCGAGGAACTGGATGTTCGGCAGGTGTTTCTCGGCGGTCAACTCTTCAAAGCGTGAAGCGGGAAAGCATCGTCTTGGACTCCGGTGGAACGTGATTGTGCCGTCGGCGATTTCTTGCGATGATAAGCGCTGTTCGCCGCGGCGCGCGTCCAGGCGCTCGACGGCCGCGAAGAGTCGGTGCCACCGAGGAGTTCGTCATGCGCAGACTGTCCTTCGCCGTTTTTGTTCTGCTGCTGGGAGGAAGTCATCCGTCCGCGTCCGCGGACGAGCCGCGCGCTCTCATCGAGCGCGCCATCAAGGCGCTCGGCGGCGCGGAGATCGTCAATCAGCAGGTGGCCGTCCGGATGAAGGTGAAAGGAAAGCTCTCCTCCGAGGCGCTGGGACAAACACTCGTCATGGAAGGCGACGCTTGGGAGTTCAACAAGCGGACCCGCCTGTCGTTTCAATCGGATTTCCTCGGCACCAAGATCGAAGCGACGTTGGTCATCGACGGCGAGAAGTCGTGGATAGCCGCCAACGGACGGGTCCAGGACTTCGGCAAGGACGAGATCGCCGCGCAGCGAATCACGCGCCATCAGGACCGCGTGACGGACCTGACGCCCCTGTTGACGGACAAGGGGTTTACGTTCGCGCCGCTGCCCGACATCAAGGTGGAAGATCGGCCGGCGACCGGGGTCAAGGTGTCCTACAAGGACCAGCCCGACACCAGTCTGTATTTCGACAAGGAGACGGGCCTGCTGGTCAAGTACGCCTACCGCGCGAAGTTGAGCCACGACAAGAAAGAAGCCCTGCACGAGACGGTCCTGAGCGATTACGGTATGCCGGACCTGGCTGCGGCCGACGAGAAGATCCTGCGCGAGGCGAAGTGCGATGGGACCGGCCCCGCCCTGGTGTCGTTCGTCCGCGCGCATACGCCGAGCGCGGAAATCCTGGCAAAAGTGAAGTCGCTCATCCGCAACCTCGGCGACGACGCTTTCAAGGTCCGCGAGCGCGCCTCGACGGAACTGGTGTCGGTGGGTCCGATCGCCCTTCCTCTGCTGCGCGAGGCGGCGAAGGACGACGACCGTGAGGTCGCGCGCCGTGCCCGTGAATGTTTGCAGAAGATCGGTGAAGGAAGCAGCAACACGCGGATGAGCGCAGCCATCCGCGTTCTGGGCCTGCGCAAACCGGAGGGCGCCGCCGATGTGCTGCTGAATTATCTTCCGAGCGCCGATGCCGAAGTGGCGCGAGAGGCGCGCGCCGCCTTGTTCGCGATGGCAATGCGGAACGGCAAGCCCGATCCGGTGCTGGTGCGGGCGCTGGAACACAAGGACGCGCGGCGACGTCAAGCGGCCTCGGAGGCGCTCGGCAAGGACGGCGGCGCGTACGCACGTGCGCCAGGCCGGCGTCTCTTTGGACCGACGCCCAAGATCGCCCGCAAGCACAAGGGCCTTATCGACGGCAAGGTGGAGATGGAGCTTGAGACGACGGATTATCAGTTGTTCAATGCGTTCGAGGACAAGATATTCGCCAAGCCGTGAGGTTGGCGGCACGCTCTTCTTCGGGTGATTGTCATGCGCAGATCAGGCTTCGTCCTGTGCGTTTTGCTGCTGGGAGCGAGCCATCCGGCCGAGGCTGCGGACGAGCCTCGCGCCCTCATCGAACGCGCCCTCAAGGCGATGGGAGGCGCCGAGGCGGTCAAGCAGCAGGTGGCCGTCCGCTCAAAGTTTAACGGGAAGTCCCATGTCCGCGGGCAGGGCGAAGCTCTCTCGTTCCAGGGTGAAGCGTGGGAGGTCGGCCAGCGCTGCAAGCTGTCGTACCAGACAGATATCGCGGGCAGCAAGATCGCGGTGACGGTGGTCTTCGACGACGACAACTCCTGGTTCGTCACAAACGGACAGTTCCTTGCGTTCGATAAGGATCAAATCGAGCAGCAACGCAACGCGCGTCATGTGGATCGCGTGAGGGATCTGGTGGACCTGCTGACGGACAAGGGTTTCGCCCTCACGCCGCTGGCCGACCTCAAGGTGGACGGCCGGGCCGCCGCTGGCCTCAAAGTGTCGTATAAGGGCCGGCCGGACACGAACCTGTATTTCGACAAGGAAACCGGCCTTCTGGCCAAGTACGCCTTTCGGACCAAGCGATTTCTCGACAAGAAAGAAGGCCTTCTTGAGATGATCCTGAGCGACTATCGCGAGCCGAATCTGGCGTCGGCCGACGAGAAGATCCTTCGCGCGGCGCAAGTTGACACGGCCGGCCCGGCCCTCGTGGCGTTTGTCCGCCAGCAGACGCCGGACAAGGCAGCCCTCGATCGTGTGCGGACGCTGATCGATAAGCTCGGCGATGGGACGTTCCAGGTGCGCAAGCAGGCATCGAGAGACCTTGTCGCCGCGGGCTCCATCGCCATTCCGTTGCTGCGCGAGGCGACGAAGAACAAGGACGCGGAAGTCGTTCGCCGTGCCCGTGAGTGTTTGCAACGGATCGGGGAGCGGAGCGGCAAGGCGCAAGTCAGCGCCGCCGTGCGTTTACTCGCGTTGCGCCGGCCGAAAGGCGCTGCCGAAGCACTGCTGAATTACCTGTCCGCCGCAGATGCTAATGTCTCAGACGAAGTGCGGGCGGCATTGTTCAACATCGCGCATGTGGAAGGCAAACGCGACCCGCTACTAGTCCGCGCGCTGCGGGACAAGGATCAACGGCGGCGCGCGGCGGCGGCCGCCGCGCTTGGCGAGGACGGGGGCGACTACGCTCGACGCCCTGGCCGTCGCGTCATCCCTCGCCCCTTCAAGATCGCCACAAAGGCCGTCCGTTATGTAGACGGCAAGAAGGAGGCCGAGATCGAGCATTCCGAGTTTCAGTTTTTCAACGCTTTCGAGGACAAGGTGTTCGCCAAGCCGTGAAGGTCGCGGCATGGTCCTTTTGGGGAGGTTGTCATGCGCACGCTCACCATTTCGACAGGGATTGTCGCTCTTTTGCTCGGCGGAGCCGATCGAGTGCCGGCGCAGGAGGACGCCGCCCGCGCCATTCTCGAACGGGCCGTGAAGGCCCACGGCGGCGCCGAGGCGCTGGGCCGCATCAAGGCCGAGCGCATCAAGCTCAAGGGCAGTCTCGTGCTCCGCGGCCATAGCGTGCCGTTCACCGATGAAACGACCGTGCAATTTCCCTCGCAGTACAAGCACCTCATCCAGACGAACGACGGCGTGGACAAGCACACGATCCTTCAGGTCGTCAACGGCGACAAGATATACATCGCCATCGACGACAAGGCCCTCCCTGCCGACACGGCCCTGCGCTCCGAGATCCGTACTGGAATTGAGTTGCGCCGCGCGCAGCGTCTGGTACCGCTGCTGGAGGACAAGAGCTATCAATTGGCCGTCCTCGACGAACTGAAAGTGAACGATCGGCCCGCGCTGGGCGTCCGCGTCACGGGGCGCGGCCGCAAGGAGATGCGGCTGTATTTCGACAAGGAGCATGGTCTGCTCGTGCGGGCGGAGTTTCCGCTCGACGACGGCAAGGGCAAGCAAGTGCGGCAGCATTTCTTTTTCGGCGACTACAAGGACATCGGCGGCTACCGGCGCTATACGAAAGTCAAGGCGTACCGCGACGGCAAACAGGTCATGGAAGCGGAACTGCTCGACGTGAAGACCTTCGACAAAATCGACGACAGCGAGTTCGCCAAACCATAAAAGAAGAGGAACCACGAAACACACGAAAGACACGAAAAAAAGACAAAACAAGAAGAATTCGCGGGGAGAGCAAGAGTCCCGCGCCTACCCTGTATTCCTTTGTTCTTCTTTTTTCGTGTCTTTCGTGTGTTTCGTGGTTTACACGATTGAGTATGAGTGTTCGATTCTTCATCGTGGGCGGGGCCGAGACGGGTCGCCCGGTCGGCGCTTGCCTGTCCACTCGCCTCTCGCTGCCGCGTTCGGTCGTGCGTCGCCTGTTGCGCGATGGGCACGTCCGCGTCAACGGCGTCCTCTGCGACGATCCGCATCGGCGCTTGCAGCGCGGCCAGCGCGTTCAGGTGCGTTCGCCCAAATCGTCCAAATCTCCGAGCGGGAGACGTAAGTCCCCTGAGAAGCACCGAACTCAGGGGGCTTACGCCCCCCGCTCGGTGCCGGGACCGCGACCGACCATCCGATATGCGGACAAGCACCTCGTTGTCGTCGATAAGCCGGCCGGCCTGACGACCGTGCGCCACGCCGAGGAAATGGCCGAGTTCGGCAAGCGCGCCAAGCGTTTCTTGCCGCCCACGCTGGCCGACCTGCTGCCGGACCTGCTGGCGCGTCGTTCGTCGGACAAAAAGACGCCGGTGCGGGCCGTACACCGCCTCGACAAGGAGACGAGTGGTCTGGTGGTGTTCGCGCGGACGGTCGAAGCCGAGCGCCACCTGGGCAAGCAGTTCCGCGCCCACACCATCGAGCGTCAGTATCAGGCCGTGGTGCGCGGCCGGGCGAAAAACGCCCGCATCGAGTCGTGGCTGGTGCGCGATCGCGGCGATGGCCGGCGCGGCAGTTCGACCATGCCCGGCGAGGGCCGGCGCGCTGTCACCCACATCCGCGTGCTGGAAGCGCTGGGCGATTTCACCCTCGTCGAGTGCCGGCTGGAAACGGGTCGGACGCATCAGGTGCGCATTCACCTCGGCGAGGCCGGCACGCCGCTGTGCGGTGAACGCATCTACGACCGGCCACTCCACGGCAAACCGTTGCCGGATGACAGTGGCTTTCCGCGCGCGGCGCTGCACGCGGCGCTGCTGGGTTTCGAGCATCCCGCGACCGGAGAACGCATGCGGTGGAGTTCGTCGCTGTCGAGAGACTTGGCGGTTCTCATCGAGCGACTGCGCTGTGGATGAGAGTGCGTGTGATAGCTTGAGAGAAGAGGCCCCTCCCGGATTCGAACCGGGGATGGCGGATTTGCAATCCGCTGCCGACTCGCTGCAACCGCCTGTCCATCCTGGAGTTTGCGCCGAACCGACCCCCGCGCTTACACAGTGCTTACACACGCCGCCGGATGCCGAACTGGCCCGCGTCGTCGCCGCCTGGCCGGCCCTGCCGCTCCACGTCCGAGCTGCCGTGCTGGCATGGAGATCGGCGCGAAGAAATTGACCACATCGGCATGAAGAAGTTGACCACCTGGGTCTTGGAAAGCTTGTCTTTCAACAGGGGCTTTTTCCTGAGCTTATTGTCGCAATAGGCCAGCTATTTGGCCTTCCTTTTGCCCT
>DATBGU010000266.1:0-24771 GCA_036557825.1 Gemmataceae bacterium
CCCCTGTTGGCAACAACAGGGGGCTGACGCCCCCGCTCGCTAGGATTCCCTCCCATGCTTGAGCGCACCGCCACCGAGTTAGCCGATCTCCTCTCGCGCCGCGAAATCTCCGCCGAGGAACTGACGAACGAGTTCCTGCAAGCCATCCGCCGCCGCGAGCCGCAGATACGCGCTTTCCTGCACGTCGAGGAAGAGGGCGCCCGGGAGCAAGCTCGCGCCGTCGATGCGCGGCGGCAGCGCGGGGAACCGCTGGGCTGTCTCGCCGGCATTCCGGTGGCGCTCAAGGATCTGCTCTGCGCGCGCGGCCAGCCGGCCACCTGCGCCAGTAAGATGCTGCAAAACTATCGTCCGCCCTACGACGCTCACGTTGTCAGCCGCCTGCGCCAGGCCGACGCCGTGCTGATCGGCCGCACCAACATGGACGAGTTCGCGATGGGTTCGTCCACGGAGAACAGCGCCTTCCAGATCACGCGCAATCCGTGGGATCCGGAGCGCATTCCCGGCGGGTCCAGCGGCGGCTCGGCCGCCGCCGTCGCCGCCTGCGAGGTGCCGCTGGCGCTCGGCTCGGATACCGGCGGCTCCATCCGTCAACCCGCTGGTTTGTGCGGCGTCGTCGGACTCAAACCGTCCTACGGCCGGGTATCGCGCTTCGGACTCATCGCCTTCGCCAGTTCGCTCGATCAGATCGGACCGTTCAGCCATGACGCGACCGACGCCGCCCTGCTGCTCGACGCCATCGCCGGACACGATCCGCGGGACAGCACCAGCGTCGATCGGCCCGCCCCCGGTTGCTTGCAGACGGTGGAACAAGAGGTCAAGCCCCTGACGATCGGCATTGCCCGCGAACACTTCGACGAAGGACTCGACGCGGAGGTCGAGCAGAGCGTGCGTGCTGCGCTGAAGGTGTACGAGGATCTCGGTGCGAAGGTCGAGGAAGTATCGCTGCCGCACAGCAAGTACGCCATCGCCACCTATTATCTGGTGGCCACCGCCGAGGCATCGAGCAATCTGGCGCGTTACGACGGCGTCCACTTCGGCCACCGCTCGACCGGGCACACCGATCTAATTGACATGTACTGCCGCTCGCGCGGCGAGGGCTTCGGCGCCGAGGTCAAGCGTCGTATCATGCTCGGCACCTACGCCCTCTCCAGCGGCTACAAGGACGCCTATTATCTGAAGGCGCTCAAGGTCCGCCGCTTGATCCACGACGATTTCGACCGCGCTTTCGCGCGCTGCGATGTGGTGGTGGGTCCGACCTCGCCGACGCCGGCGTTCAAGATCGGCGAGCGCAGCACCGACCCGTTGGCGATGTACCTGGCCGACATCTATACCATCAGCGCCAACCTGGCCGGGCTGCCCGGCATCAGCATCCCGTGCGGCTTCACGAAGACGGGCCTGCCGATCGGGCTGCAACTCCTCGCCGCTCCCTTCGAGGAGGCGAAACTGCTGCGTATCGCTCGCATGTTCGAGCGCGCCACCGATTGGCACACGCGGCGTCCGAAGCTCACCCCTCAGCCGCCCTCGCCCTGATTCGCCGCCCGCAAGTCGTCGCGCAGTACCGCCATCACCAGCGAATCCCAGTATCGACCATCGCGGAACATATCTTGCCGCAGCCGCCCCTCCGTGCGAAAGCCGACCTTCTCGTATACCCGCACGGCCCGCTCGTTGTCTTCGCCGACGTGCAACCAAATCCGGTTGAAATTCAGTGTCTCGAAGGCATAGCGCACGATAAGCCGCGTCGCCTCCGTGCCGTAGCCGCTGCCCCAGGCGGTCTTTTCGCCGATGGCGATGCCGAACTCGGCGTGCCGGTTGCGGACATCTATATGGCGGAGGCCGGTCACGCCGATGAACTGCTCCGGCTCGCGCACCACGATGCCCAGAACAAACTCACTTTCGCTCTCGCTGAGCTTGCGTAGAAACGTCTCCTCCGCCATCCGCGACAGAGGGCGATGGATCAGTAGGTGGCGCCTCACCTCGGGGTCGTTGAGCCACGTCGTCAACACGGGGACATCTTCGAGATCGAGAGGGCGGAGGTAAACCTTTGAACCGATCAGGAAAGGATTTCGCATGATCGCTCCTCATTGGGGAGGAAGCCGGGTGACTTCCGAAACGTACTCGATGCGGCGAGCATCTGCCAGTGCAGACCGCGAGGAGAAAAGAAAGGTTCGGGCTGCGAAGATTTTGCGGCTACTGTCTTGCGGATGACGGCCGGAACGGTATAGTCACCACGTCGCCAGTGAAATCACACCTGGGTTTTCGGGAAAGGACGGCGTAGCGTGGGATACAAGCAAACCGCATCGCATCGCTTCGGCAAAGCGTCGTATCACCAGATCGGCCTGGTTCGCGGCCAGTTCGGCAATGTGCCGATGGACGGCTGGATCAAGTTCATTCAAGAGAGCGGCTTCGACGGCTGGGAGGAAGCGAGCTGGGAGCTTGACCTGGGCCGCTGTGCCACCGACAGCGGCGCCGAGTCCTACGCCAAGGAACGCGTTGACCTGGCCCGCAAACACGGCCTGGAAATCTTCACCATCGCCTCGCATCTTCAAGGGCAGGCACTCGGCGACGAACCCAGCGCCAAGACGCTGCAATTCGTCAAGGGCGAGCCGATCGAGGCGTACAAGTCGTGGCGCGCCAAGGGCAACAAACCGCCGCGCACCAACCCCTATTATGTGCCCGACGACGTGGGCGAGCTGATCCACAAAGCGGCGACGCGCGATCTGCTGGCCATCGTTCGACTCGCTCATTACCTCGGCAAGTTGCAGGACCGCAAGGTGCCGGTACCCGGCTTCGTCGGCTCGCCGGCCCACTGCTGGAGCCATTTCTTCCTCTTCCCGCCCCTGCCCGGCGACATCGGCGGACACAAAATCCCGGATGTGCGCGACGTCAGCCTGGAACTGCTCGTCGAGCGCTTCGGTCCCGTCCTCGATGCCTGCAAAAAATACGGTGTGACCTTCGACCTTGAATGCCATCCCAGCGAGCGCGCCATGGGCGATCTCGAATCGGCCAACGATTATCTGAAGGCGATGGACAAGGCCGGTTACAGCAGTGTGGTCGGCTTCAATCTCGACGGCTCGCACATGGAATGGCAGGGCGTATCGGTGATCGAGTTCATCCGCGAGTTCGGCGACCGCATCCACTGCGCCCACGTCAAGGGTGTTCAGGTGATGCGCGAGCACTGCCGCGGCGGTCGGCTCGGCGGTCATCGAGCGATGGGCCATTGGACCAACGGCTGGAACTTCGTCACCGCCGGCACGGCGCGCGATGCCAATAGTCTCGAAGAGATCTTCATCGAGTTAAATCGCGTCGGCTTCGACGGCGCGGTGAGCATCGAGTGGGAGGACAACGACGCCGAGCAGCACGCCGGCGCGCGCACCGCCCTGGCCAACTGTCATCGGGCCGACAATCCGCCCAGCGGCATGCGCCATGACGCCATGCTCAAGGCGTGAGCGGGGACAAAAGCTGGGCGGGGCGCACGGGTATCGCGCTATCGTGGCGGACGGAGGTGGGAGAATCACCGCCCGGCGGTGAGGGCGGCGTCGGTTCGCTGCCCGACAGAGGGCTGGACTTGGCCGTGTGCGGCCGGCCCTCGACGGACTTCTGCGTCACCAGCAGTGGGTCGGGAGGTTCCTTGTGCTGGATGGCCGACTTGTGGCAGCCCAGCAGTGCGCCGCCGATCAACAGGGTGGCCCAACCGAAGTGCTGGAGTTTCCGCCCCATCTCTCGCCCCATGTTCGCCTAGAGGTTCGCCGTGGAATTGCCGGACTACGCAACTCTACCGCGTTTTTTGTTCTTCGGTGGCAGACTGCGCGTTTCTTGAAGCGAAAGGGAAGCGGGCGAGGAAGGTTGAGTTGATGCGGCCGGCAAAAACCGCAAGGTGGCGAGTTCCGACCCCAGCCGCTTGCGGCTTAGCGCTCTTGCCGCTAAGCCGCAAGCGGCTAGTTGTGCCGATAGTTCATGTCTTCGCAGAGTCGTTCGAGCGCCTCGCGGGCGTGGTGGGCCACGTCGGAATCCTCGGCGTCGGCGAGCCGATCGAGATCGGGCCACAGCAGCGTCAAGTTCTCGGCGGCGACCGTTTGAATCGTGTCGTGAACGCGCTGCGGATCTTCGCTGCTCAGCGTCTGTCGGAACCACTGTAACGCCTGCCGTTCGCCCAGGCGGGCCAGGGCGGCGCGGGCGCTTTGGCGCACCTCGGCGTTGGGATCGCGTCGAGCGTCTTGCAGCATCAGCAGCACCTCATGGCGCTGGAGCGGCTCCCACCAACCCAGACTGCCAATGGCGCTCAAGCGGATGGAGGGATCCCAATCGCGGGCGGCCAGCAGCAGAAACGCCTCCGTCTGCGGCGACGGATGGCCGCGCAGGGTGCGCAGGATGGCGCGATAAGGCAGGTCGGAGGAGACGGAGGGACGGCGCGGCGGCGTGGAGCGGCGGCGGCGCTGGGCGCGGCGGACCATCGGCACGCGCTCCAGCACCCAATCGCGCAACAGCGGCGCGATGCGCGGGTGCGACGACCACGTCAGCGCTTCCAGGGCCAACTCGGCGTGGGGGTAGCGCGGCAATGCCAGCAACGGCAGCACCGCCTCGCCCGCCTCGGCCCGCAACTCGATCAGCGCCCGCAAGATATCGCGCTGCTCCTCGACCGGCGCGTCCGGTAAGCGCTGACGCAAAAGCGACGGCGCTTCTTGCAGGAAATCGGTCAGGGTCGGCTCCAGCGCCGTCAGGCGCGACATCTGCCAGCCGAACGCCTCTTGATCGGACGACTCGTTGGAGAGCATGTTTTCCGCATGCGGGGCGCGCCGCAGGACGCGCAGCGCCTCGACGTAGACGCACACGGCCAGGGCGTCAATTCGCTCCGTTCGATGGTCCCACAAGGTTTCGATCAGTTCGCCGACGCGCGCCTCGGCGACGACGTTGGGCGGCACGCCGAAGCGCAAACCCTCCAGTGCACGTTGAAGCACACGCAAAGCGGAGCGGCCCAGCGGCGTCTCGAACTGGCGCAGATAGCCGGAGAAACCGAGGAAGCAGATGGTTTCGGCGGCGAAGAATTGCCCCAAGGGCGGAGCGCCGGCGGTCTCCGCGCAGCGCAGCAAGTGAGGCAAACTCTGAGCGCGGTTGAGTGTGCGCAGTCCATTGGCGAGGTCGATCCAATACCAGGCTTGCTCGATTTGATCGTCGGTTAGCCGACGGTGCAATTGGCGTTCGAGGATGCGGCCGGCGTCCTCGGTCCCCAGTTCGGCGAGAGCGCGGACCTGCACGACGTATTGCATGCCGGCGCGCAGGCTGGACTCGATGGCCGCCACCTCGCCGCGCTCCAGCAGATCGCGGAAACGCGCCTTGGTCGATTCGATCGCCGACTCGCTGAGTTGGCCGCCCTGAAACAGATCGATGTGCTGACGACTGATCGGCGACAGTTCATCGCGCAGGCTCTGCTCCTGGCGTCGGCGCACCCATAACAGGACCGCCGCCAACAGCACGGGCAGCAACACAATCAGGATCATCGCCGCCTGCATGTCACCCGCTCCGCGGGAAATCCGAAATCCGAAGCACGAAATCCGAAAGAAAACTCAAATCAAAATAGTCAAATTCAAAACCTCTCGCACTCTTGTTTTGGATTTCTGAATTTGGTTTTCGATTTTCTTTCGGATTTCGGATTTCGAGTTTCGGATTTTCCTCACTCTCGGACCTGCCCCTCGCCCTGAACAATATATTTGTAGCTGGTCAATTCCAGCAGACCGCAAGGGCCGCGCGCGTGGAACTTATCCGTACTGATGCCAATCTCCGCTCCCAGTCCCAACTCCTGACCGTCGTTGAAGCGCGTGCTGGCGTTGACCATCACCGCCGACGAATCGACCGCCGCCGTGAAACGCCGAGAGGCCGTCAGATCGTTGGTGACGATCGCATCCGTGTGCCCCGACCCATGCCGGTTGATATGGGCGATGGCCTCCTCCAAACCCGCCACCACCTTGATGGATAACACGAGATCGAGGAATTCGGTATCAAAATCTTCCGGCGTCGCCGGAATTGCCTCCGGCACCAGGCGGCAAGTGAGTGGGCAACCGCGCAACTCGACGCCGCGCCGACGCAGACCGGCGGCCACGCGCGGCAAGAACGTCTCCGCCACGGATTCCTCGACGAGGAGACATTCCATCGCGTTGCAAACGCCGGGCCGCTGACACTTGGCGTTGAGGACAATGCGCTCCGCCCGATCTACGTCGGCGCTCTTCTCCACGAAGATGTGGCAGATGCCCTTGTAATGCTTCAGCACCGGCATCCGCGCTTCCTCGGCCACGCGACGGATCAGACCTTCGCCGCCGCGCGGAATCACCAGGTCGATGAGGTCGCTCAGCTTCAGAAGATGGCCGACGGCCGCGCGATCGCTGGTTTCGACCAGCTGCACGGCGTCTTCCGGCAATTCGCAGGCGCGCAGACAGTCGCGCAGGACGCGATGCAGGGCGAGGTTGGAGTGCAATGCCTCGCGGCCGCCGCGCAGCAGGATGGCGTTGCCGCTCTTGACGCTCAGCGCCGCCGCATCGACCGTGACATTCGGCCGCGATTCGTAAATGAACAGCAGCACGCCCAGCGGCACACCGACCTTTTGCACTTCCAGGCCGTTGGGCCGCACCCAGCTGGCGCGAACCTGGCCGACCGGATCGGGCAGGTCGGCCACGGCGCGCACTCCGGCGGCGGCGTCGCGCAGCCGCTGCGGCGTCAGGCGCAGTCGATCCATCTGGGCGGCGCTCAGTGCGAGGTCGGCGGCGCCGGCGATGTCTTTCTCGTTGGCGGCGAAGATGTCGGCGCCGCGCTGCTCCAGCGCGTCGGCCGTCCGATGAAGCCAGGCGTTCTTGCGTCCGCCGCTCACCGTGGCCAGCAACCGCCCGGCGGCGCGGGCGCGGTGAGCCAGGTCCACACAGTAGGCGGACAGGTCCGAGGAAAGAGGTGGGGAAGACGCGACGCTCATGGTGACTCTCTCAGGGTGCCGGGATCGTACCGTCCGAACCGTGGAGTCCGCCGTCCGCCGGCACGAGCTGGAACGACACGCCGCGCGGCGGTTCCTGCACCAGCTCGAAGTCCTTGGGTAATTGTAGCTGAACCGGCTCGTGGTATCTGCCCGGCGGAAAACGTCCCTGGGTCAAATCGACGTAGGCATATACCTTGGGCTGTTCGTCGCGCGCCGGACCCTGCACACGCAGGCTGATGCGCCCCGCCCGTTCGCCGAAGAACTTCGGCCGCAGCGGCGAGTCCACCGGGCACAGAAAATGGACCGGCACCTCCGGCAGTTCGTAAATCTTCCGTGCCTGAGCCGGAGCGCGCACGGTCACGCGATTGGGCACCGCCTCGATGGATCGGCCTTCCAACTCCTGCACCAGCGGCACGCGCGCCAGCGCCCCGGGGTAGGGCGACTGCGTCGGCCATTCGGACGGTTGTGTGGGGATTGCCCGAGCGCGATCGAGAACTTCCTGCGGTCCGCGCACCAGCACCGTCGCCGGCTCAACGACCAGCGAACCGACCGCCTCCGCGCTGACCGACTCGAAACGCACCGGCAAGCGGCGCTGCACCAGCCGATGCAAGGTGAGCGAGACGTGATTGCGCCCCTCGACCATCACCGCCGACACGCCGGGCGGCGTATGCACGTCGGAGCCTTCGACCAGGATCGAATCGTTATAGCGGCTCTCGTTGAGATGCTCGGCCGGCACGGTGAACGTGAGGGGGATCTGTAATTCGTTGTGCTGGAGCATGCTCTGCACTTCGCGGATGCGCAGCGGTGGGCCGGTGAAGGAAACCATGACGTGGGTGGGTCCGGTCAGTTCGAGGCTGTAATGCTCGGCCTGCTCCGGCGCCAGCGTGACCTGCACCGGCACCGGCACATTGTCGAGCACTTCTTGATCGCGGCTGCGAGCGTACAGCCACACCAATAGCGCCAGACTCAGGGCGACGACCAGGGAAAGCATGCGATCGAACATCGGAATCCTTCTCGACTACAGGCAAGAAGAGCTAACCACAGAGTCACAGAGAACACAGAGAAAGACACAGAAAAGACAAAACAAGGACAGCACACCGGTAAAGAGACAAGAATCCAATTGTGTTCTTTTTTTCTTCTCTGTGTTTTCTTCTCTGTGTTCTCTGTGACTCTGTGGTTAGTTCTTCTTGGGCTTAGGCGGCGGATCGTCGCTTGACAGGCTTGTTCGCCGTACCGCGCGGTTGGTTGCCGTAGCGACTGCTCAGCAGACCGGCGAGGCGGCGCGACAGGTTCTCGCGCGGCACCGGCTCCAGACGGCCGCCGACCGCCAGCGAAATACGGCCGGTTTCCTCGCTGACCACCAGGAGGACGGCGTCGGTCTCCTCGCTCATGCACAGCGCCGAGCGATGCCGCATGCCCATGTGCATACTGGTTCCTTCCGGCGGCTGACCGAGCGGCAACTGGCAGGCCGCCGCCGTGATTCGCCCCCCACACAGGATGACGGCCCCATCGTGTAGTGGACTGCGCTTGCTGAAGATCGCGCGCAGCAGATTGGCCGACACCTCGCCGTCGATCAATTCGCCCGTTTCGACGTACATGGCCAGGCCCATTTCGCGCTCGACGACGATGAGCGCGCCGACGCACTCGCGCGCCATCGCCTCGGCGGCGTCGGCCAGCCTGTCGGCGATGGGATGATGTGGGGTGCGGACGAAGTAACGCAGGATGCGGTAACGGCCCAGCACCATCAGGCCGCGCCGCAGTTCCGGCTGAAAGATGACGAGCAGGCCCAGCAGCACCGTGGTCAGTAGATAATCGAGGACGCGGCCGAGGACGGTCAAATCGAAACTGGCGATGACGACCTGGGCCACGAGAAACAGGCCGACGACGATTAGACCGAGACCGCGCACAAGGCCCGCGCCGCGCGTCTTGCCGAGAAGACGCAGAATCAGGTAGATCGTCACCGCCAGGATGGCGATCTCAACCAGGTCGCGCGTGCCTACCGATTCGTACAGCTGGGCCAGACGCTCCTTCAAGTGTCCCTCTCCTCCGTCCTCCGGCGAGCGGGGGGCGTTAGCTCCCTGTTTGTTCGCAACAGGGGGCTTACGCCCCCCGCTCGCCGTGTTCTCGCAGAGCCGTTAACAAGGTGACGACATCGCGCGTCTCCGCCACATCGTGAACGCGAACAATCTGGGCGCTCCGGCGAACCAGGGCGTAACAGGCGGCGGCGAGTGAGCCGGCCAACCGTTGTTCCAAGGGACGGCCCAGCACCTTGCCGAGAAAACCCTTGCGCGACACACCCAGGCACACCGGCCGACCCAGGCGCTGGAGTTCCTCCAGATGGGCCAGAAGCTGCAAGTTGTGAGCGGTCGTCTTGCCGAAGCCGATGCCCGGATCGAGCACGACCCGCGAGCCTGCTATACCCAGATCCACGCACGCCTGCAACCTCGCCTCCAGGAAAGCCGTCACTTCCGTGACGACGTTGTCGTAGTGCGGGTTCGCCTGCATGGTGGCGGGCGTGCCCTCCATGTGCATGAGGAGGACGCCGGCCTGCGCGGTTCGCGCCACGTCCGCCATCGCCGGATCGCCGCGCAGCGCGGTGATATCGTTGATAAGATGCGCTCCCGCGTCCAGCGCTTGCCGGGCGACCTCGGCCTTGCTGGTATCGACGGACAGCACGACGGACGTTCGCGCCGCCAGGCGGCGGACGACGGGGAGGATGCGGGACAATTCTTCTTCGAGGGAAATCGGCTGAGATCCGGGACGGGTGGATTCGCCGCCGATGTCGAGGATGTTGGCGCCCTGCTGGATCAGCCGCAGCGCCTGGGCCACGGCCGCATCGGTGTCGAGGAAACGTCCGCCGTCGGAGAAACTGTCGGGCGTGACGTTGACGATGCCCATGACGAGAGGAGGATCGCCGGGCGTCAGGGTGCGGTCGCGCAGTTGCCAGGTCCACGAAGCAGGCATCGGCTCACCAGGGAACTTCCATCATCTGCACGATGCGCTCGGCCATGCGGTTGCAGTTGTCCTGCATGGCAGTCGAGATGGAGCCGCCGATTTCCGGCTCATAGGTCGCCGTCGAGCGCACCAGCACACCGACGATCGGCGCCACGGGAGCGGCGTTGGAGGGCACGGGAGGGGCGCCGGCCGTGCCGGGGATGTTGGTCGCGCCGGGCACCGGATTGCCGGCCGTCGGCGGCGGCGACGCGCCGCCCAGCGTGGCCGGCTGGCCGGCCGGCGAGATCGGCGCGGCGCTGAGTTGGCTCGCCGCGATACCGGGCACCGCCGAGGTGGCCAGCGGATCGACCTGATCGGGCAGCAGGCCGGCCGGCGGCGTCGGCTCCGCCGCCCGCTGCGCCGGCGACGACAGGATCTCGCCGGTGCGCAGATCCTTCAGCACCACCTGCACGGTCAGGGTGGTCTCGACATCGCGCTTCTCGTTGAGTTGCGTGTAGTTCAGGGCCACCTGATTGAAGCTTTGAATCGAGCCGGAGATTTCCAGGTCCGCGTCCCCGGAGACAATCTTGTACGGCGTCTTTTGTCCGATTTCGCGCACCAGCGCCTGCGTCAATTGCATCTCCAGCCCCGGCACCGGCACCACCGCCCAGAAGGTCGGATTCTTGAACATCTTGATGCGTATGGTCTTGAAACGACAGTCGTAGTTGGGCGCCGTGCCGTAGCCGAAAATCACGGGTTTGCCGCCGTTCCAGCTGAAAAGTTGGTTCGCGGTGCAGGCAGGCGCGGCGAGGCTGACGCCGGCCAGGGCCAGCAGCATGGATCGGCGCGTCCAGCGCTTCGGCGTGTCCAGCCCAATCTCTCGTTCCATGACTTCCTCCGTCGAGTCAGTTGCCGCCAAGGCCGGCCGGCAGCGGTCGAGGCGGCGGGGCCGTCTCCGGGCCGCCGGGCACTTGCCGTGGCATCGGCGCGACTTCCGGCGTCGTCTGCACTCGGCGCGGCTGAGGCAGCAGTTCGCTCGGCCTCGTATCGATGTCCGGCGGCGGTCCCAATTTGTCGGCCTGGTCCTTCTGCATCTTGGCGCGGATTTCCAGCATGCGCTCCGTCGCCCGCGTGTAGGCGCTGGTGCCCGGATAGCGGCGGCGGACGATCTCATAGTAGAAGTATGCCGAGCCGGGATGGCCGGTCCGCCGCCAGAACTCGGCCATCTGGAAATCCTTCTCGGCCTGATGGGCGTTGATCCCCTTGAGCAGCTTCATCAGGCTCTCTTTCTTTTCTTCGCTCATGTCCGGCATGCGCAGGGCGTCATCGACCAGCTTGCGCGCCTCGGCCACTTTTTTGCCGTCGTACAATTCGCCGCCGGTGCTCATCAGCTTGGCCTTGATGGCCAACTCGGTGGCGTAGGGAGCGTACTTGCTCTCCGGGTATTGCACATGCAACTGCGTGAATTCTTGATCGGCGTCGTTGTAGTCCTCGTTGTGCCAGGCGACGTGGCCGCACAGAAACATGGCTTTGTCCGCGTACGGACCCTTGACCCCGTAGGTGGATACGTCCTTGAGTCGTTCGACGGCGCGTCCCTCGCGGTCGATCAGCGGCTTGCGGGGATCGAAGCTGACGAAGCGCGGCCAAACGATCCAGCGTTTGCCCTCGCGCTTTTCCTCGCTCTCGCGAATTTCCTCCCAGGTGTCCTGCAACCAGAAGTTGGCGATCTCGAAGATGTGCTGGATGGCCTGGTCCCGATAGGGATTCATGGTGTGCTTCTTGAGCAACTCCGCGTAGACATCGGCGGCCTTGGGATAATCGCCCTGCAAGCGCAGGCACTCGGCCTCGTAATAGAGGGCTTCCTGCGCGATGGCGGGGTTCTTCTCGTTGTTGCCAAGGCGGTGATAGAGCTTGCGGGCTTTTTCGTAGTCCTCAAGCCGATAGAACTCCCGCGCGCCGGCCAAATTGGCCTCGACGCTCTTCTCCTTCGGCGTCGCCTCGGCAACCAGTTCGCCGTTGCGCAGCACGAAACTTTCGACCGGCGGCGGCGGCGGCGGCGTGGGCGGTCGAAAGGGATTGAGCTGGTCCCAGGTGCAGCCGCCAACTAAGTACGAAGTGCCAAGTACGAAGTACGAAAAGAGAAGGTGTCTCTTCGTCCTTCTTGGTTTGCGCTTCGTAGTTGGTACTTCGTACTTCTTCATCAGCTTCCCAGGTAAGACAGCAAGCGCGGCGGACGGCCCAGCAAGTAGGTGATATAGAGTCCCAGCACCTGCCGAACTTCGGCGCGTACTTCCGGTCCCCACGGCCGCCGCCAGGCATCGCCGGGTTCGGCCAATTCGCGCAACGTCCGCCACGTCCGCGCCGACAGTATCCGGCTGTCGCGCTGTCCGCCGCGGCAGTTACGGCACAATAAGCCGCTGGCCGCCGCGCTGAAGACCAGATCCGTCCCGGCGAGCGCTCCACCGCAGCCGGCGCAGTGATCGAGGACGGGGCTATACCCCAGTTCGCGCAGCAATACCATCTCAAATCGCGCCAGACGCGGCCCCTGTTCCGTCGCCGGCAACCCTTCCTCCGCAGAGCCGAGCGCCCGCAGCGTCGCGAGCGCCTCGTCGAAGAGCAGCGGGTGCGGGTCGTACTCTTGTGTCCCGTCCGCCAGCAGTTCCGCGACGTAGTAGGCGGCGTACAGGGCGGCGAGGTCGGTCCGCAGCCTTGGAAATCGCTGGACGACCTGGGCCTCCGTCAACAGATCCAGACTGCCCGATGATTTGCGGAGAAAGACGATACGGCACAGCGTCAGCAAGTCAAGGGCATTCTCGAAGTTGGACTTGAGCCGTCTGCCTCCCTTGGCCAAAGCGCGCACCTTGCCGAACTCGCGCGTCCAGAGAGTGGCGATACGGCTGCTCTCGCTCCAGTCGGTGGTCCGCAGCACCAGCGCGACGGCTTTCTCGGCAGACATGATTCCCCTCGTAATCACCAATTCAACAAGCCCGGAGCGCCAGCGACGGGTTTGGGTTCGCGCCCGTCGCTGGCGCTCCGGGCTTGTAGTTATCGTACTATTCCGCGATGTCCGGCAGACCGAGCTGTCGCAGATAGAATCGCTCGCGTTCGCGCATGGCCGTCCGCTCGTCGTCTTCGTGATCGTCGTAGCCGCACAGGTGCAGCAGGCCGTGGATGACGTAGAGGGTCAACTCGTCTTGAACGTCGTGTCCGCGCTCGGCGGCCTGTACGGCGGCGACCTCGACGCCGACAACCAACTCGCCGGCGAGCTTCCCCGCGTTCGGTTCACTAAGGGGGAAGCTCAGCACGTCGGTAGGCTCGTCGTGCTGCAAGTAGCGTTGATTGAGGCGATGTATGGTGCTGTTATCGACGAACGCCAGGCTGATCTCGTAATCGGCCACGTCTTCGCCGGCAAGCACGGTCCGCACCGCCTCGCGCATACGGGCGCGGTCGATGGGCACGATTTCTTGAGGGGTGGCGATGGAAATGCGACTCATGATGTCTCGCAAAAATGAGCGGAGCCGCTTGCGGCTTAGCGCTAAGCCGCAAGCGGCCGATCGTCTTTGCGCTCATTGTATCACGCCGGCACCGGCGGTTCATGCTGCTCCTGACGCTCGACGCTCAGCACGGTGGCCTGGCCGCGCTCGTCCAATTCGACACGCGCGGACATCACCGTCGGCGTCTCGCCGAGCACCTCGCGGGCCAGGGCGGCGTAGTCCTCGGCGCCGTGACAGTTCGGCGCGTAGCCGAAAATCGACTGGCCGAAACTGGGGCACTCCGCCAGCTTGATATTGCGGCGGATGCGTGTGCCGAAGATGCGCGCCTTGGCCCACGGAGAGTTGGTGCCGCGGCTCTTGTCGAGATACTCCTGCAAGTCCTGTACGACCTCCGACGCCAGCCGCGTCGTCGATTCGTACAGCGACAGCACAATGCCCGTGACCTTCAGCGAGGGGTTGATGCGCTTGGCGACCAGGGCGGTCGTTTCCAATAGCTTGCCCATGCCGTGCAGAGCGAGGAAGTGCGGTTGCAGCGGGATGAACACTTCGTTGGCCGCCGCCAGGGCGTTGAGCGTCAGCACGCCCAGCGAGGGGGCGCAGTCCATGAAGACGTAATCGAAGGCACCCTCGTCCTGGAGGAGCAGGTCGCGGAGGATGACTTCGCGGCCGACGACGCCGGCCAACTCGACCTCGGCGGCGGCAAGGTTGATGTCGGAGCCGGCCACCCACAAGTTGTCCTCGACCTTGCGGCGCACCTCGGCCAACGGCCGATTGTTGACCAGTACGTCGTACATGGACGACGATTTCCCATCGGGTTCGATGCCGAGATGCGTGGTGGCGTGGGCCTGCGGATCGAGGTCTAGGACGCAGACGCGCTGGCCGCACTCGGCCAGGGCCGCCGCCAGGTTGACCGCCGTCGTCGTCTTGCCGACCCCGCCTTTTTGATTGATGATCGCGATCCGTCGCATTTATGCTCCCCGATTAGACCATCCGTGGTTCCGTTTCCAAGCGCGGGATTATACGCCGGACGGAGAAAGGCGCGAACCCCAAGACTCGGCTATCGGCTATCGGCCATCGGCTTCCCATCGCATAGGATAGCAGTTAGTGGAAAGCCGATAGCCGATAGCCGATAGCCGAACTATGAGCGCACTGAAACTGGACCTGCGCCCGGATGTGTCCGCCGCCTTGGAAGCACGGCGGCCGGTGGTGGCCCTGGAATCGACCCTCATCGCGCACGGTCTGCCGTGGCCGACGAACCTGGAGACGGCGCAGGCGGCTGAATCCGCCGTCCGTGCCGAAGGCGCGGTGCCGGCGACGGTTGCGGTCTGGAAGGGCCGGCCGGTCATCGGACTCGACGCGACCCAACTCGAACAGCTGGCGCGTCAGCCGGACGTCCGCAAGGCCAGCAGCCGCGATCTGGCCGCCGCGATTGTGCAGGGGGCGTTCGCGGCCACGACGGTGGCGGCGACGATGCTGCTGGCCCATCGTGCCGGTCTGCGCATCTTCGCCACCGGCGGCATCGGCGGCGTTCACCCCCACCTCGCCGCCGCTTTCGATATCTCCGCCGACGTGCAGGAACTGGCCCGTACACCGATCGCCGTCGTCTGCGCCGGAGCCAAAGGAATCCTCGACCTGGGGGCGACCCTGGAGATGCTGGAGACGATGAGCGTGCCGGTGGTCGGCTACGGCACCGATGAGTTCCCGGCGTTCTTGATGCACTCAAGCGGTCTGCCGGTCAGCGCGCGCGTCAACGCGCCGGAGGAAGCGGCCGCTCTGCTCGACGCCCACTGGCGCCTCGGTGGGGCCGGCGTCGTGCTGGCTCAGCCGTTGCCGCGCGAAACCGCCCTGGAACCGGGGGATTTTGATAAGGCGCTGGTGCGCGCCGAGAGCCAGGCGCGCGCCGCCGGTGTGCGGGGGCCGGCCTTGACGCCGTTTCTGCTGGCGCGCCTGGCCGAGCTTACCGACGGCCGAACGCTGCGGGCGAATCAAGCGCTGATCGTGGCGAATGCTCGGCTGGCGGCTCGTGTCGCGGTCGCTTTCTCCGCGGGAGGCTGACATGCGGCTGCTGACCATCGGCGACATCCACGGTTGTCTGCGCGCCTTCACCACCCTGCTCGACACCGTGGCGCTCCAACCCGACGACCGCATCGTCACACTCGGCGATTACGTCGATCGCGGTCCCAACTCGCGCGGCGTACTCGATCGCCTGATCGACTTGCATTCCACCGGCCGACTCGTCCCCCTGCGCGGCAATCACGACATTATGATGTTGGACGCTCGACACAGCGCCGATCCGATGTGGGTTGCCTGCGGTGGGGGTACGACGCTTCTCTCTTATGGCGCCACCGATCGACAAATCGAGGACGCGATGGAGAAAGGGGGGCACTTCGGGGACTTGCTCTTAAAGGTTCCGCCCAGCCACTGGCGGTTTCTCGAAGAGGAGTGCTTGCCCTGGTACGAGACGGAAACGCTCTTGTTCGTCCACGCCAATGCCGATGCCGACCTGCCGATGGATCAGCAGTCCGACGACATGCTGTATTGGCAGAAGCTCCTTCGACCATGCGCCCACGTTTCCGGCAAGACCATGATTTGCGGTCACACGCGACAAAAGAGCGGTCTGCCGCTCGACCTCGGCACAACTATCTGCATCGACACCAACGTCTACGAGGACGGCTGGCTGACCTGTCTCGATGCCCACACCGGCCGCATCTGGCAGGCGAACGAACAGGGCAAGGCTCGCTGCGGCTGGCTGGATGACTGTCCAACAGGCGACGAGGAAGGCGAGTGACGTTTCATGTCCACGCGGATCGTGCTGGAAATCGCCGTCGCCTCGGTTGACGACGCCTTGGCTGCTCAGGGCGGAGGCGCCGATCGGTTGGAGTTGAATGCGGCCCTCGCGCACGGCGGCTTGACGCCATCCCTGGCAACCTTGATCGAAGTCAAGCAGACGGTTGCGCTGCCGGTCTTCGTCATGGTCCGCCCGCGTCCCGGCGGTTTCTGCTACGGCGCAGCCGATTTCCGCATCATGCAGCGCGACATCGAGTTGTCACTGGCTCATGGTGCCGACGGACTCGTGTTCGGGGTGCTGACCGAGGATAGACGGGTGGATGTGCCGCGCTGCCGCGAATTGATCCGCCAGGCCGGTGAGAACCCGGTCGTTTTTCACCGCGCCTTCGATGTGACGCCCGATCCGTTCGCAGCCCTGGAGCAACTGATTGACCTGGGCGTGCGCCGCGTCCTGACCAGCGGGCAAGAGGTTAGCGCCTACAACGGCGCGGCCACGATCGCCGAGTTGATTCGCCGCGCCGCGGGACGCATCGAGGTGCTGCCGGCCGCCGGTATCAATCGTTTCACCGTCGCCGACGTGGTGGCGCGCACCGGCTGCGATCAGGTCCACGCCTCGCTGCGCGGCACGCGAACCGATCCCTCGACGGCAGCCCGGCCGCACATTTCATTCGGCGGTGCCGGTTCGCACGGCGAGGACCGCCACGACGCCACGGACCCGGCGGCCGTCGCCGAATTACGGCGACAGCTCGACCAATGATCCCATCTCCGCTCGACGGCGTCGATCACGGTCGCGGCGCCGTCGCCCGCAGCTGAGCGAGTCCCACGTCGTAATCCACCATCGAACGGTGCAGCGAGGTGTAGTACGACTCGTCGCCGGAGACGGCAGGTCCGAAGCGCAGCCCTTGCTTCGTCATTTGCCGTATCAACTCGGCGACCGTCGAACCCGACGGCGTCCAGGCCGGCTTGAAATACTTGGACACGTCGCTCTGCTGCAACACCTTGTACGAATTCTTCAACTCGCGCACGTAGCGCATGGCCTGGACGTACTGTGACGGCGTGAGATCCTCGACGCGGGCATCGACCGACTGCTCCAACTGCTTGAGCGAATCGCCGATGGTGTCGAGCAGATCGGCGCCTACCTCGCCGGCCTGGGCCTGCTTGACGGCGGTCTGCAACTGCTCGTTGATCTTGTTGCGCTCGGCGTTGAAGGTGGACTTGCGCAGAACGTAAGGCCAGCTCAGCTTGCCGCCATCTTTCAGCAAGCCAGTGCCGCCGTAGGTGACGCCGGTCGTCACGTTGATGTGCTGGACGACCTCCGGCGACAGCGGCACGTCCGGGCCGCTGGCGCCGCGCGTGTGGGCGTCGTTGATGGAGCGCATCAGGTCGTTCAGCGCGGTGCCGGACCAGATGTCGGTCGAGGGCGGATTGTTGCGGCTCCGCGCCAGACTGCGGGCCATCTGGTCCTGGCGGATCTGCTCTGGATCGGGCATCAAGGAGAGTTCATATTGACGCTCTTCGATGGTCGCGCGGCGCGTTTGCAGGGACGAACGGCGCGCCTCTTCCCGAGCCGACTTGGCCTGCTGAATGGTCAGCTGATACTGGGCGTTGGCCGTCGTTAGGTTGGCGGCGCCGTTGAGGTAGCCTTCATAGGGGTTCTGCATCCATTGCGTGCCCCAGCCCCCGCCCCAGCCTTGGCCGCCGTAGGCGCCGAAGCCGCCGTAATTGATTACGGGAGGCGGGATGACCGCCGGCGCGGTGACGCCGCCAGCGCCGGTGAACTGAGCGTGGACCGGCGGGGAGGCGATCGCCGTTGCCACGACGACAAAAAGCGGTGTCAGGCGAAGGAGTGAACTATTCACGTTGGGTTCTCCACAGGAGGTTCAAAGTTCGTTGCGGGGACGGCTCACTTCGACGAATCCTTGGGAGCGGCCGGATCTTTGGGCGGCAGTTCCTTGCGAGCGATCATGTCGTTGATCAGTTTTTTCCACTGGTCGCGGGCCTTGTCGCGTTGCTCCTTGGGAGCGAGCGGATTGTAGCCGAACTTCCCGCCGGCGGGCACGAGGCGAACCAGGTGCCAGTACGATAGGCCGCGGATGCCGAGTTCGTCATTGTCGAGGAACCGGACCAGCATCTTGTACAACTCGGGATGCGCTAACTCGTCGTCGCCGAAGCTGTGCAGCAGTTGCAGAATGCCCTCCGCCCGTGCGGGCGTGATGCCGCGTTTATCCTCCAGCAGTTTGTACACGATTTGGTCCTGGCAGGCACAGCGGCCGATCCAGTGGCGCACCACCACCACGGCGCGGTCCCAGGTGTCGAGGTATTTCGTCCCAGTCAGCACGCCGCCGACGCCGTCCAGGTCGTCCATCGCGCCCATGAAAATGACGCCGGTCGCCCGCTGGTTGGGATCCTGCGACCGAACGAAAAGGCGCGTGGCGGTGAACGGGGAGGATTTCACGCACTCGCGGCGAAATTCCTCGACGACCTTCTTGATGCGCTCGGCGCGTTCGGAGGTCGAGTGGTCCGCTTCGGCCCATTTGGGCAGCTTGTCGAGTTTGCGCGGCGCCTCGTCGGCCTCGCCGCTGTTGTCCCAGTGGAGTCGGGCCGGGCCGGGCGGCGCCGACATACTGTGGAAGCAGGAACCATGACTGAGTTGGACGTGGCCCTTGCGAACCAGAAAGAGCAGGTCGGCGGCCGGAACGTCCTTCGGACTCGGCTCCGGGGTGAACTTCGCTCCCTTGGCCCAGCGGCCGTACAGCTGCATCGCCACGCGCGTGCCCGGCTCCGTCAGCGTCGCCTCCCATTTCTGATCGTGGAAGCGAATGCGCACGCGCGCCGCCCCCTTTTCCTTGATGTTGGTGATATCGACCCGGCCGCGATCCAGGGTGAAATCCAGGTCAACGTCGGGACTGGGATGCAGCGAGACAGCGGCTTCCAGGATGGGATACGGCGAGGTCTTGTCCATGTCGGTCAAGAGCGTCAGGCGAACCGCTCTCTTGTCGGTTTCGATCGCGGCGCCGGGCAGCCCGATCAGCATTTCGTCGGCGTGCAGCTCGCCGTTCTGTTCGACGATCTGCCAGGCTTGGTCCGGCTTGCCGCGCTTCAATACGGTGCCGTCCGGCGAGACGAGGCGCGCCACGACGGACGAAGGCGGCGCGGCCGCCGGCTGCGCGTCGGCGGACTTGCATACAAGCGGGACGCAGAGCATGGCCGCGACCAGGGCGGCCCTCCAAAGCTGAGTTGGTTCACGCATCATAGGTTCTCCGCAATGCACGGATGATTGACAAACGGCTGACATTATTCCGTTGACTGCCCGAACGCCGCGCGGTAGGTGCCGCGAGCCGAGCGGCACTTCGCGTCCGGCTCGGCTCGCCGGACCTACCGGGCCGCCTGCACGGTGATGGGAAAAGCAATCTTGGCCTTCTTGCCGCTGGCCTGGTCGGTGGCCTGCACCTCGATGGTGAATTTGCCCGGTCGGTTCAGCGACAGCGGAAAGGCCATCGGCAGGGCCGACTTCTCGGCGGGGATGCCCTTGTTGACCGTGTTGGTGACCGCCTTGGCGAAAGTCGGTTTGCCGGCGTCGTCGAGGACGCGCATCTCGAAGACGACGTTGGGCTGCTTGTCGGCGCCGCCGCGTCCGAACCCGACCGCGCTGCAATGCATCCACACACCCTGTCCACAGGTGAAAACGGCGGAAGGGTACTGCGCCTCGGTGTCCACGCTGGCCATCGCCCGCACCAGGGCGAAGTCCTTGGGCAGTACCTTGAAGGCCCGCGTCAAACTTTTCTGGTTGCCGGAGGCGAGATCCTTGACCGTGGCCTTGATTTCGTAGTCTCCGGCCGGGGTATCGAGTCCGACATTCACCGTGGCGTAGGCCGGCACGCTGCTGCCTCCCAGCGAAGTCCGCGCCTCGGTGTCCTTGGGGTTCTGCTTGAACATCACCTTGCCGCCGGAGTCGCTGACCTCGATGGCGATGCTGTAACGGACCTTGCCCTCGTCATCGACACGGACGCCCTCGATGTCGAAGCACACGAACAGGATGTCGCCCGGCGCCAGCGTTTCGTTGCTTCGCTCCGGGCCGAGCAATCCGTATGTCGAGCGCACGTGGGTTAGCGCCAGATCACTCTGGGACGGCGTCCCTCCGAGGGTTGCGAGCAGCGCGATGGTTGTCCACATCAGAAAACCCCTTCGTTCATGGATGGTTGGAAGCGCACCGAGACGGTTCTCGTGTCGAAGTCAGAAGGTTGAGCGGCACGGCGATCGCTCTCAACACGGGAGAGAATGCTTTTGAACTCACTCGGATACGGATAGTGCTGTGTTAGTGTAATGGGCGCTCGCACGCGCCGCAATCCCTTCGGCACAATCATTTCTCGAAGTAGTCGCTTGCGACTTCGTGGAGGGGCACACGGAGTCGCAAGCGGCTTTCGATCGTGTCCGGTCCTTCGTTCGATGCAATTGTTGACGATGTGAAATGATGTACAGAGGGTGAGGAGAAGTTTTTTCAGAATAATGGTTGACAGAGCGAGACCGACGGGATACTCTCTACCCTATCTCTACGGCCTCTTCTCTGTTCCGGCCCCGCCGCTTCGCACCCGCGAACGGCGGGGTTTTTTCTCCTAAACGCTTTGTGTGTAAGGTTTAGCGGTCGATGCCTCGTATCTCGGCCGTTGGAGAATGCCATTCCGGGACACCTGGCTTGGTCGGAGAACGGTATAATAGCACTGCCTCATCCGGTGCGATGTTCCACGCAAGTGCTGGATTTCGCGCTTCTTCGCAAAGGAGTTCTGCCATGCTCTCTCCCGAATGTCTGGGCGAGTTGCGTTCCTCGTGGCTTCCGCATATCACCGATGCCGGCCTGGATCGGCTGGTCGAGCTACTGGAAAAAAACAGTCCGCTGCTCATTCATGGCTGCTTCACGCGGGCGGTGCCGATGGGCTGTTTGGCGACGCACGTCGCCTGGCATCATCCACGCACCCAGCATTTGACGCTGGACGCCGGCATCACCTGGCTGCACCACATCGCCGGACTGAACCCGGCCACCTCGCACGTCCTGCGCGAGTGGGACCGCCGCGGCATTCACGACCTGGAACTGCGGGCGGAACTGCTGGCGGTGTTGCAGGAAGAACGGCGGGCGCGTCAGGGCTGTCCGCCGGCGGCGCGGCCGACACCGACCCTGGCCCGCGTTTAGGGACTACTCGACGATGCTGCCGCGCATCCTCGAACCCGAGGTGATGGACTCGGTCGAGGAGGCCCGCGATTACGACGCGATGGACCATTCCGCCGTCAACCGCGTCTTCGTCGCCGACTTCCTCGCCGTCTGGGACGGTCAAGGCCCGGTGCTGGACGTGGGCACCGGCACCGCCCAGATCCCTCTCGAATTGTGCCGGCAAGACGCCGCCGTTTCCATTACTGCCATCGACCTCGCCGAGCAAATGCTGCGCGTCGGCGCGGCCAACATCCTTCGGGCCGGCTTCGCCGATCGCATCCGTCTGGAGCGCCAGGACGCCAAACATCTCCCTTATGGCGATGGCTCCTTCGGCGCGGTGATCTCCAACAGTATCGTGCATCACATCCCCGAACCGGCCGCGGTGCTTGCCGAGATGGTGCGCGTCGTCGCGCCGGGCGGGGTTCTGTTCGTGCGCGATCTGCTGCGACCGGAAGAGCAAAGCGTGCTGCAACACTTGGTCGATGTCCACGCCGCCGGCGCCAACGCGCATCAGCGGCAGATGTTCGGTGATTCCCTTCATGCGGCCCTGACTCTCGCGGAGATGCGCGAACTCGTCTCGGCCCTGGGGTTCGATCCCGCCACGGTGCAGCAGACCACGGATCGACACTGGACCTGGCAAACCAAAGCGGTCAGCGGTCAGCGGTCAGCGATCGGCAAGACCGGTTCCTACTCCGCTGACCGCTGATTGCTGAATGCTGACAGCTTTTCTGGAAGACCTGGGGCGGGCCGTGTATTTCGCCTGGCGAGCGCTGCTGGCGTCGCCGTTGGCACTGCGACGACCGTCTTACCTTGGCATTCAACTGCATCAGATTTTGCTGGGCGCGCTGCCGCTGGGCGCGGCGGCGGGGACGGCCATCGGCGTGGTGGTCTGGTTGCACCTGCGCGGCGCGTTGCAAACGGTCGGTGGGCCGGGGGCGGTGCAATATCTGCCACAAGCTCTGTCGCTGGCCGTGGTGCTGGAATTCGCGCCGTTGGCGGCCGGACTCATCGTGGCGGGGCGTTCCGGAGCGAGCCTCGGCGCCGAACTCGGTTCCATGCGCTTGACGGAGCAGATCGACGCCCTGGAAGCGTTGGGATTGTCGCCGCTGCGCGAACTGGTAGCGCCGCGCGTTCTCGCCTGCATGTTGTCGCTGCCGCTCTTGACGCTGTTCATCGCCTACCTGGCGCTGGGGGCGGGCTACGCCGCTGAGGCGCTGGGCGGCAGCCTGTCGTGGACGCAGTATCGCACCGAATGCCTGCGCGTCCTGAATCTCGGCGACGCGGTGCCGGCCGTTCTCAAAACGGTGGTGTTCGGCTACCTGATTGGGGTGAGTGGCTGCTGGTTCGGTATGAACGCGCGCGGCGGCACGGAGGGCGTCGGCCAGGCCGCCACGCGCGGCGTCGTCGTGTCGATCTTCCTTGTGCTCGTCTCCGATGTGGTGCTGGTCAAACTGATCCAGGTGCTGCGCGGACCCTGACTCGACCGTGCGCATCAGGCCAGGCGGCGAATCACGCGGCAGGGGTTGCCGACGGCGACGACGCGGGCCGGCACGTCCTTAACCACCACACTTCCCGCGCCGATGGTCGAGCCGTCGCCGATCGTCACGCCCGGACCGAGGATCGCTCCGCCGCCTATCCACACGTCCTCGCCGATCCGTACCGGCGTCGCCATCTCCAGGCCGGTGGCGCGCTCGTCCGGGTCCACCGGATGATGGCCCGTGTAGATGTGAACCCCCGGACCGATCTGGACGTTTCGGCCGATGTCCACACGGGCACAGTCGAGAATGACGCAGCCGAAATTGATGTAGAGGTTGTCGCCGGCGTGGATGTTGTCGCCGTAATCGCAGGCGAAGGGCGGCTCGATCTCGACGCCCGGACCAATTCGCCCAAACAGTTCGAGGAGCAGCTGAAGCCGTCGCTCGGTTTCGTCCTCGGTCGTCTGGTTGTACAGGCGGGTCAGGCGGCGGGACCGGCGACGAGCGGCTGTCAATTCGGGATCGCTGGCTCGGTACAGCCGACCGGCGAGCATCTTCTGTCGTTCGGTGCCTTCGTCCTGCGGTGCATTCATTGCTGGCCCTCGTGAGATTGAACCTTCCGCCGCTCAGCTTACACTTTTCCAGAGGCGATCACCACATGCGAGGAGGAGGGCCATGCCGCTGGACGTTGCTTCGTTTCTCGGTCTACTTGTGGTGGTGCTCGCAACGGCGAAGCTGCTGGGCGCGCTGGCGCGGCGGATCGGTCAGCCGGCGGTGCTGGGCGAACTGCTGGCTGGCGTGCTTCTGGGCGGGTCCCTATTCGGTCTGATCGACGCGAACAATCCAGCCGGGTCCGTGCTGCACGTCTTCTCGGAAATGGGGTTGGCTCTGCTGCTGTTCACCATCGGTCTGGAAACGGACCTTGGCAAGCTTCTGCGCGTGGGCGGCGTCTCAACGGTGGTCGCGGTGGTGGGTGTGGTTCTGCCGTTCGTCCTCGGCTACGCGGTTTGCCGGCTGATGGGATTGGGGAACGAAGAGTCCATCGTCGCCGGGGCCGCGTTGACGGCCACCAGCGTGGGTATCACCGCTCGCGTCCTCTCCGATCTCGGCTGTTTGCACGAACCGGAAGGACAGGTCATCCTCGGAGCGGCGGTCCTCGATGACGTGATCGGCCTGGTGATCCTCACCGTCGTGGCGGCGCAGACACAGGGGCAAGCGATCACCTTCATGGGAGTGGCGCGGACGACGGCCATCGCCTTCGGCTTCCTTCTAATAACGCTGGTGTTGGGGCGGCTCGTCGTGCCGCTGCTGGTGCGCATCTCGCGCCGAGTGGCGCGCTCGGATACGTTTGTTCTCCTGGCGGTGATGCTGGCCTTTGCTCTGTCGTGGCTGGCGCACGCCTGCGGCTCGGCGGTCATTATCGGCGCGTTCGCGGCCGGACTCTTGCTGGCGGGAACGTCCGTGTCTCACGACATCGAGCGCGGCGTGGCGCACCTGTCGCATTTCTTCGTGCCGATCTTTTTCGTCATGGTCGGGGCCGCCGTGGACGTCAAGGTTTTCAACCCGTTGGACGCCGCCAACGGGAAAACGCTTCTCGTCGGGGGGCTGCTGCTCGTGGCGGCCGTGGTGGGCAAGTTGCTGGCCGGCTACGCCCCGTTCTGGTTTCGCGGCCGCAAAAGCCTTATCGGCGTCGGCATGGTCCCGCGCGGCGAAGTTGGATTGATCTTCGCCCAAATGGGATTGTCCAGTCATGTCTTCCCGGTGTGGCTTTTCAGCGCCGTGACGCTCATGGTCATGGTGACGACCTTCCTCGCTCCGCCGATGCTGAAACTTATCGCACCGCGCCCTCCGGTCGATCGGCGTCCGCGTCCCGCGCCGGAGGGCGTCGCGGAGTTGACGACGGAACCTTGAGGGGTTGCTGGC
>DATBGU010000267.1:0-16046 GCA_036557825.1 Gemmataceae bacterium
GGACGGGAACGGATGATGCTGTTCCCGTCCGCGACTCTTTCCAGGGCCGCCGAGTTGAACATTCGGTTCCGATCTACGCCTCTCGAACCTCCGACGCTCTGGAATTCACGGCCGTTTCGGCCCGAACTTGTCCGGTCCTTCCTTGTCCGTGATGAACACGTCCTTGTGCGGGAATTTCTCGAATAGCGCGGCCGGCTTGCCGAAGTTGGTGGCCAGCACGTCGAGCGGGTTGCCGGCGATCCATGCCGACAGATCGATCTCTTCGTAGATGCCGGAGTTGAAGCCGATGAGGACCCGACATTTGCCGTCGCCGACGTTCTCGATGGAGTGGCCATAGCCCTGCGGGATGTAGCCGACGTCGCCTTTCTCAAGCGTCTCGGTGCGGTAACGACCGTGCGAGCCGAACATCGTCATGCTGATCTTGCCCTCCAGGACGTACTGCCACTCGTCGGCGTTGGGCTGCCAGTGCAGTTCGCGGAGCGCTCCGGGTTCCAGTTCGAGGATGGCGCCCGTGATGGTCTTGGAGATCGGGAACTTCGTGGAATCGACCAGCCACAGCCGACCGCCCTTGGTGTCCACCAGCGGATCGTTTTTGAGCAGTTGCCACTTGTGCGTCAGGCGCGACGGGGGCGTCGGACCGAGGTTGGCGGGCGGCTTCTGGGGTGGCTCCTTGCCGTGGGCGAAGTACACCTCCTCCTTCGGGAAGCCGTCGAAGGATGATTCCGGCAGGCGGAAATTCTTGGCCAGGAGTGCCTTGGGAGTGTGGCCCATCCAGTCGGTGATGCTGAAGGTGCCGAACTCGGAGAAGCAGCCGTTGTCGAAGATCAGCACGAAATGGCAGGGCTCATCGCCCAGGCATTCGAGCATGTGGCCGTGGCCGCGCGGGAAGTACCACACGTCGCCCGGCTCGAAGTCGTTGGTTTCCGTCTGCCCGTGCGGACCGAGGACCGTCGTCCGCACCCGCCCCTTGTTCACAAAGGCCCACTCGGCGGCGGTGGCGTGCCAGTGCAGTTCGCGCATGGCGCCCGGCTCGAGCCTCATGGACACCCCGGCGATTCCCTTGGAGATCGGGAACTCCTCGACGGTGGCCTCTTTCGCCGTGCTCTTGCCGACCACCCGTCCCTTGGACTTCTCCAGGGCGAACTTGAAGGTCGGCAGCTCCTTGCCGGAGAGCAGGGGATCGGGAACATTGTTCATGAAGCTGGGGTCTCCGGCTTCAACCCGTCGTGTCGTGGTCAGGGCCGCGGTCACGCCGGCCGCGAACGCGGCGGCCCCCGTCAGAAAGTCGCGACGATGGAAGTTCGACATGGAATCTCCTTGTTAGCGCATGAACGGGGACGCGAAGAACAGAAGCCCTGCACGACCCCGACGGAATGGCGACATGGCCAGGTTTCCGATCTTACAACTCGAACATCACTCGAACAGGCGTCCTCACAGCTGGCGCAGGTAGGCCACCACGTCCTGCTTCTCCTCCTTCGTCAGCTTCAGCTCCAGGACGAGGTTGAAGAACTCGACCGTGTCCTCCAGAGTGAGGCATCGGCCGTCGTGCAGGTACGGCGGGCTGTCCTTGATGCCGCGAAGCGTGAAGCTCTTGATCGGGCCGTCGCTCGACTCGTTCTTGAGGAAGCGCTCCAGGTGCAGGTCGTGCATCTGGTTGTCGAGGTAGAACGGCGCCGGGTGGCAGACGCTGCACTGCGCCTTGCCGAAGAACAACTTCTCGCCGCGCAGCTCGCTCTCGGTCGCCTTCTTCGGATCGAGGCGGCCCAGAGGAGTCAGCTTGGGCGCTGGTGGGAAGTCGAACATGTTCTGCATCTGGGCCATGTGCGATACCTGGATTCGATCCAGGATGTTCATCCCTTTCTTGATGGCATGGATCGCGTCGCCGTTAAAGTAGGCCGTACGCTGTTCAAACTCGGTGAAGTCCTCGACGGAGCGGAGGCTCCGCTTTGACCCGTGAATTTGCTGATTGAACAGGCCGCGCAGGCTCACGGTGTCCAGGCGCAGGCGACGTTGCTCGGGCCGATTGTCGGGATTGATGTGGAACTGTCCGCTGCTATGACCGTTGACGTGGCAATCCAAACAGGTCACCCCCAGGCTGGGTTGGGCACTCTTCCGGTCGTCGGTCGGGTTGAACTCCTCCTGCGGGAACGGCGTCACCAGCAGGCGCAGGCCATCCAACTGCACCGGGGTCAGGAGATCCTTGAACAAGCGGTAGTAATTGTTGATCGAGACCACCTCGCCCCGGGAAACATCGCCCAGTTCGGGGCGATTCTGAAGAAACATCGCCGGCGGGAACTCGGGCAGGAAGACTTCGGGAAGGTCGAACTCGACATCATATCGCTCCAAGCGGGGGAACATCTTGATCTGCATCTGGGGAAAGACCTGGCCGCCCAGCCCTCCGCCCTGCACCGGATGAGGCAGCGCCTTGTACGGGAAGACATCCTTCCGGCGGATCTCCGCCGGACTGAGGGCGGCCAGCGTTCCCCAGTCCGTCCCCTCCGGCAGACGAGCGGTCGGCCCCACTACGAGCGGCTTGCCCCGTGACATCGTGACCTTCGGATCGCGCTTGGGTTCGAGGTTGTAACGGCTCTCCAGGAGCTTCCGCTGCCGCGTCATGACTTTCGGTTTTTCGGCCACGGCGACCCGGTAGTTTTCCTCGAAGGTCGTCCCCGGCTTCATGGCGCCGAGGGGATCCCGGTAGAAGTCAAAACCGTTCATCTGACCGTGCTCCGCCTGGTTGGTCAGTGCCTCGGAGGAAGGCTGCGCTTTGCTCGGCGCGAAGATGTCGGATCGGTCGTGCGCGGTCTTTTTCTGCTCCGGCCGCTCTACCGGGACCTCTCTCGGTGTCTGGGCATCGACAAAGGCGTCGTGAGGGCGCCGGGACAGCAAGGAGTTCCGTATCTGGCCCGTCGCCGAGCGCAGCAAGAGTAGGACTCCGCCCGCCAACACGGCCAGAATGACTCCCGTGACCAGACTACGTCGATTTGGCATCGGACCAACTCCTTGAAGAAAGAAGGAACGCTGGGAATAAGAGCGCTCTCCGGAGCGCGAGCTTCTGCTAGCCCCTCGCGGAGGCACCACGGTCATGGTCCCTCTCGCGGTCTTTGCTTCGGAAGATCAGTAACACCTCCAAGCAAGGGCCGTGCCACAAAGGCGGACGGCGGGCGGTGCGTGGCTGTGCCGACGCGGCGGAATGCAGGCATGGGAAAGGACTGATCGGGAACCGCGAACCGATGACGGGTGGAAGAAAAGTTATGTGGTTGCGGCTGGTAAAGAATAAGCCAACTGGGGAAAAAACTCACCTATTGTTGTCCGACATCTCAATTGGAGACCGCGGGGCGACTCCGAAACACAATAATGTCGAACGCCTGGACGGAGGAATGATTGTTATCATTTCCGCTGTGTTTTCCGTGTTCGTCAAGCCAAAACATGCAGAGTGGATAGAAGCAATGCCAGTAAGTTGACGCGTGATCTCGATTACGGCACGCCGCCTGCTTTAACTCTCTTGCTGTTCCGATCGCCCGAAAAAAACAACTTAAGGAGACACACAATGGGTAAAAAACGCTTCTTTGCCGTCGCCGTCGTTGGAGTCGCTTTGTCAGCCGTCGGATTGGTTCTCAGCAGAACCGCGGGGCTTGTTCAAGCGGGTTCAGACGACAAGTCCACCGAGCGGGTATCGTCGAAGGAAAATGGAGCTGGCAAGAGTAACCAGCAATTGTCGCAGCCGAAGCTGATCGGACACAGCTATCCCCTGGCGGGGGATCAGGAGCGCGGGAAGAGTGTTCGATTGCTCCAGCAACTCACGGTGGACCTCTTGGCGATTGACAACATCTACAAGGAGGCACACTGGAACCTGAGTGGACCGCTGTATTTGCAGTTGCACGAGTATTACGATCAGCAGGCCACTTTCTACCACAAGCAGGCCGATGACTTCGCCGAGCGCGTTCTCCACCTCGGCTACAGCGTGGACGGGCGATACGCTACCATCGCGCGAACAACTACCATCCCGGAGTTCCCTGCGGGCTATCTGACGGACAATGTGTCCCTCCGATTGCTGGTTGACCGTGTTACCGTGTTGCAGAAAGAGATCTATAAGGGGATCCAGGAAACCGAGCAGAGCGACCCGCCGACGAGCAATCGTCTCCAGGATCTGGCCTACGGAGTGGACAAGAACCTGTGGCAGCTCCGTATCCACCTACAAGAGCCAGGCGGGCTGGGAGTCAATCTGCCCTGGTCGTCACAGCAAGGACACGCCCGCGTAAAGAAGTAGGTGATGGCGGCGGACGCCCGAAGAAACGAAACCACAGGGGGAGCGAGTCGGCTCGTTCCCCCGACGATGCCCGACAACCAAATAGAGGAGATGCACCATGTTCCCCAACGCTCATCCCTTTCGTACCCTGCTGGTCTTAACGGGAGCCGCATTGTTCGTGACGGCCCTTCCTCGCACGGTGGCTGCCCACGGCGGCGGGGGTGGCGGAGGCCACGGCGGCGGATTCGGCGGCTACCACGGCGGTTTCGGTGGCTACCACGGCAATTACGGGGGAGGCATCGGACACCTCCACCACTTCGGCTACTATAACTCTCACGCCTACCAGTCCCGTTACCTCTATTACCCCTTCTACGGCGGCGGCGGCTATCCGTGGTACGACTACCAGCCCTACTACGGCTGGGGTTTCTCATCGGGATTGGACAACTCCCCGACGTACTCCGGCGTCTCGGTGCCGGATATACCGGGGGATTCGGCTGGCTCTTCTCCGCAACGACCAATCAATGCCGCTCACGTCATCGTAAGCCTGCCAGCGGACGCCGAGCTCTGGTTCAACGGGACGAAAATGAAGACGACAGGCCCCGAGCGCGCATTCTATTCCCCTGAGCTCATGCCCGGTCGCCGGTACACCTACGAAGTCCGTGCCCGCTGGAAGGAGAAGGGGCATGAGACCACGCAGACCCGGACGGTCGAAGTCTCCGCCGGTGCCTTGGTTTCTGTGAACTTCCCGCTTTCACCAGCAACCCAGAAGCGAACGGAGGCGAAAACGGTGCCCTGATCTTCGGCCGAACCATCGTTGGGGGCGGCCGTGATCGCCTGGGGCGACTGACACTTAGATGTCATTTAGGGCGGCGGAACCGCATGGCGGAGATGATGCATTGCCTGGTGAACTACTTCGGCTACAGCTCGGACGACCAGGGGAGGCCGCTGCGCTATTACTCTTACCACGTCGTCGGCGGACCGGGGCCGACGGACGGATCCGGTTCTGCCTCCATAACCCTCCTGGCCGCAGGCGACCCTCACGAGATCTATCAGATCATTCAGCACTTCCATGTGGTCCGGGAGGGCGGTGCCGTGGCGGCCATCGAGAGGGCGGTGCGTTACCTCGACTCCTTCCACGCAGAGGATCGGTTACGCAAGGTTCGGACGGAGCCCCTCGGCAGCCCTGGTTTGGCCTTTTCCGCGTTGATGGCCGAGACCCCCCCGCAAGGTGGCGCATCCGGGGCGGTGGCCATTGTTCCTGGACACAGCGAAAAGAGTCCGTTGCTCGATTAGGTGTCCGGTAAAGTGCCCGAGTCGGAAATGCCACCCAAGGCCGGTCGCGAGAGATTCCCCGCGCTAAGCGCGGACGAGGTGGCGCTGTTCCGCGCGTGGATCGATCAAGGCGCGGAATGGCCGATGGACGTGTTGCTCACTTCGCCAAAGATTGCGAAACAACGGTGACCAGCGGTTCCGCGTTCTGAGTCCCCGCCCAGGAGCGAAGGGAGGCAGGTACCGCTTCCAGTGGCCGGTGCGCCGGTCGGCCTTGCTCCGCGGCCATATCTTTGCTTGCTCACCGGAATCCGAGCGCCCGGTCCAGGTTGAAGGCGGCGCTAATCAAGGCCAGATGCGTGAAGGCCTGGGGGAAGTTCCCCAAGGCCTCGCCGCTGTTGCCGATCTGCTCCGCGTACAGGCCGAGATGGTTGGCGTAACCGAGCATCTGCTCGAAGAGCAAACGGGCGTCCTCCAACCGGGCCGGATCGCTGTGGCCCGCGCCCGTGAGCGCTTCGACAAGCCAGAAGGAACACATGTTAAAGGTTCCTTCGTCGCCCGACAGTCCGTCCGCTGTGACGGCGGGATTGTAACGATAGACCAAACCGTCCGCAGCCAAGCCGCCCGCAGCCACGGGCTGGCGGATCGCGTCCAGAGTGCTCAGCATGCGCGGATCGCTCGGAGCCATGAAGAACACTAGCGGCATCAGCAGAGTGGAGGCATCGAGAGCGTCGGAACCGTACGCCTGCACGAACGCCTGGCGACGAGGGTCCCATCCCTTGGCCATGACTTCTTCGTAGATGTCGTCGCGGACTTTCAGCCAGCGCGCCCGGTCAGCGGGGAAGGAGCGCTTGTCGGCCAACCGCAGGCTGCGGTCGAGGGCGACCCAGGACATGACCTTCGAATAGACGAAATGCCGCCGGCCGCCACGCACTTCCCAGATGCCCTCGTCCTCCCGTTGCCAATTGTCGCACAGCCAATCCACCAGCCGCCGCAGGCGCGTCCAATTGTCATAACTCACCGGCTCGACGTACTTGTTGTGGAGGTAAACCGCGTCCATCAATTCGCCGTAGATGTCCAGTTGCAGTTGCCGATGGGCTCCGTTGCCGATACGCACTGGGCGGGAGCCGCAGTACCCCTCCAGATGCCCCAACGTCTCCTCGGGCAGCTCGGTCCGGCCATCGATGCCGTACATGAGCTGCAAAGGGCCGCCACCGTCGCTGTCGGCCTCTCGCCAGCGAGCCTTGAGCCAGTTGCGGAAGGAGGCGGCTTCCTCGGTAAAACCGATGCGGAGCAGACCGTACAGCGTGAAGGCGGCGTCGCGGATCCAGGTGTAGCGGTAGTCCCAGTTGCGTTCCCCGCCGAGGGACTCCGGCAGGCTACAGGTCGGGGCCGCGACAATCGCCCCGGTCGGCTCGAAGGACAGCAGCTTGAGGGTCAAGGCCGATCGATGGACCGTCTCCCGCCAGCGGCCGGTGTAGGTGCATCTGGAGAGCCAGCGCCGCCAGTAGGCGACGGTGTCGCGGAACAGTTCTTCCGCCTCGCCGACGCCGGGGCAGGGTTCCGGACAGTCCTCCGGACGAAGAGGGCGCAGGACGAAGGTGGCCTTCTGTCCTTCGCCGAGGGTAAAGTCGGCAACCACACCGTCGCCGTCTGACCGTATCGCCACGGGGGCGGCCAGGCCAAGGCTCAACCCCGGCCCGTCGAAGCGAACGCCGTGAGGGCTGAGATGAGACTGGTGGCCGGCGCGGGCGTAGTCGAAGGCGGGTCGGCATTCCAGGCGAAACGGCAAGGTGCCGCGGACCACGCGCACTCGGCGGATCAGTGCATCGGGCGCGGCACGCGCGCCGCCGACCGGCATGTAATCCTCCACCTCTCCCACGCCGTCGGCGTGCAAAAACCGCGTGACGAGGACGGCGGTGTCCGGCCAGTAGAATTGCTTGTGACGGACGCCGTCGCAAGCCGGCGCGATACGGAACCGACCGCCCTTGCGGTCGTCCAGGATAGCGGCAAATACGCTCGGAGAATCGAAGTGCGGCAGGCAGAGCCAGTCGATGGAGCCATCCATCCCCACGAGGGCGGCCGTGCGCATGTTGCCGATCACGCCGTAGTTCTCGATGGGCTGATAGAGCGATCCCATCGCGAGATCCTCCCAGGTTGCTCATGTCATGCGGGCATTTTATCGGGACCAACGTAAGCGCCTATGGATTGACTGGGAATTCCGCTGACGGCGTGTAGGCGCATTCAGAACTCTCCATGCGAAAGCCGACGCCTCGCCCAGGCCGCTCGACGTCTCGGAATTCCCTGTCACCAGGCGCTTGAGGGACCAGTCCCTTTTTCTTCTTGACCGAAACCGGCTGGTCCCTAGCCTTCAAGTAGCGGGCATCGCCTTTCCGTCCATCCCATCAAAGGGACATCGAGGCATGGCCGAACACGATCTCCAGTCCATCGCTTTCCCGATTCTCGACGAGGCCCAGATCACTCGCCTGAGCAATTGCACGGCCGCCGTAACCAGGTCGTATGAGGACGGACAGACGCTTTTCGCCGTCGGCGACCGCGACCTGAAGTTCTTCGTTGTGAAGGCGGGTGAAGTCGAGATCATCGATTCTTCGGGCGACGAGCCGAAGCGGCTCACCGTCCATCGCAAGGGCCAGTTCACCGGCGAGGTCTCCCACCTGACCGGCGCCCCGGCGGTCGTCAGCGCCGTCGCCCGGGGCCACTGCGAGGTCGTTGAGGTTTCGGGCGAGGGGTTGCGGCGCGTGCTGAACCTCTGTCCGGACCTGAGCGACATCATCCTGCAAGCGTTCATCGCCCGCCGCCAGCTCTTGCGCCAGGCGTCCGACTTCACGGGACTACGGGTGATTGGTTCGCGGTACTCGGCGGACACGTTCCGGGTTCGCGATTTCCTGGCCAAGAACCGGGTGCTGTTCACCTGGGTGGACGTGGAGAACGACCCGCAGGTGGACCGGCTGCTCAAGCAGTTCGGCGTGACCGAGGCGGACACGCCGGTAGTTGCCTGCCGACATCAGCTGATGCTGCGCAACCCGTCGAACCGGCAGCTGGCCGACGCCATCGGCATCCGCCAGCCGCTGGAGCAAACGGTGTACGACTTGGCCGTCGTGGGCGCCGGCCCCGCGGGTCTGGCGGCCGCCGTCTACGGCGCGTCCGAAGGGCTGCGTACCGTGGTGCTGGAGCAAACCGCGCCAGGGGGTCAGGCCGGCAGCAGCATGCGCATCGAGAACTATCTCGGCTTCCCGACCGGCCTGACCGGCAGCGAACTGGCGGGCCGCGCAGTGCTCCAGGCCAGCAAGTTCGGCGCCCATCTGTCGGTCCCCACGCCGGTAACACGCCTGGAGTTCGAGAAGACCTACCCCGTCCTGCGCCTGGACGGCGGCGAGACCGTCGCCGCCAAATGCCTGTTGATCGCCTCCGGCGCGGAGTACCGCCGGCTTGAGGTCGAGGGCTGCGCCTGTTACGAGGGCACGGGTATCTACTACGCCGCGACGCCCAACGAGGCGCCGTTGTGCCAGGGCGCCCAGGTGGTGCTCGTGGGCGGCGGCAACTCCGCCGGCCAAGCCGCCGTCTTCCTCGCCGAGCATGCTCGCAAGATATGGCTGCTTATCCGCGGCGACGATCTGTACAAGAGCATGTCTAGCTACCTGGCCCGGCGGATCCAGCAGACCGCCAATATCGAGCTGCTCCGCGGCGCGCGGATCCGGCGGATGCGCGGCGACGGTCGTCTGTCCGCCGTCGAGATCGTTAACAACAAGACGGGCGAGGAACGCATCATCGAAACGCCGGCGGTGTTCAGCTTCATCGGCGCGGTGCCGCGGACCGACTGGCTGCCCCCGGAGATCGAGCGAGACGCCAAGGGGTTTGTCCAGACCGGCCCGGCGCTTGGGAAGTCTCCGCACTGGACCGCGAGTCGGCAACCGTTCCTACTGGAAACCAGCCGTGCCGGCGTGTTCGCCGCAGGGGACGTGCGCTCCGGCTCGGTCAAGCGCGTCGCCTCGGCCGTGGGCGAGGGCGCGATGGCCGTCCAGTTTGTTCACGAGTATCTCAAGGAGATGTGAGCAGGCCCGACCGTGGCGCGAGAGCGCGCTACGACCTCAGCAAGAAGGAGAACCGTCATGGCTCAAGATACCTGCCCGCACCTCAAGCAAATCCGGCCGGTTATGCCTCACTCGGAGGGCTGCGAGGAGTGCCTGGCGAGCGGGGACCAGTGGGTCCATCTCCGGCTCTGTCTGACGTGCGGCCACGTTGGCTGTTGCGACTCCTCCAAGAACAAGCACGCGACGAAACACTTCCACGAGAGCGGTCACCCGATCATGAAGTCCGCCGAACCGGGTGAGGGCTGGGGCTGGTGCTACATCGACCAGATCCAGTTCAACTCCCTGTAAGATCAGAGCGGAACGGTCCGGAGGCCGTCTGCGGGGCCGTGCGGAAACCCGGACAGACTCGTGATACCGGAGGTGACGACTATGGCGGAGATGTTGGACTGCGTTGTGAACTACTTCAGCGAGGACGCCAATGCCGAGGGCATGCCGCACCGCTACCTCTCCTACCATGTCGTCGCCGGGCCGGGACCGAACCCCGAGGGCGGCATCGCCAGCATAACGCCGTTGGCGGCCTACGATGAGAATGCGATCTGCGGCAAGTGCGAGCGCGTCGTTGCTGTCAAGGCGGGCGGGCCCGCCGCCGCACTCGAAGAGGCCTTGCTCTACATGGACGCCTACCACGAAGGGGATCGCCTCCGGAAGGTTCAGTCCGAGATCCGCCGTTTTCCTGTTCGAGCCGGTTCTGCGCGGCGCTAGGCTCCCTTCCCGGAAGGTGCGAGCGCCGGAGAGGCGGCCGCTGCCGGCGGGCCGCCGGTTCGCGTTAGGATTCAAACCTTGTCGTATCAGGAGATGAGCATGTCTGAGCCCCAACGGTATGAAGTCCTCGTCCTGGGCAGCGGCGCGGGCGGCAAGCTCCTGGCCTGGCATCTGGCCCGGTCGGGACGACGAACCGCCGTCGTGGAACGGAAATGGGTCGGCGGCTCCTGCCCGAACATCAACTGTCTACCCAGCAAGAACGAAATCTGGAGCGCAAAAATTGCCGACCTGCTTCATCACGCGGCGAAGTTCGGGATGGTGACGGGCCCGACGGCGATCGACATGGAGCGCGTGCGGCAACGCAAACGTGACATGGTCGAGGGCCTGGTCGCCATGCACCTGGAAAAGTACAGGGCCAGCGGCGCCGAATTGATCATGGGCACAGGGCGTTTCGTCGCGCCGAAAACGCTCGAAGTGCGCTTGAATGATGGAGGTACGCGCGTGCTGGTCGGCGATCGAGTGTTCCTCAACGTGGGCACGCACGCCACGATTCCGCCAATCCCTGGCCTCGCCGATGCCGGGCCGCTGACGAACATCGAGCTGCTTGAAATCGATCGGCTGCCCGAGCACCTCGTCGTCCTCGGCGGCGGATATGTTGGCCTTGAGTTCGCCCAGGCGTACCGACGCTTCGGCAGTCGCGTCACCATTGTCGAGCACGGACCTCAGCTTCTCGGCCGCGAGGATCCCGACGTCGCGGAAGAAATCCGGCGCATTCTCCGTGCTGAAGACATCGAAGTCATGCCTGGGGCCGACCTGCTTCGGGTCGAGGGACGGTCCGGGGAGAGTGTCCGCCTGCGCGTGCGAACGGCCGGGGGTGAACAGACCATCGCCGGCAGCGATATTCTGGTTGCGACGGGACGTACTCCCAACAGCGCCGGGATCGGACTCGACGTGGCCGGCGTCGAGTTGGACGCGCGAGGCTATATCCAAGTCAACGACCGGCTGGAGACGAGCGCGGCCGACGTCTGGGCGATCGGCGAGTGTGCCGGCAGCCCTCAGTTCACGCACGTATCCGAGGACGACTTTCGGATCATCCGGGACAACCTGGGTGGGGGGAACCGTAGCACACGCGACCGGCTCATTCCCTACTGCTTGTTCACCGACCCGCCGTTGGCGCGGGTCGGCTTGAGCGAGGGGGAAGCTCGGCAACGAGGAATCGCCGTGCGTGTTGCGCGCCTGTCGATGAGCGACGTGCTGCGGACGCGGACCACCGGAGAAACAGCCGGCTTCATGAAAGTGCTCGTCGAAGCGGCGGGCGACCGCATTCTCGGCTTCACGATGATCGGCGCCGAGGCGGGTGAGGTCATGGCCGCGGTGCAGACGGCAATGCTCGGCGGGGTTCCCTACTCGGTTTTACGCGACGCCATTCTCACGCACCCGACGATGGCCGAGGGACTTAATGGTCTGTTCACCGCCATCCCGGCGTCGCGGCGCTGACCCTGCGGAGGACGCCGGCATGCTGAAACGACGAGACTTCGTGGTGGGGTTGGTGGCCGCAAGTCTGGCCGTCGCAGCGACGCTGGGTTCTGTCGCCCTCATCCAATCGGTGAGGGGAGGAAAGGAGCGGACCATGAATTCGAGTGATCTTGCGGATGCCGACCTGGTGACGCTGCCCAGCGGGCACGGGGCGAACGAGACGGTCGAGCGCTTGAGAGCGTTGCTGGATCAGAAAAAAAACCACGTCTTCGCGCACATCGATCACGCCGCGGGGGCAAGGGAGGTGGGGCTGGCGTTGCGGCCGACCCAGGTGTTGATCTTCGGCAACGCGCGGGCGGGCACGCTGCTGATGCAGAGCCAGCAGACCATCGGCCTTGACCTGCCGTTGCGTGTCTTGGTCTGGGAGGACGGAGAGGGCAAGGTCTGGCTGACCTATCGCCGACCGGAACTCCTGGCGCAGCGCCACCACGTTACTGGCCACGACGAAGCCGTGAAGGCCCTCGACGACGGATTGGCTGCGCTGGCTCGTGCCGCAACCGCCCAATAGAGTGGTCGGAGGTGGGCACTCTGTTTCTGGTTGCGAAAGAAGGATGATGGTCTTGAGGCGGGCGACCCGTGGTGCGCCAACTCCCGTGGCGAGACCGTTTGTAATCCGATCAACCGGGCTCCCGGCAGATTCCGGACCGTGGACCGCAGTCCGTTCCAGGGCGTGAGGAGACGGTTCCGACAGGTTCCCCCCCTGCGGGGGAAAGCGACCCGGAGGGAATTCCTCTCAGCCGGCGGGTTGTCCTTGATGGCAACGCACCTAACGCCCCACGTTCGCAAGAGATACTTGAGCAGCCGAGCGACCCAGCGGCCTGCACGGTGAGGCGGAGTGTCGGCCGGCAAGACAACCTGGATATTCCAGACGAGTAGTTCTTGCCTTCTTCTGTTGGAGATCGGCATTAGCGCTAAGGGAGTCTGTACCACGCTGGCGGTCACGAGTCAGCATACGGATACTCTCCCCTCGCAACGCCTCGATGCCCTGCTCAGCATGGGGACCGGCTCCCAGACGAAGGGCGCGTTCAACGACCCTAGACTCGCGATCTCCTCTTCGCGAATCTGTCCTCGCCAAACGAGGAATAGCCGGCGTAGAAGCGATTTCCGAACTAGCCCGCCGCGCCGGCAGGGGCAACCCTTGCCGGCGCGGCGGACTGGTAAATCGGGTTTGGACACCACTTGTTAACCGGGCGAATCCGACTGGTGACGCAGATGCAGCAGCGCGTTCACCACATCGCTGAGGCCGGAATCGAGACTCGTGGCGGAGGACAAGGCGGTAGGCGAACCGACCGAAGCAACCTCCGTGCGGAAGATGGCATCGATGCCGTTGGTTCGGCTGTCCTCGCCGTGCCCCTGGTTTCCGCCTCCATCATGGTCGCCCTCGTGGCCCCTGCCGGCGACCACCGCGATCCCCTGCGGATGAGCGTTGCCGGGAACGCCCAATTGGGACAGGAGGATTGGGCCGTTCGGTTCACTCAATGTCCCATCGGCGGCCACCGACAGGATGTGCAGCTGGTTGCCCTGGGGGAACGAGCCAGTGGGGTTGGTGGACTGGCTGATGGCGTACAACGTATGGTCGTCGGGAGACAGGGCGAGCTGGAAGACGTTGCTTTGGAGCGTGCCCGGCGGCGAATCGGGAGGGGCGTGCGGGCCGCCCAGGGCGAACTCCTGTATCTCCACCGGATGCAGTGGATCGGCCAGCGAAAAGACACCGACCGAATCGGTGCCGGTGTTACCGGCGTAAAGATATTTGCCATCGGCGCTGACGGTGATCCAGCAGGGGCCCGCACCCTGATCGGCCGAGACGCCGACAAAGGTGAGCTGGCCGGTTTTGTCGTAGGTGAAGACGGCGATCTGGTTGGTCGAGGTCAGACCCGCGTAGATGATCGGCAGGTTCGGATTGGTGTCGGAGCCCAGCAAGAGCGGATTGCCCGTCGCGGCTACGTTGCCGCCCGGAGCGAGCTTCAAATCGCCGTTGGACTGGATCTGAAACGGAGCGAACGTGTTGACCTGCGGCGCGGTGCTGCCGGGCACGGCGAAAATGTCGGCGAAGAGCAAGTTGCCATTGCGTGAGATCAGGTTTTGCGACGGCGACGTGTTCACGGGAAAAGTCACGGTCGCATCGGGGATCGGTGTGAGGGAGCCGTCGTGCTCGATCGTGAAGGCCGTGAGGTTGGGAGCGACGGTGCCGGGATGGCCGACGGCCGAGTCGCCGCGGTTGGAGACGTAGAGACGATCGCCGGAGATGCCGATGCTGTCCGGCTGCACTCCGCCGGAGTCGAAGACGCCGATACGGTCGAGTCCGCCGTTGCGGTCGATGCGGAAGGCCGCGATCGAATTGCTGCCCTGGTTGACGGCGAAGAGGAATTGGTCGTCGGACGTGGCCACGACCTCCTGGCTGGAGTCGTCCGGCCCGATGACCTTGGGCAAGTTGATCTGGCCTGTGCCGCCGGTTAGGAACGTGCCGATCTGCGTGAGGCGGCCATCACCATCCTGGCGGAATGCCAGCACGGCGTTTTGGCCGGGGGCGGGGTTGTTGCTTTCGGTGTAGACCGTCGTGACGGCGGGACCGACCGGCCCCTCGCCAAAGAGAGCGGGTTGCAGCGACGCGGGGACCGCACGCTCCTCCAAACTCTCCAGATAAAGGCGAACTCGGCCGGCGGCGGCCCGCCGTTGAGGGCGACGCTTCCACATCCAATTCAGCATCGATCGTTCTCCTTGAGGACCACGGGATAGGTGGGGAGCCGATCCGAAACGGCCCCCGCGTTGCCTCGCCGGTGAGACGCTGTCAAGGAGAGATTCCTTACAGCGAATTGGAAAAGGACGCCGCTATTCTTCCTGGGCGGCCTGTTCGAGAGCATGGCTGATGCGCTGGCGGGCCTCGGGCGGCAGTTCGAGTTCGTCGGGCGCGGAGGGCAAGGCGCGGTGCAGCCAGCGGACCGCGTGGCGAAAGCGGCAGCACGGTCCACAGCCGAGCAAATGCACCCCCAGGCACAAACGCTCGAACCAGGACAGGGAACGATCCAGTCCCTCGGAAATCAGCCGCGTTACGTGACGGCAGGAGAACATGATTATTTCTCGGCGTCGAACCAATGGATTTGCAGACAGCTGACCAAACGCAGCCGGGCACGATGCAGCAGGACCCAAAGATTGCTCGGCGAAATGGTCAGCTCCTCGCATACCTCATCTGGGCTGCGGTCGTCGAGCGTCCGCAGCGTGAAGGCTTCGGCCATGCGAGCCGGCAGCTTGGCCAGGCAGCTGCGCAAAACGCGCCAAAATTCGGCCCGCTCGGCGAAGGCGGCGGGATCGCCCCAATTTCCCAGCGGCTTGCGCCAGTGGTGGCTGGCGTCGAACCAGGAGTCCAGGTCGGCCGGATCGACCTCGTCCGCCTGCCGCGCCGCCGCCCGCATCCGATCCAGGATTTTGCGTTTCAAGATGCCTATGAGCCAGGTGCGCGGATGGGACCGCCCCTGGAACTGACGCCGTGCCTTGAACGCCGCCAGCAGCGTTTCCTGCACAACCTCTTCCGCCTCGTGAGAGCGCCGCAGCCTGGCCAGGGCGAAAGCGTACAAGGCATCGCCGTACTGCGGGAGCCATTCGCTCGGCTCCGGCAAGTTCCGGCTGGAAGGCCCGTCCGCGGCGGGATCGCGTTGACTCATGGTGACGTCCTTCATTACCGTTGAAGGGCGAAGCCGGGCTATTTCCCCAGTTCGTAGCTCCTCGAAGCCGATTCCTTACAGTGAAAAACCACTCAGCGTCAGATGGCGAAGCTATTCAGTAAGACCCCGCGAGCATCACGGCACCGCAAGTGCCGGCGGATACCGCGGTCGATCATACCGAAGTGCGCAACTGAGGGGTCCTGCAGGTTGCTGTGCGGCGGGATTCTCATCCACCGCGCGATGGGCACCGACCTCACATGTCGGTGTCCGCGGTCAAGTGCGGGGCGCGACGATCGAATAGATCCAAGCAGTTACACGACCGATTCCACGGGATTTCGTGGAAGGCCACGAAATCCCGTGGACGTTGATGTACCTGAGATGGAGATCGGCGCGAAGAAATTGACCACATCGGCATGAAGAAGTTGACCACCTGGGTCTTGGAAAGCTTGTCTTTCAACAGGGGCTTTTTCCTGAGCTTATTGTCGCAATAGGCCAGCTATTTGGCCTTCCTTTTGCCCT
>DATBGU010000268.1:0-10096 GCA_036557825.1 Gemmataceae bacterium
AAGGGCAAAAGGAAGGCCAAATAGCTGGCCTATTGCGACAATAAGCTCAGGAAAAAGCCCCTGTTGAAAGACAAGCTTTCCAAGACCCAGGTGGTCAACTTCTTCATGCCGATGTGGTCAATTTCTTCGCGCCGATCTCCAGAGACTACGAGGTTGCCCCGTAGCTGGATTACTCCACTCGCCATGGAAGACCACAGGAAACGTCAACGGCGGTGGTCCCGGAAGAGTGGATGACGGTTGAATCTGGACTCGTCCAAATGGGCCGAACTGGTCATCGTGGGCATAGAACTTGTCAATACGCAGCCCCGGAAGCGGGACACAATTTCCCATAGCGACTTCGGTGTTTCGGACTCGGACATTGCGCAAGGAGTAACCGGCCAATGTTATGGCGTGCCTCTCCATCCCCTCGATGAGCACAAGCAGCACCACCGGCAACCCCATTCTGAGATGGCCATAGATCAAGGATACGAGTGGCGTGTGCGACCGGACCTGAATAACCTCTGGCTCAAGTCCGACATGTCGCACCGAATTACAGATCTGGTGGAGATCCAGGCCGTGGGACGGCACGGGGCGACCGGGAGCGAAAATCTGGTTAGCGACCCGTGTGATTTCTACAGGAGTGGGAATCGGCGTCCCGAAAAGCTCAGCCGTCTTATGAAACGCAGACCAGAGCGCCACTGTGGCACAAGCTGCCAAAACGCTATCCTGCTCCTGAAAGGCAAGGCTACGAAGGGACAGATCATTGCCGAAGAGGTTAGCCTTGTACTCACGAGTCACGGGGTAATTGCGCCGGCCGCCATCGCTTTCGTAGGTTTTTAGCACAGTGCGCCCGATGATGGCGTCAGGCAGGGGGCGTGCGACGACGAAGCCCAGATAGTTGGCTGTGAAGGCCGACTCCTGATCCGCCGCAAATTCGCCACGGACGAACCGACGGAACTCCTGTTCATCGAACGCATGACTGAAAAAGTGAAGGCGCTTGCATCGACGATCGTAGGGCCAATGGCACTTCACGTAATAGGACGCGAAGTCATCCAGGTAGTCTGCGTCAGTATAGTTCTCCTCAACAACGATTGTTTTTGTATTGATATCCTGAATGTATCGAAATAAATACGTAACCGTTCACTGGTTTGAGAGCAGAGAGGGCCTGGGGAGGCCAGCGCGATGAGCTTGTACGGCTGCTACCAGGTAATGCAATACCGACCGCTTTTGCAGCCGCAGCGTCTGAACCACCGTCAGCATACGCTCCACAAAACGACAGCCGGCCTCGCTCCAACTCCCCTAAGCACACTTACGCCACAAGACGCCCCGGCGGACCATCCGCTCCGCGTGGTTGTTCGTCGGCTCCATCCCCTCCGCAGACAAAAACGTCCACAACGCCGACTCCACCGCCAGCAAGTTCGCACACAACGCCACCACCTTGGCATCGCGGCGCGCAAGGCCGTCCTCCAGTTGCCCGCGGAACTCCGCACGCACCGGCTCCAGCTCACGCACCAGTTCCTCCCGGCTGATCGTCCCGCCCCGATACGCCTGCCACCCGTGAAACAACAGGTGAGCCGTCGCCGAGCCGACCTCGCCCAGCCACCGGCCGGCCGCGCTGCCCCGCGCGCTCATCCGCTGAAAATCGCGGCGCAGGTGCGCCCAGCAGACCTGCCGTTGGCCAACCGCCAGGCGTCCATAGGCCGACCAGCGGTCCGAGCAGACGATGCCCTGCACTACGTCCCCCAACAGAGCGTGCAGCCCTTGCCAGCCACGTCGGGCATGCACGACGAAGGCCGCCACGCTTTGCGTCGCTGCCAGCCACAGCCAGCACAACTTGCCGGCTTGCTTCCAACGGGTCTCGTCGGCATGTTTGACCTCGGCCTGCCGCACCGCTTCGAGCGCCTCGGCGTGAGCCGAAGCCAGGGCCTCGCTCATCTGCGTTTCCAGGGTGGAGACCTGACCCAACGACAGGGGCAACTGGAAGGCCGTCTCCACGATCTCTTCGACGCCCCGCAAGCTGACGTGATGGCAGCCACGCAGGTAGGCCATAAAAGCGGCCAAGCGGGGGCCGACGCGGTGTGCCCGCACGTCGGCGGGGATGGCGGACCGGTTGATCGTGCCGCAGCCCGGACAGACCCGGGTATGCCCTTGATGCTCGACGACCTGGGCGGCCAAGGGCGGCAGTTCGGCGACCTGATGCCAGGTCGGTTCGGGGTCGCCGGGCGAGGCTTCGACGGGCAAGGGCTGCTGGCAGCCAGAGCAATGACGGGGGCGATAATGGATGGTCTGGCGGAGTCGCTCGGGGGGCAGGCGGAGCCGCAGGTGAGGTTCGTGTCCGGGTTGCCCGCCGGGGTTTCGCGTCGAGGGTTTCTTGGCGACGGGTTTGGGCGCGTTGACGGGGTTGGCGGAAGGCGGTAGGGAGGAATTGGAGGCGTTGCGGTTGACGAGTTGGTGGAGTTGGCGGACCTCCTCACGCAGCGTCTGCAGTTCCTGGCGCAACTGCTGGATGAGTGCGTCGCGTTCTCGACATCCCTGGCACTCCGTGTCCTTCATGCCCTCAGCCTACGACCGACAGGGACCAGAGGACAGACCGAAGCTCAAAACAAGGTGAACGGTTACACCGCATGAATGCCTCTCCCCAACATGCCACCTCAGATGGGAGACACCCCGGAAGGTAAGATACGGCAGCCAAGGAACTAATTCGCATGGGCGAGCAGATCGAGCCAGCCTTGCGGCGCGTGCTGGACGGCAAGCCGTCGCTGGAGGTGCGCAATCGCGTCCAGGCGATCCAGGCATCGCTGCACGGCGTTCCGCCCGCGCGAAGCGAAGAAGGCGCTGGATCGCCTCGCCGTCCGCGGAGCATCGGGCCGATGACACTTCGAACGCACCGAACGGTGCCGGCCGCATTACGGATTCGTTAGGTGACAGGATTACATTTTCTTAAGACGCTTGACAGCGCTTCACACCTCCTCATACTTGGCGATAGACGTTCCGCGGGCCGCTTTCCCACGGCGAAGGCGCGGCTGCGCGAACGCCTTCCTTAGCCTCTATTCCGAGGATGTCATGATTTCCTTCCCCCGTCTGATGCGTGTCGGGTATGTTACCGGCTTGGCCCTTCTTCTGTCGTTTCTGTTGCGGCCCAGCCCTTCGCACGGCCAGCACTTTCGCAGCCTCGGGATGCCTCCCCCGCCGATGCTGCCGCCGGTCAACAACATGATGAGCGATACCACGGGCGCCGCCATGATGAATGGCATGATGGGCGGTATGGGCGGAGGCATGATGGGCGGCGGCATGGGCGGCATGTCCATGATGGGCGGTGGCATGATGGGAATGGGCGGCGGCATGATGGGCATGCGCGGTGGAATGATGGGAATGGGTGGCATGATGATGGGCATGGGCGGCGGCATGATGGGCATGATGGGTATGGGCGGCATGTCCATGATGGGTATGGGCGGCATGTCCATGATGGGTATGGGCGGCATGTCCATGATGGGTATGGGCGGCATGTCCATGATGGGCGGAGGCATGATGGGCATGCGCGGCGGCATGATGGGCATGGGCGGCTTCGGCGGAATGGGCGGCATGATGATGGGCATGGGCGGAGGCATGATGGGAATGGGCGGCTTCGCCGGCAAAGGCATGGGAGGATTCAACGGCAAAAAAGCCCTGTAACGGCGCGGCGGTGCGGCGAGCGTTTGCCCTTGGACCCTAGCGAGGCCTCGGTAGGATGCCGTCCAGCATCACCCGCCGATGATCCGCTCCCAGGTGGTGATGCGTGTGCCGCACTTGCGACAGGCGCGGCGGCGGATGATCCTGCCGCTGGGCGCGCCACGGGTGTAGATCACCCAGAAGCGGTTGCTGCCGCAATTCCAGCAACGCAGACCAGTGTGAGCCGGTTGTTTCGGAGGTTGATGCATCGTTTTCCTCCTGGCTGCTGTGGGCGATAGCCCGCTGCTTGAACAGATCGATCAACCGCACGGGCTGTGCTTGGTGAACTGCTGCCAGAGAACCCGCTGCTTGCGCCAGTCCAGGATCGAGGCAATCGGCTGCAACTCTCGCAGGATGATCGGGTCGCGGCCGCGTTCGGTCCGCGGCAGAAAGAGGATGGTTTCCTGGAGGTCGGGGGCCAGGTTCAAAAGGTTCATAATCTGGCTCACCCGCGCTCGCGTCACGTGGCCCAACTCGGACACCTCCGAGTAACTTGTCAGTTCTCCTTTCCGCAACTGCTCGTCGATCCGCAGCGCCAGGGCCAGCAGGCGGGCGACGCGCGGCACTTGCCCCGGTTCTCGTGTCACCGATTCCGGTTGGGGGCCAGCTTCCAGGCACCGTCGGTTTCCCCGACCGCGGCCACGGAAGTGAATCGGACACGCGATCGTGATCGTGTTGCTCATGTGTTTTCTCCCTGATGGAGCTGGGCCAATTCGTCGGCCAGCGTCTTGATGCCGGAAGGTTGAAAAGTGATCGTTACCTGGCCCGCGGCCCCGTCATAGTTCACGCGCTGGACCAGTAGCTGCACGATGCGAGCCTGCTCGCGAGGGGTCAGCGTCTCCCACACCGGGTCGAAAGCCGACAGAGCCGAAGCGACCTCGTCTTCGCTTACCCTCGACCCATCGAGAGCACGGATCTCCTCGTTGATCTCCGTCGAGCGTCGTTCGGCGAGGCGGATACGCTCTTGCAAGTCGGCCAACCGGGTGATGTCCGGCGTGCTGCCATTGGTGGCGCCTGCGGCCAGCAACGTGCGAATCTCGGCATTCCAGCGCTCCACACTGTGTTCCAGACCGTGGCGTTCGGAGGCCAATTCCTCGACGCGGTCTTGGCCCTGAGCGCAGGCCGCGGCGAACGTCGCGTCCCGCAAGGCGGGATCGTGACCGATGCTGCGAAGGTGCCTGACCACGAACTGCTCGATCTCACCCGCGGGGACCGACTTGGAAGGGCAGGTGTGCCAGCCGCGTTTCTGGGCCGCCGTGCAGACGTAATACCTGTAACGCTTCGTGCCGTTCCGGGTCGTATGCGCCGGTGTCATCGCGCAGTCGCAAGGGACACAGCGCAGGATTCCCTTAAGCAGAGCACCGAACTGGTTGCGGACCAGCGCCCCACCGTTGCGGCCGTTGCGACGAAGCTAGACCTGCACGCGCTGCCAAACCTCGGGTGCGATGAGGGCTGGCTGCTCGCCGTCGTGGAGTTCGTTCTTGTGGCGGACCTTGCCGATGTAGGTGACGTTGGTCAGCAGCTTGTGGATACTGGTTTTCGTGAACGGTTTGCCGCCGCGTATCTGCCCCTTGCGCGTCACCCAGCGCTTGTTCACCCAGCCGCGGCGATTCAGTTCCACGATGACGGCGACGAGACCTTCGTGTTGCAAGTACAACTCAAAGATGGCCCGCACCTGGGCCGCCTCGTCTTCGTTGACGATTAGTTTGAGGGCGCGGGGATCGATGTCGTAGCCGAGGATCGGATGGCCACCGGCCCACTTGCCCTTGCGGCGGGCAGCGGCGATCTTGTCGCGCGTGCGCTCGCCGATGATTTCACGCTCGAACTGCGCGAAAGAGAGCAGCACATTGAGCATGAGCCGACCCATCGAGGTGGCGCTATTTATCTGCTGGGTGACGCTGACGAAGGCGACGTGGTGCCGGTCGAATAGATCCATCATCTTGGCGAAGTCCAGCAACGACCGGCTGAGCCTATCGACTTTGTAAACGAGTACTGCATCCACTTTCCCCGCCTCGATGTCGGTGAGCAGGCGCTTCAGCGCCGGCCTGTCCATGTTGCCGCCGGAGAAGCCACCGTCGTCGTAACGCTCCGCGAGGCACTGCCAGCCCTCGGCGGCCTGGCTCCTGATGAAGGACTCGCCGCACTCACGCTGCGCGTCCAGCGTGTTGAATTCCTGCTCCAGACCCTCCTCCGTGCTTTTGCGCGTGTAGACAGCACAACGGATGACCGGTCTAGCTGACGATGCCTTGCGGGACTTACTCATGATGCCACCTCCGTTTCCAGCCGGAAGAAGGCGTATCCGTTGCAGTGGCTACCCGTCACTGCCTTCGCCACGGCGCTGAGCGACTTGTAGACCTCGCCCGCGTACTCGAACCCTTTGGCGAGGATCCTCACCTGAAGCGTCTGGCCCTTGTATACGCGGGTGATGATCGTGCCGGGCATCGGCAGGCGCTCATCGGCCTTGCCGGCCAGGACCCCCGTCATGGTCCGCCCCGTGGCCTCCGTGGGCACGGCTTTGACCTTGGGCGGCGAGAGGCGCAGGTCGGCGTCGTTGGCCAGTTCTGCGGCACGGCGGCGGGCGCGTTCGGACAGTCCACCCTCCGCCAGTGCCTGCACCCGCCAGACGATGCGCTTGATGAGCCAGTCCCGGTTGTTGGCGTTGGTGCACTCGCCGAACGCCTCGGCGTACCGGACTCGCAGTTCCTTGACGGTCAGCCGCTGGAGCGCGGCGATCTCTTTCCCGACGTTCAGTGTCATGTTTTTCTCCCGTTCTGAGGCTCTCGGACTTCGTCAACTCGCATGACACTGAGCCTCGTTTCACGCGTTAACTCAAGGCGATTCAGAGAGGAATCTGGTGGATTTTCTGGATCGGCGGCGGTGTCCGGTGTTCGGGGCAGGGCCGCCCGGCACCTCAGTCGCAGGATACCGGCGGCAAGGATTCCTGCGATCTCGCGGAGGCGGTCGTCGTCGGCAGTCAGATCGCAAGCTTCAGTACTGGTCCGATGCATAAGTCTTCTCCCGACATCGTCGTGCCTCGTGAGTCAATTCGCCGCAGCCCGGCCTCTAGTCGCCGGCCTAGCTGGGGCCAATTTTGACCTCGACCTCGACCGGCACCGGGTCGATTAGCGGCGCCATGCCGTCGAGCATCGCCTGCTTCACCCAGGCGGCCGCGGCGTCGGCCTGGCCGGCGTCGGCCTCGACCAGGATCTCGTCATGCACGAACGCCACAGGCCGGGCGCCCGGACAAGCGTCCCGCCGCTCCCACAGGAGGGCCAAGGCCGTTTTCGCCGCGTCAGCTTCGGTCCCGAGCACGGGGGAGTTGAGACGGTGCATGATCGGGGTTTTCGGGTCCAGCAGTCGACGGCGTCCCGCGAGTGTGCGCGTTTCCGTTTGCGTCGCGCGCTCCGCATCGGTTCGCCGGTGCCACCGATCCAGTCCGGGGTAGGTGGTGAAGAACGTGGCCTTGTGCCGCTTGGCCTCCGCCAGCGTCATCTCGACGCCGTAGCTCTGCAGGGCGTACACCCTCAGGGTCTTTGGCCCCATGCCGAAGAGCAGACCGAACGCCACCGCCTTGGCGATCTGGCGGTCCTGCTTGGTGACCTCGTCTTCGGGCTTACCCAACAAGGACGCCGCAGTCAGGCGGTGAAGGTCACGGTTCTCCCGGAAGGCCGCCAGCATCTTCTGTTCGCCAGCGATCTTGCAGGCGATGCGCAGATGCGCCGCCGCGAAGTCAGCCTTGATGAGCACCTTGCCTGGCCCGGCCGCGAACGCGCAACGGTAATCCGCCTGGCGGGGAATCTGCTGGAGGTTCGGCTCCTTGCAGGAGGACCGCCCGGCCTCGTTGCCGGTCTGCACCCAATTGCCGTAGATCCTGCCGTCCGGCTCAATGAAGCGGAGGAACGTTTCTCCGTAGGTGCCGTCGAGCCATTTCGCATAGCGGTAGCGGCGCAGGAGATCCGCGAGCGGATGGTCAATGCCGGCCAGCACCTCGTCCTTCGTGTTCTCGACTGGGAATCCCAGCTGAGCCAAGAGAGCCTGGATCTGCGGTCCGCTGTTGAAGTTCCAACTCGCTCCTACGCCGGGAAGGTCGCCCGATTTCTGCGGCGCAATCCGGTGTAGTTCGTCGAGGAGGCGGTCGCGTTCCGCAGAGGACCGGCGCGTCAGTTGTTCCCAGGCGGCACGATCCACTGGCAACCCGGCCGTCGCCATCCACAACCACGCGGGCAGGCAACGCCGCTCGATCTCCGCTGCTCTCTCCAGGGCGGCATCCTTGATCTTCTCTGTCAGCTTCTTGAGCAACGCGGGGAGGATTGCCACGTCCCGAGCGGCGTAGCGCAACTGAGCATCGGTGAGCGCCCCGGACCAGTCGCTCTTCTGGGCCGCCTTGTTCAATTGCTCGCCGAGGTGACGTTCGGTCAGGTTGGCCAGGGTGTTGCCATCGCGGCTGCCGGCGGTGAGCAACCGCGACAGGATCATTATGTCATGGATGGGAGCTCTCGGCTCGAACCCCAGGGCCTTCAGGAATTGCAAGTCAAAGTGGGCGTTGTGGAAGATCAGCTCACGATCGGCCAACAGCCCCCACAGCGGGCGCGGATCAACCTGGAACACGTCCACGAGGTAAGTGAAACGGCCACCGTCGTTGGTTTCGCAGTTCAGCGAGAGAAGGCGAACACGGTCGGTGCGGGGGTTCAGGCCGGTCGTTTCACAGTCCACCCCCACGAAGGCGCTTTCCTCGACGGCCGCGCAGACCATACCCAGGTCATTGGGATCTGTGACTGATAGATAGCCGTTCCCGGGACAGCAAGTTGCGTAGTTTTTGACGCACGAAGGATCGCTCGGAACCCCGTTTCCCGTCGAAGACCGGGACAGAGACGAGAGGGACTCCGGCCCGTACTCCGAAACCCCTTCGCCCGATCCACCCGACTCCCCGCCCATTTCGCTCCCAGGCGACCCTCGTGGCGGAGGGCTGGTAGTCGTACTACATGCTTCAGAAGCTACGAAACCCACCGATTCCGCTTGGTTTTCGCTCGGCGGGGTCGGTTTTGAAGGCGGCGGCGTAGTATCACCGCCGTCATCGGGACCCTCGTCCTCGTCGTCTTCATCGGAGGTTTCGTAGCTTTTGAAGCATGTAGTATCGGGTTTCAGGATGACGGCGCGCGAAGGCCGGCCCCCTTTGGGATTAGCGCCTCCGAACCAATCTGCGAACCGCGCCTCGACCAACTCGCCCAGTGCCGCTTCGGCGGCTTCGGCGTTGGGATAGCGGGTCTTGTTGGACAGGTGAAGGCGGCGAGCGGTCATCTTACCGCCATGTGAGCGGATGAATTCGATCAACCGTCGGGTCTGCCGCGCCTCCTCCGGTTCACCCATCGCGGCATAGCTACGCCGAACTTCGTAGGCGAACCATTTGGTCAGCGTGATGCCGGCCTCGATGCTGGGCGGCTCGATCGGTTGACAGTCATCCTCACGCCGACCAACGTTCGTGACGACGTGGTGGAGAAGGGCCAGACGCGCCACATAGCCTTCCAGCTTGGAATAAGCAGCTGCCAACTCCCCCTCGACGTTCGCCTGGACCTGCGCCCACTCGCCGTAGAAGTGAACCCACGCCGCTTTGGCCTCGGGGGTCATGCGGATGGGGAACGGCTCCCTGTCGCCGTCTCGCCCCTTGTCCATCTGGAGATCGCGCAGGCCGTCCAGCAGGTTCTCGTAAGCTTCCTGCACATCCAGATCGATCTCGACCTCAGACCAACGCTTCCGCAGCTTGGGCGGCATCGCCATGAGGATGCGCGCGCCCAGTCCCACTTCCATGTACTCCGTCGTCAGGGAGCGCGCCAGGGCACCAGGCTGGATGCCGCCGGTGATGCTCACGGCAGCGTAGGTGATGAAAAGGGTCGGTCGATCTCCGGTCTTTCGGTCGACCTGAACCGTGCCGGCGCGGGACATCTCCAGCCAGTTGGGAAGGTCCGAGCCGCCTGCCTTACCCTTGTACCTCGTGAACGAGCCTAGCCACCCGCCCAACTCGTCACGGCCGACCAACAACCCCTCAGGGTTGTCCTCCAGGAGTTGCGCCAACTTCTCGACGGTGATGTCCCCGGTCACCACCCGCGCCAGCGCTGGCTTCTCGGGTGGTTCTTCGGTGAACTCCTGCTCCTCCTTCTTGGCCTTGCGTTTGCGCTCGTTGTACGCCTCCAGGTCGGTCTGGTATTGCGCCAAGTCGGTCTTGAACTTCTTGAGGAGCCGTTTCTGGAGGCGGTACAGCGGGTTGAGGACGGCGCTGACCGCCGGGCTCTTGAGCGTGCCGCTGTCGCCGACGATTCCGGTCCAGACGACGGCCGGCTCGTGCCAGGTGCGCTTGAGCCGGATCACGCGGCTGTTGCCGATCAGTGAGGCCGCGACGCTCAACGAGGGCAGC
>DATBGU010000269.1:0-33907 GCA_036557825.1 Gemmataceae bacterium
CCTATGCACTCCCCTACCGACGCTTCGCCGACACCCTCGCGGGAGCCTGCGCACGGCTTGGGGCCGATGCGGTTCGCTACTCCTTCATCGTGGCGGACTTTCACCACCTACTCCTTGCCGGTTTCACCGGCGCACCGGCGAGAGTTCATCACTCTTCTGGGTGGCGCGGCCGCTTGGCCGCATGCGGCGGGCGCGCAGCAAGGCGAACGCGTGCGACGTATTGGCGTACTCATGAACCTGTCCCCGGACGACCGGGAAGGGCAGGCACGGGTGGCTGCATTTCGAGATGGATTTACAGCGATCGGGCTGGATCGAAGGCCGCAACGCGCGCTTGGACATTCGCTGGGCCGCAGGCGAGGCAGACCGCTTTCGTATGTTAGCGCAAGAGCTGGTCGCGCTTGCACCGGACATCATATTGGCCGGGTCCGGCACCGCCATGCCACCACTGCTGCAGGCAACCCGCACTATTCCAATCGTCTTCGTGCAGGTTGCCGATCCCGTCGGCAATGGTTTTGTCGCGAGTCTGGCGCGGCCGGAGGGTAACGCCACGGGCTTCACGAACATCGATTTCGGGATGAGCGCGAAATGGCTTGAGTTGCTCAAAGACATTGCTCCTCAGACAACTCGGGCACTGGTGCTTCGGGATGCCACTGAACCCTCCGGCATCGGTCAGTGGGCCGCGCTCCAATCAATTGCGCCGTCATTGGGCGTGGAATTGATGCCGGGCGGCGTGCGCGATGCAGGAGAGATCGAGCTTGGTGTCAAGACATTGGCGTCAAAGCCGAACGGTGCGCTCATCGTTACTGCTAGCGCGCCAACTGCTGTCCATCGCGTGCAGATCATAGCACTGGCTGCGCACTACCGGCTGCCAGCGATCTACGCATTCAAATACCACGTCACTAGTGGCGCCCTCATCTCCTACGGGCCAGAGACAATCGACCCCTACCGCCGAGCGGCAGCTTACGCTGATCGTATCCTCAAGGGAGAAAGCCCAGGGGACCTGCCGGTGCAGGCGCCGACCAAGTATGAGCTCGTGATCAACGTGACGACGGCCAAGGCGCTCGGCCTTACTATCCCGCCCACCCTTCTTGCCCGCGCCGACGAGGTCATCGAATAGGAAATGCTGTTAGCTGCACTGCATGCAACGGCAATTGGCGCTGGGCACGCGATACCCGCATCCGCGGAAATTAGGTCGGCCATCTGGGCGACAGCTGATGCGCCAGCACGCTCGTGGGGACCGGGTGTGGACAGCCGGGTTTGGCAGCTCGGAACTTGTTATCGCGATGCAGCAATCGCAGCGTCCACGTGCGAGATCATCCGATCCCCTGCCCTCGGCATCGTGGATGAGGGGTACCAGTGAGGCGGCGGGATTTCTTTCTTGGTGCAGCGGCGGCGCTTTGGCCGCTACCAGTGTGCGCCCAGCAAACAGCACGGGCGCGTCGCATTGGAGTGCTCATGCGCCAATCTGCTGACGATGTATTTGGCCAGGCTTATCTCCAAACATTTCTGCAAGCTCTTGGATCGTCTGGCTGGACCATCGGGCGCAACGTAAAAATCGACACTTGGTGGACGGCAAGCGCTGTCGGTTCCTCCGAAAGCACGTGACAGAATTTTTGTGCACATTGCATAACTGCGCCCTGCGTCCGCTTCCAGACTATTACGGACAGACCTAGCTCAGCGCTCAAACTTCTCAGCGCGTCACCCTACGGGGTGCCCGCCTGCGGGACCATCCACAAGGCTGCTTGGGCCATTGCCAACGAAATCCCGCTGAGTAAGGGGCCTCGGAGCAGTCCGGCATAGACATTCCATCGTGCGCCCGTATCGCGTAGCATTCGACCCACGCCTATTGGGGCTAGCCGGCGCCGCGAGACCGTTCTCTCCTACATGCAAGTGAGGGCGTGTGGTCATGACAGCTTCGCCCACCGACGATCTTGCCTCTGCGGAACGCAGGATCCAAGAGCTGACCGAAGAACTGTCTCATTCCAGGGGCGAGCTTGCGGCGACACGTAAGCAGCAAGCGGCCACTGCAGACGTGCTTAGCCTTATCAGCCGCTCAGCTTTCGATTTGCAGGTCTTGTTGGACGCCCTGGTCGAGAGCGCAGCTCGGCTCTGCGATGCTTATGATGCATCCATTTCCCGGCTCGAGGGCAATTGCCTGCTACGGGCTGCGCACTTCGGTCCTATAGCAAATCCTGTGGGGTACAGCACCCCAGTAACGCGGGGTACAGTAGCCGGGCGCTCTGTCCTGGAACAAAATTCAGTCCACGTCGCCGATCTGCAGGCCGATATGGTGGTCTACCCTGAGGGCAGCGCCATCGCTCGGGAATTGGGGCATCGCACAACCCTTGCAGTACCGCTGCTACGGGACAGCGCGCCACTTGGAGCGCTCGTCCTGCGACGTGCCGAAGTCCGCCCGTTCACAGAACGACAGATCGAATTGCTCAAGATCTTCGCCGACCAAGCCGTCATCGCCATCGAGAACAGCCGCCTATTCGAGGCAGAGCAAATGCGGACGAAGGAGGTAGAGGCAAAGTCTGCTGAGCTGCGTGAGTCTCTTGAGTACCAGACCGCGACAAGCGAAGTGCTTAACGTCATCTCGCGCTCACCTTCGCAATTGCAACCGGTGGTGGACACCATCGTGCAAACTGCCAAACGCCTCTGCTCGGCCGAACGAGCTACCATGTGGCGCTGGCGAGAGCGAAAATTCGATTTGCTCGCGCACACGATCATCGATCCCACGCTAGCAAAGTATCTGAAGGACAACCCGATACCCCCTGATCGCACCTCGCTCGCCACGCGGGCCGTGGTCGAAGGGCGCACCATGCATGTGCCCGATATTCAGGCCGACCCCGAGCTCGGCCGCAAAGACCAGGTTGTCCTCGGAAGAATTCGAACGTTGCTCGCGGTCCCGCTTCTGCGCAAGGGCGAGCCAATTGGCGTGCTATCCCTCTCGAAGTCGGAGGTGAAGCCATTCAGCGACACGCAGATCGCGTTCGTAGAGACCTTTGCCGATCAAGCCACCATCGCCATCGAGAACACGCGGCTGTTCGAGGAGGTGCAGGCTCGAACGCGCGATCTTGAGGACTCGCTTGAGCACGCGACAGCCACCAGCGAGGTCCTGAAGGTCATCAGCACCTCGGCGTTCGACCTCAGGCCCGTGCTGGAGAGCCTGATCGAGAACGCGGTGCGGCTCTGTGGCGCCGACAAGGGTATTATCTATCGGCAGGATGGTGACGTCTACCGCGCTGCGGTCAGCTATGGACACGCCCCAGAATGGCAAACGGTCATTGAGCAACATCCGATCGCTCAGGACCGGTCATCCGCGACGGGGCGGGCGGTTATCGATCGCGGGGTCGTACATATCCATGACACCCTGGCCGATCCCGACTATCGCTGGGCCGAGGGCCACCACGCCGAGCAGGGCATGCACAGGACGATCCTCGCCGTGCCAATGCTCCGGGAAGGCGTCGTCATTGGTGTGATCGTGGTTTGTCGCACTTGGGTTGAGCCCTTCGCTGAGAGGCAGATCGGGCTAGTCACCACCTTCGCCGACCAGGCCGTCATCGCCATTGAGAACACACGGCTGTTCGAGGCAGAGCAGGCGAGCAAGCGTGAATTACAAGAATCGCTCGAGCACCAGACGGCCACAAGCGAAGTCCTTCAGGTTATATCGAGTTCACCCGGACACCTACAGCCAGTCTACGACACGATGCTCGGGAAAGCTCTGCAGCATTGCGACGCGAGATTTGGTGGGCTTTTCCGATACGAAGAAGGCGTATTCCGGGGAGTGTCAGGTATTGGTGTTCCCGAAGGACTTGTGTATGGCGTGGATCAGAGAGCGGTCGATCCGGCTACCAACTCGGACCTAAGGAACTTGGTCACAAACCGGCAGCCAATTCACTCTGCGGACCTGCGGCAGAGTGCTAGTTATCTTGCTGGCGATCCGTTTATCGTCGGCGCTGTGGAGCGCGGCGGTGCGCGTGCCGCTCTTATAGTTCCGATGATTAAAGAGAACAGCCTCATTGGTGTCTTCGCCATTTATCGTCAAGAGGTGCGATCGTTCACCGACAAGCAGATTCAGCTTCTTGAGAACTTTGCAGGTCAGGCTGTGATAGCCATCGAAAACACGCGTCTCTTCGAAGAGGTACAGGCGCGCACTCGCGAACTCGCCAAGACCGTCGAGGACCTCGAGATCGCAAGCCAGCACAAGAACCAATTCGTGGCCAACATGAGCCACGAGCTCAGGACCCCGCTGGCGGCCATTCTCGGCTATGCCGAGCTCATCCAAGAGGGCTTCTACGAGCCGCAGGGACCTAAATCTCTCGACGCCCTTACCCGCATCCGCTCCAACGGCAAGCACTTGCTGGGGCTTATCAATACGGTGCTCGACATCGCCAAAATCGAATCCGGCCAGTTCACTCTCAACATGACCGAATACGCCATCGAGAGCGTGGTCGAGACGGTGCGCGCGGCCACCGAGTCGCTTGCCCAGAACAAGAAGCTCGCGCTCACGACATCCGTGGACAAGTCGCTGCCGGTCGGCCTCGGCGACGAACAGCGCCTTACACAGGTGCTGCTCAATCTCGTTGGGAACGCCATCAAGTTCACCGACACCGGCGAGGTGAGCATCACTGCGGGCGCGCGGAACGGCCATTTCGCCGTCTCGGTGACTGACACCGGTCCCGGCATACCGCTCGACCAACAGGATCGGATCTTCGATCAATTTCACCAGGTCGACAGCTCCCTTACCAAGGCCAAGGGCGGTACGGGCCTCGGCCTTGCCATTGCCAAGCAGATCGTGGAGATGCACGGGGGCCGCATCTGGGTGGTGTCGACGCCAGGCAAAGGCTCGACATTTCAGATGGAACTCCCCACGCGTGCCGAGTTCCGGAAACTAGCCCTGCCAAGCGGGTAGAGGGGAGCCGCCTTCGCCCTGGTCGCTGCGACGTACACGCAGCTGGCCATGTCAATTCGTCCATACGGCCGCCAAGGGCACGTGCGTCCTTGCAGCGTTTCGGCGCATTCAGACGAATTCACGTTCCGTCAAAGAGCTTGCCCGAGTTCATCACACAGATGACCGTTGAGGTCTTCATCACCCGTAAAGCGACGGAAATCCTTCGCACCATCGGCGGCGAGCGATCATTTCCTCGACATCAATCCCTGGCTCTCTCACTCAGGGCTGTGACTGAAGACCCGTCTTTAGCCAACGACGGTGGCATTCGTGAGGATGAGCATCAGGATGCGATTTCAATCGGCCTGCGCCAACTACAGCGCCGCCCGCGAACCCGAGCTTCCGCTGAGGCGTGACTGGCAAGCACTGGCAACGGGAACTTTGTATATCGGATGTGCGTGCTATTTGCTCGATATGTATGCGGTGACTGCCGAAGAACGAGCCCACCATCTTTCGTCCGAGCCTGCACTCTCTGGCCAAATCGAGCAATGCGTTCCATCATGTCAGCATGGACAAAGCGGGGTACCGGACGATCCTCGATGTATTAGCGCGCCCCAGGCCGGGCCGAGCTGCAAACCGTGACCCGGAGGCGATCACATCCCCAGCCGGCTGCAGCTTGGCCGCTTGCGGGGCCGTCGCAGCGCGATGTCGCCCAAGGCCCACCAGAGCACGAACCTCGTGCGCTTTGCGCTACTCCAGCAAGATTAGGACGGCCTATCGCCCTGCATTGGGGGACAACGACGCGACACGTATTGCTGAAATCGGATTGCTATTTCAATGACATAGCTGTTCGCAGTTTCATCCTGTCGGACGCGACAACAAAGCAGAATTCCAAGCCAACGTGTGGCCGCGTCCGAGCGGTGGACGTCGCAAAGAGCAATCGCCGGGTCTCGCGGCCTCGCGCCTTGATTGCGTCGGCCTGTTAGCACTCGCACCTTGACAGTGCCAACGAGCTGTTTTCAGATAGTCGTGCACAAGGCGACTGCGGTGCTGATGCCGCATTGTTTGTTCCCATGCGGCGCCAATTGCAGCGCGCGGGTGCAGATCCAAAGCCAACTGACAGTGAGGAAGAGGCCATGAAGTTCCGTCCTCTGCATGACCGCGTTGTCGTGCGCCGGATCGAAGAAGACACGAAGACTGCCGGCGGTATCATCATTCCTGACACTGCAAAAGAAAAACCGATGCAAGGCGAAGTGATCGCGGCGGGCCCAGGTGCGCGCGATGAAAGCGGGAGGATCGTTCCGCTGGATGTGAAGCGCGGTGACCGTGTGCTGTTTGGAAAATGGTCGGGTACTGAAGTCAAGGTTGATAGCGAGGATCTACTCATCATGAAGGAGAGCGACATCCTCGGCGTGATCGAGGGAAAAGCATCAGTGCGCGCCGCGGCTTGATCGCGGCCCTCTCCGCAGTGTTCTTCGGATTGATTCCGAGGTTCAACTTTGCATCGCGCGCCGCAGTCCGCGGTTGAGGGACATGACCATCGTTTCCTAAGGAATGATGACCAAGCAGAAATCTAGAGGAGATGCCTATGGCAGCTAAAGACGTAAAATTCGCACAGGACGCACGCGATCGCATGTTGCGGGGCGTGGATATTCTCGCCGACGCAGTCAAGGTGACGCTGGGCCCGAAGGGTCGCAACGTCGTACTCGAAAAATCCTTTGGCGCCCCGCGGGTCACCAAGGATGGCGTCACCGTCGCCAAGGAGATCGAACTGGAAGACAAGTACGAGAACATGGGCGCTCGCATGGTCAAGGAAGTGGCCAGCAAGACCAGCGACGTGGCCGGCGACGGCACCACCACCGCCACGGTCCTGGCCGAGGCCATTTTCAATGAAGGGCTGCGCGCCGTCGTCTCCGGCGCCAACCCGATGCTGATGAAGCGCGGCATCGAGCGCGCCGTCGAGGACGTTGTCGCCAAGTTGCAGGCGATGAAGATCGACGTCCGGACCAAGAAGGACATGGAGAACGTCGCTTCGGTGGCGTCTAACAACGACCGCGATATCGGCCGCATCATCGCCGAGGCCATGGACAAGGTCGGCAAGGACGGCGTCATCACCGTCGAGGAAGGCAAGGCGCTGCAAACCGCCCACGAGTTCGTCGAGGGCATGCAGTTCGACCGCGGCTACCTGTCGCCGTACTTCGTCACCGATCCGCAGAAGATGGAGTGCGAGCTGGAAGACCCGTACATCCTCATCTACGAGAAGAAGGTCGCCAGCAACAAGGATCTGGTGCCGGTTCTGGAAAAGGTGCTCAATCAGGGCAAGCCGATCCTGATTATCGCCGAGGAGGTCGAGGGCGAGGCGTTGGCGACGCTGGTCATCAACAAGCTGCGCGGCACCTTCAAGTGCGCCGCCGTCAAGGCGCCCGGCTACGGCGATCGCCGCAAGGCCATGCTCGAAGACATCGCCATTTTGACCGGGGGCAAGGCCATTTTCGAGGATCTCGGCATTCAGCTGGAGAACGTGCAGCTGGGCGAGCTGGGCCGGGCCAAGAAGGTCAAGATCGACAAGGACAACACGACGATCATCGAGGGGGCCGGCAAGAAGCAGGCCATCCAGGGCCGCGTGCAGGCCATCCAGCGCGAGTTGGAGAAATCGACCAGCGACTACGACAAGGAGAAGCTGAGCGAGCGCATCGCCAAGCTGTCGGGCGGCGTGGCCAAGATCAACGTCGGGGCCGCCACCGAGAGCGAGATGAAGGAGAAGAAGGCGCGCGTCGAGGACGCCATGCATGCCACGCGCGCGGCCGCTCAGGAAGGCGTGTTGCCCGGCGGCGGCGTGGCGCTGTTGCGGGCGTCGGCCGGTCTGAAAGCGCCGAAGGATCTGGCGCACGATGAGGAGATCGGTTACAACATCGTCGTGCGGGCCTGCCGGTCGCCGATCCAGCAGATCGCCGACAACGCCGGCGAGGACGGCGCGGTGGTCCTGCACAAGGTGCTGGACAGCAAGGACAGCAACTTCGGCTACGATGCGCGGTTGGATCGCTACTGCGACATGGTCAAGGAAGGCATCATCGACCCGACGAAAGTGGTGCGTTCGGCGCTTCAGAACGCCGCCAGCGTGGCGACGCTCCTGTTGACCAGCGACGCGCTGGTGGCGGAGATGCCGAAGGAAGAGAAGAAGCCGGCCGGTGGCGGCGGCGGCTACGACGACATGTACTAAGCCGCTTGTGGCTTCGTGAAGAACAGCGACGGCGAGCGCGTGCCGCACACGTGCTCGCCGTCGCTGTTTTCCCGCGACCGACTGCCGCGCTTACGCTAAGACCGCGTTGGGGCAGGGTCTCCTGACCCTCCCCCCGGAACTGACCGCAGGTCTCCGGGACCGCCCAATAAGGAGACCTGCGGTCGATGCCTCGGACACGGTCGGGAGACCGTGCCCAAACGCGCAGATGCTTCGCAGAAGCGTCACTAAACGCTCTGGCGGCGAACTAGCTGAGCGTCTCCGCGATCCGCTCCATCGTGAGGGCGCGGTCGCGGGCTTGGCGAACGAAGGCTCCGCGCAGGATATCGCGGAACGGTTCCGGCACGTCCGCTGCATAACGGTCGGGGGACACATTGCGGATTTGGTCGAGCACTTGCAGCACGTTCTCGCCGGTGAAGGCCGGTTGTCCCATCAGCATCTCGTAAAGCACGGCGGCCAGAGAGAACACGTCACTCGACGGAGTGGCCGGCTCGCCGCAGCTTTGCTCCGGAGACATGTAGGCCGGCGTCCCGGCGATCTTGCCCTCCTCGGCGGGCGCCCACTCCAGGGTCTTGTCGTTGCCCAGGGGCAGCGGCGTGCGCCGCGATAACCCGAAGTCCGTGATTTTCACCGCGCCGCCGCGCGTCACCAGAAGGTTGGCGGGTTTGAGATCGCCGTGGACAATGCCCAGGCCGTGCGCGGAGGCCATCCCCCGCGCGATCTGCCGTCCCAGGTTGGCCGCTCGCTCGGCGGCCAACGCACCCCCTTGCAGCAGGACGCTGAGCGGCTGACCATCCACGTACTCCATGACGATCACCGGCACACCTTCGCTGTCGTCCACGGCATAGATGGTGCAGACGTTGGGATGGTTCAACGCCGCGGCCGCGCGGGCTTCCGCCAGGACGGTTGCTGAGGACGGCGCGCTGCCGGTCTTGAACACCTTGACGGCGACCGGACGATCGAGGACCGTGTCGTGGGCCCGAAAGACCGCGGCGAACGTCCCCTGGCCGACCTCCGCCTCGATTCGATAGTGCGCCAACATGCTGCCGGGCACGAGCGACTGGGTTGGATCGAGCGTTGGTGCATCGGTACACCAATCTTCCGGGCACATCCCGCCGCTCTCCAGGGCGGTCAGCACGCGGATCACTTCGTCGCTGCGGCGTCCGACGCTGAGATTATGCACCGCCTGATATTGCAGCACGCCATTGGGGTCAATAATGAACAGTCCGCGCAGGGCGACGTGCTGCGGTTCCAGGTACACGTTGTAGGCCTGCGCGACGGAGCCATCGCGATCGCTGGCCAGGGGGAAGTGAATCTCTCCCAGACCGCCCTGGGCGCGGGGCGTGGCGAGCCAGCGCTGATGCGACTCGATGGAGTCGGTGCTGATGCCCAGGATGTCGCAGCCGCGGCGGTGGAATTCCTCAATGCGGCCGCTCAGAGCGGTGAGTTCGGTGGGGCAGACCAGCGAGAAATCGCGCGGGTAAAAAACCAGCATCAGCCAGCGATCGCGGTAGTCGGCTAGCCGGACGCGCTCCCGTAAACCCGGTCCTCGTGTGCAAGGTAGCTCAAACTCCGGGGCACGTTTGCCGACCGTGATCGTTTGATGCTCCATGACCAAGACACCCTGATGATTTGGATAACCGGCTAGGGGACAGTATACCAAGACACCTGCCGGACGGTGTTTTGTCGCGGTAGGACGGACAAAAGGAGCCTCGACATCTTTTCATTCGGATGACCGGCAATCGGCCAGGCTCGCCGAGGGCTTCCGAATGCGCTGGCGTTCCTCCGTTCGACGACCAAACCACGACGCCACGAGCAGCACACCGTCGATCTCTCCTAACGCCGGCGGCACGGATAGCGGCTGCGCGCGCTGATACACAGCTTCCAGTACCTTCGCCGCCTCGCGCCGGCTCACGTCATCGTGCGGCGACGGTACGACGGCGCACACGCGCCCGCCGTGGATGAGATACCATAATTCGCTTTCATCGTGTCCGCGCACCGAATAGACGAACGAGTGCCGCGACGCCTCGCGCACGCGCCGCAGGTGATCGCACAGCCGTGTCAGCGAGTCGAGCTTGTCGCGCAGGGCGGCGGCGCGCTCGAATTCCAGGTTCGCCGAGGCGGCGGTCATCTCGCGCTCGATCGCGGTCAGGGGTGCTGCATCTTCGCCGCGGAGGAAGGCGAGGACGGCCTGGACGTTGCGGGCATAGTCGTCGCGCGAGCAGGCGGCGACGCAGGGTCCGAGACAGGTGCCGATCTCGTGACGAATGCAGCCGGCCGCCAGCGGCAGCGCGAACAACTCCGGCTGATCGGCGAAGCTCATTTTCTGAGCTTGGGGGCAATCGCGCAGACGGAACCAATCGTTGAGGCGGCGCACGGCCTCGCGTGCTTGCAAGCCCGCCGGCACGGGACCGAAGCGGGCGAACGCCGTCCGCGGCGGTTGCTTCGCCAGGAAGATCGTCGCGGCCGGTCGCCGGCCGACGCACACATACACGCGCCGCCTGTGGTATGGCTGGCCCTGCACATTGAAGCGCGGCTGCCAGCGCTGGATCAATTCCAGTTCGCGCAGCAGGGCGGCGAACTCGCTCGGCGCGATCTCCCAGGCCAGCGTGCGCGTGTTCTTCAGGATGCGCCCCGCCTTGGGATCGCGGCTCTTGGGCCGGAAGTAACTCAGCAGCCGGCCGCGCAGGTTCTTGGCCTTGCCGACGTAGATCAACTCACCGCCGGCGTCGATCATTCCATAGACGCCCGGCAGACGCGGACAGTCGCGGCGCATGAGCGCACGCAAGCGGCCGGGACGCCGAGCGCGGATCGTATGCAAGGGAGGCGGTTGCGCGGCGGGTCGCAATGCCAGCGGGCCGAATCCCGTGAACGCTGGACGGGTAAAGAGTCCCTTCACCGTGCTCCCTCCGCATCGCATTTGGCAAGCGGGGGGCGTCAGCCCCTGTTTCATCGCAACAGGGGGCTGACGCCCCCCGCTTGCCAACGCCGATTCTAGCAATCGTAACGATTCCGCGGTCAGTCGATACGATAATGTTGATTTTTGTACACGTGAACTCTTGACTACTGATGAGGCGGGGGTTATCTTTCACCCCGGCGTCTCGGGGACGCCAGCGCCGGGGCCGCCTGGCTGGGACATTGAGGCGGCCCCGGTTTGCTTTTTTAGGCCGCTTGCGGCTTAGCGTCCTTCGCGCTAAGCCGCAAGCGGCTCAATACACCTTCAGAATCGGCACGACGCTCGTTTGCGGATCGCCGCCGGTGACGTGGACCTGTCGCTTGGCATCGACGAAGACGTTGACCTCGCTGCGGACGCCGAACTCCGGCAGATAGATGCCCGGCTCGACCGAGAAACAGGTACGCGGCATCACTTGCCGTTCCTCGTGCGTCTCCAGGTTGTCCATGTTGGCGCCGTTGCCGTGCGTCTCCTGACCGATGGAATGGCCGGTGCGATGACAGAACGCCGCCCCGTAGCCGGCCTGCTCGATCGCATCGCGGGCGGCCTGATCGACCTCCCATCCGCGAAGCGGCGGCCCACTGGGAAAGGCCGAGCGCACGCGGTTGATGGCCGCGTCCCGTGCGCGGGCGACGATCTGAAAAATCCGCTCGTACACCTCCGGCGTCTCCGTGCCGACGAAGCCGGTCCACGTCAGATCGCTGTAGACGGCGCGCGGTTTGTCGAGCTTGGCCCACAGGTCGATGAGGACGAAATCGCCGGCGCGAATGGGACTGTCGCTGTCGGGTCCGGGCGCGTAGTGCGGATCGCCGCTGTGCGGGCCGACACCGACGATGGGCGGATGGTCCGTCACGAGTCCGTTCGCGGCGAAGTGGTCCAGGATGCGCTTCTGCACTTCGGTTTCGCGCACGGAGCCGGCGGCGCGGACGCGCTCGGCGATGAAGCCGAAGGCGACGTCGTAGGCCGAGCGCGTGTGCTTGGCGGCTTCGAGATGCATGGTCCATTGCGCATCGTCCCAGCACGCCTCGAACTGCTGAATGAGGTCGCCGGAGGAGACGATCTCGACGCCGAGGGAGCGGACCAGTTCGACGGTGCCGGCATCGACGCGCGAAACGTAGGGATTGGCATTGCGCGGTACGTACTCCATCGCCACGCGCCGACAGCCCGCCAGCAGCGATTTGACGCCGGACTCCAGTTCCTGCCAGCGCAGATAGCGCTGGGCCGATCCCGGCACGCAGTCCAAAGCGTGCGGCTCGATCTGGTGAACGAGCTTGCGCGGCTCGCCCTGGGCCGGCACGAAATAGAACCAACGGCGCGACAGGATGGCGTCGGCCGGGATGTCGAGCACGCGGCGAGCCAGCACGTTGAGGCCGCGAAAATCGTACAGCAGCCAGCCATCCAGCTTCGCCGCTTGCAGGGCCGATTGCACCGACGCCAGATCGAACATCGTGATTCTCCTTGAGACCTTCGCCCGTCCGCGGTCGCTTGCCGGACCACAGCCGCTCTCTTTGGCCCTTGCAACTTAAAGCATCTCGCCGCCGCGGCCAAGCACAAAGATCATGGACTCCGCCCGCGCGGCGGATTACTCTCGAAGAATGTCCGAGGCTTCCGAGAGGAGTCGATCATGTTCGCGCATCGCGCCGGGCCGTGTTCGCTCGCTTGCCTTGTTTTGTCGCTGGCACCGTTCGCACACGGAGAACCACCCGCTTCGCCGACGAGCGGCAAACCGCATACGGATCGTCACGGCGACCCCCTTCCGCCCGGAGCGATCGCTCGACTGGGCAACCTGCGCTTCCGCACCGGCAACGATTTCATTGCCTTGCTGCGTTTTTCGCCGGATGGGCAGACTTTGTACTCGCTCGCCCCATCGGGCCACAGCCGGGCATGGCGGACGGACAACGGCAAGGAACTGGGCCGCTTCCGGCTATCAAACTACTGGGCTTGGGATCTCTCGGCCGATGGCCGACTGTTGGCGTCACGATCCGGCGAGCGCGCGGTCCGCATCGTGGCGACGGACACCGGCAAAACCATGCGCGAACTCACCGTCCCCAATCACGACCTGAGTTTTGTCGCGCTGGCGCCCGACGGCAAGGCCGTCGCCACTCTGGCGACTCACGAGATGATTGAGCGGCGCTTCCTCCGCGTCTGGAGCCTGCCGGACGGCCCGGAACCGCGCGATATTCCGATCGACACGCGGAAGAAAGAGAAGAAGTATTCCGTAGAAGACGGCGTGGAAGCGCTCGATTTCGCTGCCGACGACAAGATCCTGATCGCGCGGTTGTCCGAGAAGGAGGACCGCGCGTTTCGGCGCTGGGACGCCATGACCGGCCGGGAACTGCCGACAACGCCCCATCATTACCAGGAGGAACAGAAGCCGACCCTGTCACCTGATGGCAAGCTTTTGGCCCTCGGCGTCAAAGACGAAGGCAAAGGGGTTCGCGTCCGGCTCGTGGACATGGCCACCGGCGAAACGCGCCGGGAGCTTGGCTCGCCGATAAAAGGACGGTTGTTCGGGATGCGCTTCTCCGCCGATGGCCGGACGCTGCTGGCCGCCGTGGAAGTGGAGCAAGGGGGCGATGTAATTCGGCTGTGGGACGTGGCAAAGGGCAAGCCGCTGCCGTCGCCGGCCCTGGATACGATCTTCGCCCGCGACGTGGTCCTTTCCCTGGACGGCCGAACGATCGCCGTCTTGGAAGAAGACGCGGTCCAACTGTGCGAGACGGCCACCGGCAAACAGCTCCATCGCATGAACATTTCGTACCCTTTTGATGACATGCGGCAAACGGCCTACACCCCTCCGAAGAGTCTGCCCGCCCGTTCGACCGTGACCTTCTCGCCGGACAGCAAACGCCTGGCGATCGCTCCGCCACTGGTTCCCCTGATTCGGCTCTGGGACGTGCCGACCGGGAAGGAGATCCGATCCGTACAGGAAGGGCACGAGCGATCGGTAAAGGCCGTCTCCTTCGCCCCTGATGGCAAGTCCGTGGCGTCAATCAGTTCGGATGGCACCGTGCGCTTGTGGGAGGCGTCGTCTGGTAGGCAACTCCATGTATTGACCCTCGCCACGACCGGTCCTGAACACGTGCTCATCAGCGATTGCGCCTCCCCATGCATTGTCTTTTCCCCGGACAGCCGAACGATTGCGTCTGTCAGCAGGCTCAACGTGGTGCAGTTCTGGGCGGTGGATTCAGGGGTTTCGCGATTGCAATTTGTGGTTCCCAACGGCGGCATCGGCGATTTGCTCTTTTCGCCGGACGGTAAGCGACTGTTGACCGCCAGCCACAGCCAAATACTTTCGTGGAACGCCGCCACCGGCAAGGCGATCCGCTCGCCCGGCGCATCGATGCCGGCCGACGCGAAACGGGACGATGAGGACTCCGTGATGAAACTGGCTCCCTCGCCGGACGGCCGACTGGTGGCCGCGATGGGCGAGCGGACGATTCCGTACAATGGCAATCGCGAGCAAGTCCACGAGCTGCGATTGTGGGAACGCGCGACCGGGAAACTTCGCTGGCGCATCCCGAACGACGACGAAGCAAAGCGGATGCTGGATCGTTATCAGCGTTCCCGCTACAACCGCCACATGGTTGGGGGCACTCCCCTGGTGGCCTTCGCTCCCGACGGCAAGACGCTGGTATGGAACGATGGAGAAGCCATCACCCTAATAGACGTGGTGCGCGGAGTTCCCTTGCGTCAATTCGGTTCGCGCCACGACCCCAGGTCGGAAATTGCCTTTTCGCCGCGGGACGATTTGCTGGCCATCGCCCACCCTGATGGAAGGGTACGGTTCGTCGATCCCGCCCGCGGCACCCTTCGCGGCGTCCTCGATGTTCCCAGCGGCGGGTTGGGGTGCATCGCCTTCAGTCCCGACGGTCGGACGCTGGCCACCGGCGGCAGCGATACCACCATCCTGTTGTGGGACGTAAATTCGATCCGAAAAGCGTGGCGGACGCGAAGTGAACCGCCGCACGCCGAGGAAATGGACAAGCTCTGGGAACGCCTGGGCAGCGCAAACGGCATCGAAGCGGCGGAGACGATGGCCCGTCTTGAGGATGCTCCCGAACAGACCATCGCTCTGTTGCGCCAGCGACTGCGCCCGGCGTTGCCCCTGGAACCTGACCGTGTCAGCCGATTGCTCGACGACCTCGCCAGCGAGGACTTTTCGGTGCGGCAGCGGACCGCGAAGGAGCTGGAAAAACTCGGCGAGTTGGCCGAGCCGTTTCTGCGCAAGCGGCTCGCTCAGCATCCTCCTCTGGAAATGCGCCGGCGATTGGAGGCGCTGGCGGAGGCGCTGGAGGGCATCCCCCTTCGGCCGGAACACATGAGGGCGGATCGCGCCGTGGAAGTGCTGGAACACCTGGGCACGGCTGAGGCTGTCGCCGTGTTGCGCGAGTTGTCCGGCGGCGCCCCGGCGGCGCGGCGAACGCGCGAGTCCAAAGCGGCGCTGGCACGCCTGGCCCGGCGAACCGTCGCCCCCTGACGGCGCTTGTCCTTGCCCCGATTCGCCGCATCTGCTACAAAAAGATCAGACATCCTTGCACTCACGATCTCGATGACATGCTCCGCGTTATGATGGCAATCCTTGCGGCCCCCCTCGCTACCTCGGCCAACGCCGCGGCCGTTTGGGCTGCTGTCCTCGCCATCGCCGTCGCCGTCACCTGACCTCGGACTGCAAGCATTGCCACGCCGAACACGCAGCCCGAGGTCGAAACCTCGGGCTTTTTTATTTCCCCTTGTTGCGAGGACTTCCCGATGGATGCGGCGCCCTTGGCCCTGTCAGCGAAAGCATTGCGAACCACCGACTCGCCGATCAGCACTCTGATTCGGTTGGCCCTGGAAACGCCGGGACTCATTAGCCTGGCCGCCGGGTTGGTGGATGAGTCGTCGCTGCCGCTGCGGGAAGTCGCTCAGGCCGCCACCGACGTGCTGGCCCGCCCCGACGGCGGACGCGCCGCCCTCCAGTACGGCACTACCGAGGGACATCTGCCGCTGCGCGAAAAAGTCCTCGCGCACGTCTGCGCCGCCGACGGCGTTCGTCCGGAAGAACTGAGCCTCACCCCTAACGAGGTCGTCGTCACCACCGGCTCGCAGCAGTTGCTCTATCTGCTCGGCGAAGCGCTGCTCGATCCGGGCGACATCGTCGTGACGGAGGCGCCGTCCTACTTCGTCTATCACGGCGTGCTGGCGAGCAAGGGCGTCCGCGTTCTCGGCGTGCCGATGGACGCCGACGGCATGGATACCGACGCTCTGGAGAGCCTGCTGCAACGTCTCGAACGCAGCGGAGAGATCGGGCGCTTGAAGTTGATCTACACGGTCGATTACTTCCAGAACCCCACCGGCCTGTCGCTGTCGCTGCCGCGCCGCCGCCGGCTCCTCGAACTGGTCCGCCGCTTCAGCCGTAAGCACCGCATCCTCATCCTGGAGGACGCCGCCTATCGCGAACTGCGGTTCGACGGACCCGACCTGCCCAGTATCAAAGCGCTCGATAAAACCAATGAGTACGTCATCAGCACCTACACCTTTTCCAAGCCGTGCGCGCCGGGACTGAAGACGGGTTACGGCCTGCTGCCGCGCGATCTGGTCGGCCCCGTGCTGTGGCTGAAGGGCGGCCACGATTTCGGCTCCAACAACTTCGTCCAGCACGTTCTCGACCGGCTGCTGGAGACGGGCGCGTATCATCGGCACGTCGGCAACCTGGTGGATGTTTACCGGGCCAAGCGCGACGCCATGCTGACGGCCCTGGAGCGCGAGTTCGGCGATTGGCCGGACGTGAGTTGGACGCGGCCTGCGGGCGGCTTGTATGTATGGCTGACGTTCCCGAGGAACATTCGCACCGGGCCGGACGAGCGCTTGATGCGGGCGGCGCTGAAAGAAGGCGTGTTGTTCGTGCCCGGCGAGTACGGCTACGTGGAGGGCGAGACGCCGGCGCCGGCGTGCGAGGCGCGGCTGAGTTTCGGCGTCGCCGCCGCGGACGAACTGGCCGAGGGTGTTCGCCGGCTGCGCCGCGCCGCCGAGCAAGTCGCCGGACGTTCGCGCCGGCAGGAGCGAGTGGTTGTGGGAAAGTGAACTATTCTCACAAGCCCGGAGCGCCAGCGACGGGTTGAAGCGCCCGTCGCTGGCGCTCCGGGCTTGTTCGTTGGAATCGCGTCTTAGCGGGGCGAAATGCTCGCCTGGCGCTGCACCGGAGGCAGCGACAGCGCCAGCGCCGTCGTCGCCCAGCCGCTGGCGGCCAGCGAGATGAACTGGTCCTTGCCGTGCGGAAAACCGCTCTCGAAATACGTCTGAAACGGCTTGCTGCGCGAACGGACGTGCCACGAGCCGTCGTCCTTCTGCGTCGCCAGCAAATACTTCACGCCGCGCTGATAAACCGCATCGCTCGTCGCCAATCCGCCCGCCTCGTGCAGCGCCGTCAGGACGGTCCCCGTGGCGTAGGCGTCGGACTTCATGTCGTCCTTTTGTGCCCAGCCGCCGTCGTCCCGCTGGTCCTTGATAAGCGTCTCCGCCGCGGCTCGTACATCTTTCGCGTCGCCGCCGATTCGCTTCAAGGCCCACAGACGAAACACGCGGTCTTCCGTGTCCTTCGCCGTCGTCTTTTCCAGCCAGCCCCGGACCACGCCCAGCCGTTCGTCGATGCGCTTCTTCTGCTCGTCGGTGCCGAAGTTCTGCAAGGAGCGGATGGCGACGTAGTTGGTGGTGAACAAACTGACTTCCGACGGCGGGCGATTGGAAACGACGCGCCAGTGATCGCGGTCGGCGTTGCGTTGCAGCAGATACTCGGTGACGGCGGCGGTGGTTTTGTCCGGCTTCCAACCGCCCATTTCCAGGGTCCACAGCGCGTAGCCCGCCATGTCCACTTGCCCGCCCTGGCCTCGTCCCTTGAGGTAGCCCTCGCGATTGTTGTCGAGGAACTTCGCGATGAACCGCAAGTGCTTTTGCACGTCTTCGGCGTCGAAGGGGAAGCCGCGCGAGCGGGCCGTGGTCAGGGCGAGGATTGGAGTAGCCTGATGATGGCAGGCGAAGCAAGTCCGCTGCTCGCGATGGCCGGCGGCGCCTTTTTGGATCAGCGGCAGCGCCTTCGTAACCGCCGCGCGGACTTCCTTCGGCGCGGGCGCCGGCTCCGCGGCGGATAGGGGATAAGCCAGACTGAGGAGCAACACCGTCGTCATCGTGTGGCGTATCATCACGAAAGGCCCTCCGGAAGATGGAGGAGATTCTATCCGAGGATCGGCTCTTGCACCAGCACGATGGGTTCACGTCTTTCCGAATTCCCTTCATAATATCGGAGGGTGGACAATTCCAGCAAGGAATCGAGGGGTGAGCGGGGAATGGAAGCGACCGGAGGAGATGGTGATGCCGCGTATCGGCGGAGTTGTGCTTTGTGGCGGCCAATCCAGCCGAATGGGCCGGCCGAAAGCCTGGCTGCCGTTCGGGGAGGAATTGATGCTGCCGCGCGTCGTCCGCTTGCTCGGCGAAGTCGTCGCGCCGGTCGTGGTGGTCGCTGCCCCCGGTCAGGATGTGCCGCCCTTGCCGCCCAACATCGACATCGTCTGCGATCCCGAGCAAGGGCGCGGCCCCCTTCAGGGATTGGCCGCCGGACTGGCTGCGCTGCGCGGCCGGGCCGACGCCGCCTATCTTTCCTCCTGCGATGTGCCCTTTCTTCAACCCGCCTTCGTCCGCCGCCTTATCGCGTTGCTCGGTGAACATGTCATTTGCGTTCCGGAGGTCGGCGGCTATCGCCATCCGCTGGCGGCCGTCTATCGCATTGATGTCTTGACAACCGCGGCGAAGTTGCTGGCCGAGGACAGTTCGCGGCTGACGTTCCTGTTCGAGAAAGTTTCCACACGAATTGTCCAACCGGAGGAACTGGCCGGTGCGGATGCGACGTTCCAGACACTTCGCAACCTGAACACGCCCGCCGAGTACGAGGCGGCCTTACGGGATTCATTCCTCGCCGAGAGCCGATAAGATATAATGCCACTCCGTGCTGAATTTATCCGGAGACGGCGATGGCTGAGCCGAACAAGCGTGTCGCTCAATCAAGGCGCGAAGGGGGATTTGCCTTGCGGGTGTTTCATCACAAAGGACGAGGGAAACGAATGCCTCGCTACCTCCTCAAGTGCGGGTGCTGCGGCCAGCAAGTGGAGATTTACTATGCCAAGGATAGTTTGGAGATCAACGGCGTAATGGCCTCCGTCGAGAACTGGCGGGAAGTCCTTTTGCCGTTGCTCTATCCGGATCAGCCGTCTCCGCAAGCAAGTCGATCCGAAGGGAGGTTTTCCATGAAAGTAATGATCCGCCTCTCGGCACGAGAAGAACTCAAGGCGTTGCCCATTTTGTTGCGCCACTCGCCCGGTATGGGATTGCCGGATCGGACCTATGTCATCAGTGCCGAGGCTGTCCGCGCGCTGCGCGAAGCCGGGGTCCGGTTCAAGGAATTGGCTTCGGAAGTGAATCCCCCTAGTGTGGAAGGAGCCGAATCGGGTGAAAGAATATGACATTTTCGTTCCACTACGTTACAACGACGGCGTCCCGGTTGAACCGCCAAGGTTCCAAGATCTTCAGGTTCGTCTCTTGGAATACTTCAACGGGTTTACGTTCGTCCCACAGCCGCGAGAAGGCTTCTGGCAGATGGGCAATGTTACTTATCGGGACGAGATCGTCATTTATCGCGTCGTCACGGCCAAGGTTCGTCCGGCCCGCAGATTTTTGAGACAACTCAAAGAGGAATTGAAACGAATCTTTCAACAAGAGGAAATCTTCATCGTGGAGCGCGACGTGGAAGTTTTGTGACGACTTTGGCAGGGAAACAGAGGGAATGTCTTTTCTGAAAATCGCTGGTGGCACTGTCTACGATCCCCTCAACAACCTCGACGGCGTGGTGCGGGACATCTGGATTCGCGACGGCAAAATCATCGCCGAGCCGACCGAACCCGACGCGCGGCCCGACAAGATCATCGACGCGACGGGTCTGATCGTGATGCCCGGCGGTGTGGACATGCATGCGCACATTGCCGGGCCGAAGGTCAACCTGGCGCGCAAAATGCGCCCGGAGGACAAGCGCAAAGCGCCGGTAGTGCGCCGCACTCCGCGGACGCGCTCCGGCACTACCGGCAGCGTGCCGAGCACCTTCGCCACCGGCTATCTCTACGCCGGCATGGGCTACACCACTGCCTTCGACGCCGCCATCCCACCGCTGAGCACTCGCCACGCTCACGAGGAGTTTCACGATACACCCATCCTCGACAAGGGTTTCTTTCTCCTGTTCGGCAACAATCACTACGTCCTCAAGCAGATCGCCGCCAACGAACCCGAACGGCTGCGCGCCTTCGTCGCCTGGTTGCTCTCCGCCGGCTATCTTTCCTCTTGCGATGTGCCCTTTCTTCAACCCGCCTTCGTCCGCCGGCTCATCGCGTTGCTCGGCGAACACATCATTTGCGTGCCGGAGGTCGGCGGATATCGTCATCCCCTGGCGGCGGTTTATCGCGTCGAGGCGGCGGCGGCGGCCGCGCGCCTCTTGACCGAGAATCGTCTGCGGCCGTTGTTTCTGTTCGAGGAAGTGCCGACACGCATCGTCCGGCCGGAAGAGTTGATCGACGCCGACCCGACGTTCCAGACGCTCCGCAATCTCAACACGCCGGCCGAGTACGAAGCGGCGTTGCGGGATTCATTCGCAGCGGAGGACCGATAGAGTATTCGGCTCCGGATTTGACAGAGCCTCTTCCGCCCTCATCACACCCCTTCGTTCCGCTGCACTACAATGACGGAACCACGTCGGTGAGAACAAACGGGACTGCTTGCGCAACCGTCTGGCAGAGCAGTTCGGCAACCTCACCGATTGGCGAGCAGGGTGCAGACTTCGGCCCCGAGGGAATCGCCATGTACGAGGGCTTCAGCGGCCAGGCCCGCAAAGCGATCCAGCTGGCCCACCGGGAGGCGGCCCGCCTCGGCCACGATTACCTGGGAACCGAACACCTCCTGCTGGGCGTGGTGCGGGAAGGGTCGTCGGGAGTGGTGAGATTGCTGGCGGCATTCGCGACCGACCCAGAAAAGGTTTATCGGGAAGTCGAGTCCAGCCTCCCGCGAGGGGCGCGCCCGGCGAACTGGGACAAGCTGCCCTATACGCCCGGCGCTCTCAGGGCGCTGGACCATGCCCACGCCGCGGCGGTGGAACTGCATCACTCCTGCGTCGGCTCGGAACACTTGCTTTGGGGTGTGGTGCGCGAACCCGACAGCAGCGCCGCACAACTCCTTCAACCCTTCGGCGTGACCCCGGAACTTCTTCACAAGGAGTTGGCCGGCCTTCCGGAGCCAGAGAACCGCGATTGGATGCTCCGGCCGGAGCCGGTCATCGGACTGCCGGCGGCGCGCGATCCCTCCGCCGGCGATCTGGAGGCGGTCGTCTCCCCAAAGGTGCTCCCCTCCTCCGATTCACCCGCTGATTCACCCGCGATGGGGTCCGGGATAACCGAGCGTCCCGAAGAGTCAATGCCCATTCCCGACATTCGACTAAACATTCCCGTGGTCGAGAGGCAGCTGGAAGCCCTCAAGGTTGTCCTTTGCATCGTCGTCGGCGCGCTGATCGGTGCCGCACAGGCCGGCCTCTACGGAGCGTGTGCGACGGGGTTCGCCGGTGCGCTGGTGGGGTGTCTACTGGTCGGCACGAAAAGCAACTTCCTCGCCCGGCTTATCGGCCTGGCGGCGGGGCTTGCGTGCGGTTGGCTGTATGGCGCGGGCAATTTCATCCTTATGCTCCTGGGCGGTGGGATCGGTCTCGTCCTCGGCTTCTGCCTGGGCGACTGGCGGAAACTGATGGGGCCTCCTCCGATGACCCCGAAGGGCCGCGCGAAGAAAACAGTGGAAACCTTCACGGAACGGACATGACCCTCCTCAAAATCGCCAACGGCACCGTCTACGATCCCCTCAACAACCTCGACGGCGTCGTGCGGGACATCTGGATTCGCGACGGCAAAATCATCGCCGAGCCGACCGAACCCGACGTGCGGCCCGAGAAAGTCATCGACGCGACGGGCCTGGTCGTCATGCCCGGCGGCGTGGACATGCACGCGCACATTGCCGGGCCGAAGGTCAACCTGGCGCGCAAAATGCGCCCGGAGGACAAGCGCAAAGCGCCGGTAGTGCGCCGCACGCCGCGGACGCGCTCCGGCACTACCGGCAGCGTGCCGAGCACCTTCGCCACCGGCTATCTCTACGCCGGCATGGGCTACACCACTGCCTTCGACGCCGCCATCCCGCCGCTGAGCGCCCGCCACGCTCACGAGGAGTTTCACGATACACCCATCCTCGACAAGGGTTTCTTTCTCCTGTTCGGCAACAATCACTACGTCCTCAAGCAGATCGCCGCCAACGAACCCGAACGGCTGCGCGCCTTCGTCGCCTGGCTGCTCTCCGCCGGCAAGGGCTACGCCGTGAAGCTGGTCAATCCCGGCGGCGTCGAAGTGTGGAAGCAGGGCGGCGACAACATCCACGAACTCGACGCCAAGGTCGGGCATTTCGGCGTCACGCCGCGGCAAATCATCGCGTCGCTGGCGCAAACTGCGATGGACCTCGGCTTGCCGCACCCGGTCCACATCCATTGCAACAACCTCGGTCTGCCCGGCAATTGGCGGACGACGCTGGCCACCATGCAGGCGCTCGAAGGTCGCCGTGCTCACCTGACGCACATTCAGTTTCACAGCTACGGCGGCGAAGCGAACGATCAGGGCAAGTTCCGCTCGAAAGTGCCGGAACTCGCCGAGTATGTCAACCAGCATCCGAACCTGACCGTCGATGTCGGGCAGGTGCTGTTCGGCGAAACGACCTCGATGACCGGCGACGGCCCGCTGGGGTATTATCTGCACAAAGTCACCGGCCGCAAATGGACCAATTTCGACACCGAAATGGAGGCCGGCTGCGGCATCGTACCGATCGCGTACAAGGAAAAGAGCTTCGTCCACGCCCTGCAATGGGCCATCGGGTTGGAGTGGTATCTGCTGGTCAACGATCCGTGGCGCGTCGGCATGAGTACCGACCACCCCAACGGCGGCTCCTTCCTCGCCTACCCCGAAGTGGTGCAGCTGCTCATGGACCGTACCTATCGCCTGGAGCTTTTGAAGCGAGTCCCTCCGCGCGTGTTGCAGCGCTCGACCTTGAAGGATCTGGACCGCGAATATTCTCTTTATGAGATCGCCATTATCACGAGAGCGGGACCGGCGCGAATGCTCGGCCTGAAACACAAGGGCCATCTCGGTGCCGGCGCCGACGCGGACGTGACGATTTACACGCCCTCCGCGGACAAGCGAGCCATGTTCGAGTTGCCGCGTTTCGTCCTCAAGGCCGGCCGCGTCGTCGTCGAGCAGGGCGAGATCCGTGCGGAAATGTACGGCCCGACGCTGCACGTCGCCACGCGGTACGATGAAGGAGCGCTGCCGGACATCAAGAAGTGGTTCGAGTCGTACTACACGATTCAGTTCGCGAATTATCCAGTCGATGAACACTACCTGGCCCACGGCGCGACGGCGGTCGAATGCGCGGCGCAGACGCCGGCTCACGTCAAATCGTGACCTCTCTACTTCGGGGCAATTGCGATAATCAGAGGATGATCGCTCAGGGTCAACTTCAACACATCGATCTTGTCGCGGTCTTGAGTGGGTTGCGTCCCGATCGTCGGATCGAAAACTTTCACCGTTGGGTAAGTGCGACCCAAATGCACCGTCACCTCATCGACACCCTTCAACCGCTCGTTCCACACCACCAATTCAAACGTGCCGTCGCTCCTTTGCAGCAGCAGGTCATGGACGGTGGCGGGTTGCTCCGGGATGGAGTAATTGAGTTGGCCAGGCTTGGCGAGGGAACCCTGGTCGGCCAGAATCGTCGTGAGATTGTGCAGATACACGGCGGCCTTGCGCGGCGTGTAGTCCGGCTTGAAAAACCCGAAGCTTTGATTACCGCCTTCGTCGGTACGGTCGCGCAGGAGGTAGACGGCGGTGTAGCTCCACCCACGCTTGAACTGATCCAGATACATCGTCAGCAGGTTCAACGCCTGGATCTCCTCCGTGATGGGGCCGGCGATGGTACAGCCGGTTTCCGTGGTGACACGCGGCAATGTTAATAGCTCGGTTTCCGAATAGCCGCGAAAGTGCTTCGCCCAGGTGACGCCGTAGTTACCGTACAAACCATCGACCTTGCACAGGGAAGTAGGGTCTGCCGCATTCCATGTCTTATTGTCCTTCAAGCCGGGGGAGCCGGGGTGATAAATGTAGTTATGAACATTGGCGTAGTCGGCATATTTTGTTCCCTCGGGCATCAAACACCCGGCGCCCTTGGGAACGGTCAAAAACTGCAACCCGACATTATCCACTTCGGCGCCGCCTTCGCTGATCGACCAGACGGGATACTTTTTCAGCACCGGATCGCCTTTGGCGGCGTTGTACAAATCGCGTTGCAACTTCGCGACGGCCAACCACGAGGGCGCACGACCGCCGCCTTGTTTACCTTGGTACGTGACGCCCCAGTTGTTCGGCTCGTTATTGCCCTCAAAAGCCAGCAGCGCGTCGGCTTTCGCCAACTGCCCAGCGGTTTCGATGAGTTTCTTGAGATCGCTGCCGCCGCTTACCAGGCCCCAACTGAACCGGACGCCGGTTTCTTTGTGCAGGTCAAGATAGGTCTGAATTGTCGTGGGACCTTTGTCCGTAAGCCCCTCGATGCCGCCCCTTACCCAACGAAACCCGCCGTATTTGACCATTTGGATCGTCTTGGGGAGTGGTTGTCCGCGATCGGGAAAGGTGCTGACAACGCCGATGCTATTCAGGAAAGCCGTCACGGGGACGGCGGTCGTCGGCGCGGCCTTCGCCGTCGGTTGCAGTTCCAATACGATCTTGTTGAAGAGCTGCTCGTCAAAGTTCCGAGTTCCCAACAGTACCAGCTGGTTGAATGAGGTGGTCGTGGGGTCGAGGAATCGCACCGTCGCTCCCGCGCCCTTGTTCCAGTCCTTCCCGGTGATACTCCATGCCCCGTCGGTTTCGCGAGTGATTGTCAGGCGACTCAAGCCGCCGCCGTTGCGAATGGAAGCGTGGGTGGCGTCGATGTCCTCGGACGCCCAGGTCTTGTCCTTGGCGGGAGTGCGGTCGGCAACCTTGGCCCACTGCACCGCCCACTTCGCCTTGGAGCGGTGGACTTCAAAGGCATAGCCGTTGCCCTTGGCATCCACCAGCATAAACGAGACGCAATCCGCGCCCTGGTCGGTGTCCCCCCAGCCCCAGCCGTAGTCCAGGGACAGCGTCAGCTTCTTGGGGTTCTTTACCTCCGGAAAGGTTTTGGTCAGGGAGCCGTTCGGTTTATTCGCCGCGAAGCGGGCCACCAAGCCTGGATTGTTGGCGGCTTCTTTTGGGTACCGGAACACATCCCAGTCGCCCTTCGCTTTCCAGCCCAGAGTCGCGAAGTCCCCCTTGGAAAAGTCGGCGTCGATGACCGTCTGTGCCAAGCAAGTCGTCTGGGCAAAGCCTATCACTCCGAATATTACGACCCATTTTGCGGTCAATGCGGCTCTCATACCTACCTCAGCTATTAACGGTCGTCTGCGACGGCTCACCGAGGCCGCCCTCCGATTCGGGTACACCCTGACCTGCAAGCATTCTACGTACCCGGCTGCCCTCGACCATCGCTCTGCGGCGTGGGTCTTTTTCGGCCTGCACGCCTACCACCGCGACCACGACGGCTGACCCGAACCCATCCAACTCACCACCTACGGACTCGCCCGCTCTCCCACCCTCCACTAGGGTCCGTTCCGATTCGCGCCGGCCCGCGCTCCTATCCACGGCTTCCTCGCCCTGCCACTTGAACTTTCGCGCTCGGCGATTATGGAAACACCATGCGCGATTCAAAACGAAAAAGGCATCGCTGGTTGCTCGGCTTGGCGATCGCCCTGCTCGCCAACCCCGCGCGAGCCGTCGAGCCAGACTTTCCACACCGCGGACTGTTCGCCACCTACCGCGATGGGGCCGGACCAAGGCCGGCCGTCGTGGTGCGAAGAGAACCGGGTATCGCCCTGGCGCTGCAAGCAAACGAGGCGGCGCATCCGCGCCTGCGCGCCGACGGCGGCAGCGTCCGCTGGGAGGGAGCGTTGAAAGTCCTCCAGCGCGGGACGTATCGCTTCCAGGTGCGGCTGCGCGGCCGGTTCCGTCTGGAGGTGGCGGGAAAGGAGGTGCTGATCGCCGAGGTCAAGGACGAACGGCCGGCCCTCACGGAGAGCGGCGGCGTGGAGCTGACCGCGGGAACGCATCGGCTCGTAGCCGAGTTCACGCGCTTGCCGGGCGGCGCGCGCGTCGAACTGATGTGGGCGTCGAAACACTTCCGCCGCGAGCCGATACCATTCGACAGCTTCGAGTCCGATCCCCGGCGGGCGCCGGAGCGGTGGACGGAGGACGCTCGCGCCGAACGAGGGCGATTCCTCGCCGAGGAACACGGCTGCGTTCGCTGTCATCTCTCGACGATGGACAATCCCATCGCCGGAGGGATGGTATCGAGGAATGGGCCGGACCTGTCGCGCGTCGGGCGGCGCGTGCGACCGGGTTGGCTGATGCGCTGGCTGGAGTCGCCGCGCGATTTGCTGCCGGGTGAACTCATGCCGCGAATGTTCGGCTCCGATGAGGCGGGCCGCGCCGAGCGCTTCGCCGTGACGCGCTATCTGATTTCGCTGGGCGGTCCCCTGAAGGAGAACGAGCGCGCGATTCCCTCTCGGCAATTCCAAAACAGCGTGGCACGCGGCGAACAGCTTTACGATCGCATCGGATGCAGCGCCTGCCACGGCGCGCCGGGGTCCGCAAGCAAGCAAGCGAGGAACGAGGCGCGGCCGTTCGGTTTCTTCGCGCCGCCGCGCCTGTATCCGCTGCTCGGCCTGGGGAACAAGACGACGCCGGAACGTCTCACCGAGTATTTGAAGGATCCGCTCGCCGTCGATCCCAGCGGACGGATGCCGAACATGCTGCTCAGTAACAGCGAGGCGGAAGACCTCGCGCGCTTTCTGTGCCGGTCGAAGGCCGAGAAGGTGAGCGACGAGTTGCCCGCCGCGCCGAAGCCCGCGGAGATGTTCGCCGCCTTTCGGCGCGTGGACCGCCGTCCCGACGAGTTGGCCGAGTTCAAGCGTCTGCCGGCCGATAAGCAGTGGCTGGATCTCGGCAAGCGCATCGTCCTCGACAAGGGATGCAACAACTGCCACACCATCGCGCCGGACGGACAACCGTTCGCCTCGGTGCAGGCCGGTGCGTCGCTGGAAGACCTGCAAAATCCAGACAAATGGGAGTCGGGCTGTCTTGCGGAGAAGGCGGAGAAGCGCGGCAACGCGCCGGCATTCGGTTTCGATGCGGAAGAGCGCGTCCTGCTTCGCGCCTTCCTCCGTACCGGATTGAAGGGGACGGGTCCGCCCGCGCCGGCGTATGCCGCCCGCGCCGACCTCGAGCGATTCAACTGCCTGGCCTGCCACAGCCGCGACGGGGACGGCGGATTGTCCGCCGCCTTGCTCGATCGTCTGCGCCGCGTCGAGAAGGCGGACAACGCCGAGGCGGTGAGTCCGCCGCCGTTGACCGGGGTCGGACACAAATTGCGAACGCCGTGGCTGCGCCAGGTGCTGACCGACGCCGGTCGGGCGCGGCCGTGGATGGCGCTGCGCATGCCGCAGTTCGGCAAGGACAACGTCGGACGACTGCCCGAGGCGCTGGCCGCGCTCGAAGGCATCGAGCCGGACGACACGATCTACAAGACGCCCTTGACCGACGCACAGATCGAGGCGGGACGATACCTCGTCGGCAAGAAGGCGCTGGGCTGCATCTCGTGCCACGACCTCGCCGGCATCGCCAACAGCGGCACGCGCGGGCCGGACCTGGCGCGGATGAGTCAGCGCGTCCGCTACGACTGGTATCGCCGCTGGTTGGAACAGCCGCAGCGCATGCAACCGGGCACGCGCATGCCGACTGTGTTCCCGGAAGGCAAGTCGCTGCTGGACAAGTTGCTCGACGGCCGGGCGGACGCGCAGGCCGATGCGATGTGGGGCTATCTCTCGCTAGGTCCGTCGCTGCTGTTGCCCGTCGGCGTCGAGCGGCCGAAGGGTCGGTGAACGGAGCGCGAGCCATCCTCGAAAGGTCAGCAGAACCAAACAGACGATCAAACTCACCCAGCGCGTGACGCCCTCCGCGAACACCACAGCGGCGTTGAAGACCATGAAGGCCAGGAAAGCCTGCACGCTCCATTCGACGGAGCGCGGCCGCGCCGCGTAACTCGTCAATCCGCGCCACCACCAGACAACATCGGCGAGCCAGACGACGGCAAAGGCGTAATTCGCATACACGCCGCCTCCCCAATCCCAGCCGACCACGGCGGCCGTCCGTTGCGCGGTGACGGCGTAGGCGTCGGCGTGGCTCCAGTGATGGTAAAACTGAAACGCATACAGGACATGCAGGAGAAAAGCCAGGCAGCCGGCGCTCCAGGCGAGTCGGGCCGCCGCCAACCGGGAGCGGCGGCCGCGCGCGCTCCACCGTAGAACCAGACCCAGCGCGTAAAGCGCCAGGGCCAGACGGACGGTCCAGCGAGTTAGCAGTTCTCCGGTGTCCACTCATCAGTTCCCGTTTAGCCGCGACGCGGAGCGGAGCGTGTTCGCACTCCGCTCCGCAGCTAAACGAATTCTACCGGAACCCTGCCTCCCTGCTGGGATGCGCTTGTGTGCCGGGCCGCGGTACAATGACTCGCATGGCCGAGAACCTGACCGGCATCATCGAGCGCGTGACGTTTCACAATCCCGACACGGGCTTCGCCGTGCTGCGCGTGCAAGTGCGCGGGCGGCGCGGACTGACCACCATCGTCGGACAGATGCCGTCCGCCGTGGTCGGGGAGTACATTCAGGCCAGCGGCGAATGGATTCAGGACCGCGTTCACGGCGAACAGTTCAAGGCCGGCGATCTGCGCTGCACGCCGCCGCATACCATCGAGGGCATCGAAAAATATCTCGGCTCCGGGCTGGTCAAGGGCATCGGGCCGCACTTCGCCAAGAAAATCGTCGCCGTCTTCGGCGAACGCACCTTACAGGTCATCGACGAAAGCCCGGCATTTTTGAAAGAGATCAAGGGCATCGGGCCGCGCCGCATTCAGCGCATCCGCGAGAGTTGGCAGGAACAGAAGGCCGTGCGCGACATCATGGTCTTTCTGCAGTCCAACGGCGTCGGCACCGGCCGCGCCGTCCGCATTTACAAGACCTACGGCGATCGCGCCGTCGAGCTGGTCAAGGACAACCCCTACCGCCTGGCCACCGACGTATGGGGCTTCGGTTTCAAAACCGCCGACGAGTTGGCCGAGCGCCTCGGCATCGACCGCGCGTCGCCGCTGCGCGCCCGCGCTGCCCTGCGTTTCGTGCTGCAAGAGGCCAGCCAGGAGGGGCACGTCGGTGTGCCGGAAGAGGCCGTTATCGGCCAGACCGCCGAATTGACGAGCATCGCGGAGGACATCGTCCGCGCCGCCGTGGAGCACGAACGGCAGTCCGGCGGCGTGGTGCGCGAACCGTGGAGCGCGGGCGTCCCGCCCGCACGGCAAGAAGCGGGCGAGACGCCCGCGCTCCACGACGAACCTTGGTTGTATCTGAAACCGCTGTTCATGGCCGAGTTGGGCGTGGCGCGCTCGGTCCGCAAGTTGCGCGAGGGGCGGCATCCGTTGCCGGCCATCGACATCGAGGCGGCGCTGGGCTGGGTCGAGAAGAAGATGGGACTGCAACTGGCCGTCACGCAGCGCGACGCCATCCGGGCGGCGACGCGCGAAAAAATGCTGATCGTCACCGGCGGCCCCGGCGTCGGGAAGTCCACAATTGTTCGCGGCATCCTGGAGATTTTCGCGGCGCGTCATCAGCGTTGCGGCCTCTGCGCCCCGACGGGCCGGGCGGCCAAGCGACTCAGTGAGACGACCGGCCGCGAGGCCAAGACGATCCACCGCCTGCTCGAATTCGATCCCGCCTTCGGCGGCTTCAAGCGCGACGCGGCCCAACCGCTCGACCTGGATCTGCTCGTCGTGGACGAGGCGTCGATGGTCGATGTGGTGCTGATGTATCAACTTTTGCGGGCGGTGCCCTCTCATGCCTGTGTGGTGCTGGTCGGCGATGTCGATCAGCTGCCTTCGGTGGGACCGGGGCTGGTGCTGGCCGACCTCATCGAATCGCGGACGCTGCCGGTGGTGCGGCTGACGGAGATCTTTCGCCAGGCCGGTCAGAGTTGGATCGTGCGGGCGGCCCACGCCGTCAAGCACGGCGACATGCCCGAATCGGCCCCGGTTGGTAAGGGCGATTTCTACTTCATCGAGGCGGACACGCCGGACAGCATCCTTCAACGCATCATCGCGATGGTGCGTGAGCGCATCCCGGCCCGCTTCGGACTCGATCCGCTGCGCGACGTGCAGGTACTGACGCCGATGAACCGCTCCGAACTGGGTTCGCAGGCGCTCAACCTGCGTTTGCAAGACGTGCTGAACCCGGCCGGCAGTGGGCCGCAGGTGCAGCGCTTCGGCTGGACCTTCCGCATCGGCGACAAGGTCATGCAGACACGGAACAATTATCAGAAGGAAGTTTTCAACGGCGACATCGGCCGCATCACCGCCATCGACGAGATAGAGCGCGAAGTCACGGTCGAGCACGACGGCAAGCCCGTCGTGTACGATTATGGAGAACTGGACGAGCTAAATCTCTCATTCGCATGTACGATTCATAAAGCACAAGGCTCGGAGTATCCCGCCGTCGTGATCCCGCTGCACACGCAGCACTACATGATGTTGCAGCGCAACTTGCTCTACACCGGCGTGACGCGCGGCAAAAAACTGGTGGTCGTCGTCGGCAGCCGCAAGGCGCTGGAGATGGCGGTGCAGCGTCAGGACACCAGCCAGCGCTATTCCGCGCTGCGGCGGCGCTTGCAAGAAGAGGGCGAACGAGCGAACTCCGCCGATTCGTCCGGCAGACCCGAAATCTTGTAGCGGCACGCCCGCGCTCGTGGCATAGTCACGTCGATCCGGTCCTTCTCAAACAGAAGTCAAACAAAGGGGGGATGCGATGAGGAGCAAGCGCCTGCTGATCGCCGTGACGTTGCTGACGCCCTTGGTCCTGGCCGCGCGCGACGGCTCGGCCGCCGACAAGGCCGAGGCGAAGGGCGACAAGGTCGAACACAAGGTCTACAACAGCTACTTCGTCTCCAACAAGGCCGACCTCAAGGGCGAGTCCTCGTACCTGGCTTTCACCGATCAGGCGGAGTTCGCCAAGGTGCTGCGTCCGGCGCCGCCTAACATCGGCCAGAAGCGCGAATACATGCCCAAGAACGTTTTCGACTCGAAGATCGTCGTCGCCGTCATCAAGCGCGGCAGCAAGACCTGGCAGTACAAGGTCGAGAAAGTGACGGCGGACAAGGGCACCCTGTACGTGCAGTACACCACCACCAGCAAGGACGGCGGCGCCGCGACCTTCGCCTCGCCGCTCATCCTCACGGTGGACAAGGGCAAGTTGACTACAGTTGTGTTCATCGAAAACGGCGAGAAGGCGGGCACGACGAAAATCGGCAAGTGATGTCAAGGTGAGCGGGAGGCGAGAAAAAATTGTGTCACATTTTTCGGCGCTTTGCAGATAGGATCGTAGGGGAGGTTGCATGGACGAGAACGCGTCGGATTCGGAGCAAACGCGCCGCCTGCTGCGGCAGGTGTGCGACGGCGATACGCGGGCGCTGGGCCGGCTGCTGGAAGGCCATCGCCCCTACCTGCGCCAGATGGTCGAGCTGCGCCTCGACCCACGCATCCGCGCCCGCGTGGACCCCTCCGACGTGGTGCAGGAAGCACAAATGGAAGCGGCCCGACGCTTGCAGGACGATCCCCAACCGCCGCCCATGCCCTTTCGATTGTGGCTGCGGCAACTCGCTTCGGATCGTCTGCTCATGCTCCGCCGCTATCACGTCGAGGCCGCTCGCCGCTCGGTAGAGCGTGAGGTGTCGCTGCCGGAGCGGTCCTCGCTGCAACTGCTTCAGCAGTTTCTCGCTCCCGGCTCCTCGCCCAGCCAGCACCTCTCGCGGCGTGAACTGGCCCGCCGCGTCCGCGAGGCGGTTGCTCGCCTGCCCGAGACCGACCGCGAGGTGCTGCTGATGCGTACATTTGAAGGACTGTCCTTCGCCGAGGTGGCCTATGTGCTGCACCTCGATGCCGCCACGGCCCGCAAGCGTCACGGCCGCGCTCTGCTGCGGCTGCACAAACTCCTGACCAACGACGACCAGGAAGACTCTTCATCATGAACACGACGGCTTCGCCCGAAAATGCCTCTGTGGAAGCGCTGCTCTCTCAGATCACCGACGAGTTTCTGGAACGCCTGGATGCCGGCGAGCAGCCGGACATCGAGGACTACGTCCAGCGCTATCCGGCACTGGCCGATTTTCTGCGTCAGGTACTGCCCGCACTGACGGTGCTGCGGCAGCCACCCTCCGGAGAGGAGCCGCCGGCAGATGGTCCAATCTCTGGAGTGCTGGGCGACTTTCGCATTGTGCGTGAGGTCGGCCGGGGCGGCATGGGTGTCGTCTATGAGGCGGAGCAGATTTCGCTGGGTCGGCGCGTGGCGCTGAAGGTGTTGCCCTTCGCCGCGACAATGGACGCCCGGCAGTTGCAGCGATTTCACAACGAGGCGCGGGCGGCGGCGGGCTTGCATCAGGAGCACATTGTGCCGGTGCATGCGGTCGGCTGCGAGCGGGGCATTCACTTCTATGCCATGCAGTTCATCGATGGTCGGACGCTGGCCGAACTGATCGAGCAGCAGCGCGCGCCCGGCGGCGGTGCGGCCAGTGAGCCGACGGAGGCTTATACCCCGCATCAGACTGGCGACGTGACGGCGGAAACGGTGGAGGTGAGGGCGGAACGCACTCCGCCGCCGGGGATGGCGACATCGGGGCCGGTTGGGGATGGGGCGTACTTTCGTCGGGTGGCGGAGTGGGGAGAGCAAGCGGCGGAGGCGCTGGAATATGCCCACAGCGTCGGCATCGTGCATCGCGATGTCAAGCCGGCCAACCTGATGGTGGACAGTCAGGGCAAGCTGTGGGTCACCGACTTTGGCCTGGCGCGGACGGCTGGCGACTCCGGGCTGACCATGACGGGCGACCTGCTGGGGACGCTGCGTTACATGAGTCCAGAGCAGGCGCTGGCGAAGCATGGCCTGGTCGATCATCGCACCGATGTCTATTCGCTGGGCGTGACACTGTATGAATTGCTGACCTTGCAACCGGCGGTGGACGGCAAGGATCGGCAAGAGATTCTGAAGCGCATCGCCTTCGAGGAACCAGCGGCGCCACGATCCCTGAACCGCGCCGTTCCGACGGAGTTGGAGACGATTGTGCTCAAGGCGATGGCCAAGGAGCCAGCTGAGCGCTACGCCACGGCGAAGGAACTGGCCGACGACCTACGGCGCTTCCTGGACGATAAGCCGGTGCTGGCGCGGCGGCCATCGCTGATGCAACGAGCGCGGCGGTGGGCACGGCGCAATCGCTCACTGGTGGGATCGCTGGCGGCGGGCCTATTGCTGGCGGCGGTGGCGCTGGGCGGCAGCGTTGGCTGGGCGGTGCGTGACCGCGCGGCGCGTCAGGATGAGGCGGAGCGGCGGGTGAGCGAGGCGCTGGCGGAGATGGAGCCGGCGCTGCGTGCGGGCAATCCCTACGCTCCGGATCTGGTGCGGGCGGCGCGGCAGGCGGAGTCGCACCTGGCCAGCAATTTGGTCGGTGCGGAGCTGCGTGAGCGAGCGGAGCAGTTGCTGGCCGACCTGGCCATGCTGGAAGAGTTGGAGTTGATC
>DATBGU010000270.1:0-15939 GCA_036557825.1 Gemmataceae bacterium
AAGGGCAAAAGGAAGGCCAAATAGCTGGCCTATTGCGACAATAAGCTCAGGAAAAAGCCCCTGTTGAAAGACAAGCTTTCCAAGACCCAGGTGGTCAACTTCTTCATGCCGATGTGGTCAATTTCTTCGCGCCGATCTCCACCGGACCACACCGTCCATTCCGAAAGGACGCGGCGAAAACTCCTAAGCAGGACGTTTGCCAGCCCTGAGATTGAAGAGTTTACTCGTTCCCTAGGCATCGAGCGAAAGAGGGGTAAGATCGACCAAGCAATGGCACCGCAGATCTTGCCCTCCCCCAGTAAGGATTGTCGCTGTCCGAGATCGGTCGCCGGCTCGGATTTACTCACCAGACCGTCGGACGAGTGTCGGGCTTGCGCGGTAAGTATAACAGCTAAGCGGTGTGATTCCAGGCATTTACTTAGTGCAGATAGGCCAGCAGCATCTCCAGTGCCGCCAGGCCGCCGCCGCCGAACAGCGGTAGGAGGATCGCCCCGACGACGGGGTTCTGCGACCAGCTGGCGAAGGCCCCGGTACGAGTTCCCTCAATGTCGGTCCGGATCTGGACGAACTTGTCGCGCAGCGGGTCGTCGCCCGCCCCAGCCCGCTCTCGCAGCAAGCCGTCCAGCGCCTCCAGTGCCTTGCCCTTGGCACGCTTGGCCGCGCGCTGCAGCATCACGCCGCACACCACCGCGGCGCCCGCGTTGAACAACGCCATCAATGCCCAAGGAACATTCCAGTGCCAGTCGTCGAAGAGGCGGTTCTGGGCCACGATCAGCACCAGCAGCACCACGAACGGGTAGTAGATCAGCCGGGCCACGACGTTGGTGACCTGGTCGATCAGGTGGATGAGCAGCCACTGGCTGGCCGCCTCTTTGATGGCGGAGGCTTGCGGCACCTCGGCGGTCCCGTCGGCCGTCCGCAGCAACAGGCCCCAGCGCCTGGCCATCCCCTCCACCAGTGTCGGCGGCCAGGTCCTCTCCTCCTGGCGCACCAGGCAGGTCACGAAACGGTAGGACAGGAGCGTGCAGTCCACCACAAACATGAGCAGCCCGGCCCCGGTGACCAGGGTCACAAGCAACACGACAACATAACATGTGCGCGCGATGTCGCCGCGCGCCTGAAGTACGGTGGGATTGAAGACCAACCAGAGCAGCACGAACAGCACCAGATTGATGACCGCCATCAGCCCGGTGCGCCAGGCCCGGCCGCCGAACGATCCCTGGGCCGCAAATTCCTCGTAAAGCTTGCTCACCTCGGCCGCCTTCTGCGGCTCGCGGGCCCACGCCCGGCAACCGAGCCGGAACGCCGCCCAGGTGTCGCCCGGCCAGCCGACGGCCGGCTCGTCTTTGGGGGGCGCCAGGCCAAACTCGTCGCGAATCCCGTCGTTTCGTTTGACCAGGTCTTCTCCGGCGGTGACGATGTAGTAGACGCATAGCCCGCACGCCAGCAGGCGGAGGATCACCGTGGGCCAGACGCTGATGCCCGCAAAGAGTTCAAACGGCTCGCCGCCTTCGTGCGTGTGGGCATAGTAGATGAGGGCCGCAAGAGCCACGCCCAGAACGGCCGCCAGGAAGGCCCCGAGGTAATGCCAGTTCTTCCGGGACGTCTCGGTCCGCTCCCTGGCGTCGGCCCCACCGGCCGGACACGGCGCCGCGCGGGGGCGCAGTCGGGCGGCGAGGGCTCGGGCCGGCGTCGTGGTCCAGTTCAGGAAGCCCTGCCATTGCCGCGAGACCGGGTACAGCAGCAGTCCGACCACCACCGCGACGCCGAGGAGTAACCAGGGCCTACCCTGACGCGCGACCCACGGCCGCACGCGCCCGTTGGACTCCCCGACCGGGTCCTGGGTACGGAGTGTAAGCTCGTACGGACCCTGCCGCCCCACGACGGAGAGGTGGACCGGCATTCGGGCCGACCCGTCTGTCTGGGGCACGAGCAGGTGGACATTCGGCGGGACTTTCGCGCCCTCGCCCTCCCCTTCCAGCTGCTCGCGGACGAGGGCGACGATGTCCTTGTGGGAGTCGTCGCTGCCAGAGAGATGCGTCGCTACCTTGGGGAAGTGCACCGCTCGTAGACAGCCGAGGTAGCTGGCGGTGTCGTAGCTGCTCCGGAATGGGGCGACCTTCTGCTGCAAGTCCTTGTTCAGACTCAGCCCGTAGTGCGAGGCGATCAGCAAGTTGCGCGTCGTCGAGAAATCGGCCGGCTGTAGCAGGCGCACATCGAGGTCGGTGGTGAGGAAGACGGCCTCGGGGAAACTGGGGCGCAATGCCCTCATCAGCAGCAGCTTGTCGTACACGTCGCTACCGACGATGGCGATGGCCTTGTACTGTTCGTGGTCGGCCTTCATGCGACCGACGAGCCGGCGCAAATAGTCGATCTGCGGCTCGCCCTCGCCCTCCCGGGCGCTCGGCTTGGCGGTCTCCGGCTTCGGACCGCCCTCCGGGACGCTGCCGGCCTCGGTAGAAGGACTCGCCTTCGGCACCGCGCCGCCGAGTACCTTGCCGTCCAGGCCGCGCAGGTAGGAGTAATGGTGGACATGTGGCCGATGGCCTTTGGGGGGCTGTCCGTCCGCGTGCTGTCCTGCCCCATTTGTCAGCGGGGAGATCGCCTCGTCGAACAGTTGGTGCATCTGGCGACCGTAGTCGGTGTCCCACTCCGCGACGACGGCAATCGGGTTGGTGTCATCCGCGGCGCGCACGCGCAGGCGCCGGTTGTCCAGCTCCTCGATCAAAGAGGAGGCGAGGCGCTGGTCGGTGTCGATGACATATTCGACGACCAGTCCTCTCGCCCGAGGGGCCAGTTTGCGGACAAACGGCGCGGTCGAGTTGGTGACGTAGAACGTGATGCCATCCTCCGCCTCCCGGCCGGGATCGGCAAAGGGCGCGTCCGTGCGGAGCATGGCAGCCAGTTGTGACGACCCGATCCGTCCGGTGATGGCAAACCGGCAGCGTGGCCCGTTTTTGGGCCACTGCGAGTTCAGAGCCTGTCGCAGCGCCCGGAGCAAAGGAAGTTGGCGCGAGGCGTCGGGGAGCAGACTGACCCACAAGGTGCAGACGGCCTGGTACGCGCGGGCGTCTTTGGCCGCTTTCGATTCCTCCTCCAGCGGCCCGGCCCACTCGTAGGGGATGAGCAGCCCGGCCTCCTCCGGCCGGAGATCGTCTCGCGTGCCCCCAGAATCTCCCGCGGCGGGCATGCCCTTGCCGTCCTTGCGGCGCTTGCCAATCAACGAGGCGAAATGGAGCCGGTCCGATTCGATGGGCGCATAGCCCGCGGTGCTGAGCGCGGACAAGGTGGCATAACGCTCGCGGCGGCGAATCTCCATGGCCTCCGGGCTATTCTCCGCAGGGAGGCAGTCGAAGAGGAACAGCACCGGTTTGGGCCTACCGTCCCCGGTCTCCTCGCGCCCGTCAGCCGGCCGGGGGGCGTCGCTGACGATCGAGGCGATGGTCCGCTCCGACGGCGACACGCGCAGGGTCGCGGCGAGCGGGTCCTGCCAGAGGCGGGCGGGAATGCTGCCGTCCGGGGTGAGCGACTTGCCGTCGCCGCCGACGGGCGTGGGCCGTTCGCTCTCCAGGGATGGGTGCGAGATGATCAACCCCAGCACGGCGACGAGAAGAGTGATGATACCGGGCCAGGATATGTGTAGCGCGCTGTCGTCTGAGCTTGCCATGGTGTGTCTCCACTCGGTCATCACGAGGTGCGGTTGCCACTTCCCGTTGCGGGACAGTCAAACGCCTTGTGTCGTCACCGTCAAGGACCTCTCGGGAGCTTCCCCAGATCTTCCCCAGATCGTCCCTAGACAACGTCGGCTCGTCGCCAATAATAAGTCCGCCCGTTCAACGGACCTGTGTGGTGCGAGACGAGGATACGCTCTTTTGCATGGCAGAGATGGATGTACGCACCCTGGAGGAGGCGCAGGTCCAGACTGCCGTTTCGTGCCCTCGCCCTTCGTGTCCAGTGAGGCTGATAGTTCGAACCGCATTGAAAGAGGAACTTTGATGAAGCGTATCGTGCTGTGCTTTGATGGCACCTGGAATAAACCAGGCGACGAGGCGATGCCTCCTGAGGAGCGCGTCGAATCGAATGTCAGTCGCTTTTACCGCTCGGTCGCTGGGGTCGGCGCCGACGGCGTCGAGCAAGTCAAGTGGTACAACCAGGGGGTGGGCACCCAGTGGTACGACCGCATCGCCGGCGGCGCTTTCGGGGCCGGTCTCGACTTCCATATCATCGCCGGTTATCAGCACCTGGCCGAAACCTACGCCGACGGCGATGAAGTATACATCGTCGGCTTCAGCCGCGGTGCCTACACGGCCCGCAGCCTGGTGGGGATGGTGCGCAACTGCGGCCTGGTGTCCGCCCAAGCCGCCTCCTGGCTGGCGCCCGTGGCCTACGGCATCTACCGGACGCGTGACGATGGCCCGGACTCACGGGTGGCCGTGGCCTTTCGCTCCCATTTCGCGCGGGAGATCAGCATTCGCTTCGTCGGCGTCTGGGACACCGTCGGTGCCTTGGGCATTCCCCTGCGGGTGTTCGACAGACTGAACCGCGAATTCCACGCCTTCCACGACCTGCGCCTGAGCAAGATCGTCGGGAACGCCTACCACGCCGTCGCCCTCGACGAACACCGGGAGGACTACGACGTCTGCCTGTGGGAGCCGAGCGAGCGACCCGAGCAGACGCTCGAACAGCGCTGGTTCGTCGGTGCCCATGCGGATGTCGGCGGCGGATATGCCGACGACCAGGGCTACGCCGAACGGCGTCTGTCGGACATCGCCCTGCGCTGGTTGCAGGAAAAGGCCGCCGCTCTGGGCCTGGGTCTGGATCCGGTCACGGTCGCGGACACAAACTACCGCGGGCCGATCCACGATTCCTACGCCGAATTCCTTGACGGGCTGTACGCGCGGGAGCACCAGCCCCATTATCGCGGCGTGTTAGCGACCTCCTTCGGCAATGAGATGCTGGACAAGTCGATCGATTTGCGCCGCGGGGCGGACGCCGGCTACCGGCCGCCCAACGAAGGACTGCCGGCGCTCGGCGGTTGAGCAAACGGAGGGGCAGGGGATGAAGCCGAGGCCGCAGACAGTTTGAGGGAGTTTGCTCGAAGGATGTCCACCGGAAAGACAGGCTTGCGAGGTATGCCATGAATTTGCCCGAAGAACGGCGGCATGGTCAGTCGGGGGAGTCGAGTAGTAGGGGTGCTGGGGCATCGCTCTCCTTGCCCAACCCGGCCACCCTGGAAAAGGTGGAAGTGCCTGCGGATCGCCTAAGCCGACGAGACGGCGATGCCCAGGCTTCAGGGGGAGGATACCATGCCACACCATCAGCACCACTTCACGAACAACGTCTTGCCCGCGGGGGAATTGCCGACCAGGACATTCGGGCGTCTTGTCACACAGTTCCAGTTCGCCTCGCACGTCCCGCTCGCGGGTGGCCACGACAGCGGGCGGCATATCTACCTGGCCTGCGGGTTTCCGACGGCCGGTTCGCCGGCCATTACGAAGCCGCCGTCAACATCCGCTCCGACGAGGGAACCGAGGTAAAGTTCACCGAGAGGTTCGAAAACCCGAACGCGGCGGACATTCCCGAGCCGGGCTTCAGGGCTGTCGCCAAGAACGCCTACGTCGCCCCTGCGGTTGACACCCGCCTTCGCCTGTTCGCTGTTCTTCTCACCGCTGGCACCGTTGCCCAGTGCCCACCCGGGTAGTTTGCTGCCGTCTTGGGTTTCGTCTCCGTCCGCTTCACGCCGCCTGCGACAGTAGCGCACGGCACCCAGTTGGGAGGACGCCATGGACAGCCAGGAAGTCGAGAGCCGTTTCTTCCGGCCCGCGCCGGCCAGCGCTGCGGAGGTTACCGCCCGCCGCCGCGAGAGCAGCGAGGGCTTCCAGTCCCCGCCGGTGCGGGCGGAGAACGCCCCCTACCACATGAGCCTTGCCTCCGTACTGCCGGCGCGTACCCGGCTCATCCAGGCGGGCGGCCAGATCGTGTTCCACGCCGTCGGGGACACCGGCGGCGTTAGCGGCCGCGGCGCCCAGGAGAACGTCGCCGATCATATGACGCGGCAGGTCGAGACCACCACGCTCCCCGAACAGCCTTCCTTCCTCTACCACCTGGGAGACTTGGTCTACTTCCAGGGCGAGGACACCAAGTACCACGACCAATTCTACCATCCTTACCAGGACTACCCTGCCCCCATCTTCGCCATTCCGGGCAACCACGACGGCAAGGTCGGCGGCGACACCTCCCACTCCCTGGAGGCGTTCATGAAGCACTTCTGCGCCCGCGTCGCGTACCAGCCGCTGGAGGCCGGCCACTCCGACCGCCCGACCATGACCCAGCCCAACTGCTTCTGGCGGCTGGAGGCGCCGTTCGTGACCATCATCGGCCTGTACTCCAACGTCAGCGGGGAGTTGGACAACACCGACGCTCGGGCCACCGCCCAGCGGGACTGGCTGACGGAGGAGCTGCGCTCGGCCCCGAGCGACCGGTGCCTGCTGGTCGCGGTCCACCACCCGATCTACTCTCTGGGGGGCCACGGCCCGACCCGCCGGGTCGCGCAGGCGGTCGACCACGCGATCAAGCAAAGCGGCCGCGTGCCCGACGCCGTGCTGTCCGGGCACGACCACAACTATCAGCGCTTCACCCGCACGTTCGACGGCCGTGAGGTCCCTTACTTGGTCGTCGGCGCGGGGGGGATGGCGGGCTACGACCTGTCCCGTGTCCACAAGCACCGGGAGCCTGGCGAGGGCGTCAAGCTGGAACACCATAACCACAAGTTGCCCGGCTTCCTGCGCGTCACGGTCACGCCAGACCGCCTAATCGGTGAGTACTTCACCGTGCCCGGTCCCGGCCGGGAGAATGACGGCGAGGAGCGGGACGACCACTTCCGGCTGGACCTCAGGAGACACCGCCTTTCCTAGCTTCCAGGCCCCACGCCTTCAGGTGTGGCGAACCACATGCTGGCACCTTACATCCGAGACAAGTCGCTCCAACCAACATGACACCTTTCCGAGGGACCAACATGGATTTACATGCGTATCAACAGCCGGGGAATGACTATGATCACCTGTCGCTGAAGGACCTGCTCGACGCCCAGGACCTTTACCACGTTCACCTGATGCGCCACCCTCATGTAGTGGCGACCGCCCTGGGCCGGTACCGCATCCGCCACGACGATAGTTGGCCGGGCCAGACACCCGTCAAGAAGGGCAAAGGCGAAAGGACGCTGGAGAACTCTGAGGTGCGGCCCTACTCATGGCCGTGCGTGTTGGCCTTCGTGGACGAGTGGGTGCCGGCAAGCCATTTCGGTGACGGCGGCAAGTATGACCCGGACCAATTCGTGCCGAACACCCTTTACCTTCCGGACGGCCGCCGCGTGCCGGTCTGCGTCGTCCGGGCGCCGCGCGAGCTGAAGACCCCGCCGACGCCGCCCGTCCGCTTCCCCCTAAACAACATTGGCGGCGGCCGGCCCATCCTGGCCCGCGTTCAGGGCCAGGAGCACGTCGCCACCATCGCCTGCCTGGTCCGCGACGGGCACAAGGTCTTCGCCCTGACCAACCGACACGTCACCGGCGAGGCCGGCGAGGCCCTGTACTCGCACCGCTCGGGACGGACCGAGCGCGTCGGGGTGACGGCCGGAAAGCAGCTGACACGCATCCCGTTCACGGACCTCTACCCCGGCTTCGTCGGAAAGAACGTTTATGTCAACCTCGACATCGGCCTGATCGACGTCGATGCCCTTGATGACTGGACCGCCCAGATCCCACTCGACGAGGACTTCCTGACGGGCTATACGATGGGTCCGCTCGTGGACCTGTCCGTACAGAACCTGAGCCTCGCCCTGATCGGCTGCAGGGTGCGCGGACGCGGCTCCGCCAGCGGCCTGATGCTCGGCGAGGTTCACGCTCTCTTCTACCGCTACAAGTCGGTCGGCGGGTTCGATTACATCGCCGACTTCTTCATCGGCCCGCGCTCGGCCGACACGGACGGCAAGCCCGGCGGAAACGCCAAGGCCGCGAGGAAAGGCCGCGAACACACCCCGTTCGCCACCCACCCGGGTGACTCCGGCACCCTGTGGCTGCTCGAACCGCTCGGCCGGCCGCGCGGAGCGGCGGCCGGTGCCAACGGGAAGAAGGACTCGCAGGAGCAACCCCCTTACCTGCCGCTGGCCGTTCAGTGGGGGGCGCAACTGCTCTCCTCGGACGGAACGAACCCCCAGGCGTACGCCCTGGCGACCTGCCTGAGCACCGTGTGCAACCTGCTCGACGTGGACCTGGTGCGGGACTGGAACCTGGACCAGCCCGACACCTGGGGGGCAGTCGGCCACTTCTCGATCGCCGCGCGGGTGATCGGGGCACTCTCGAATCGCTATCCCAAGCTCGTGCAGTTGATGACCCACAACGCCGCGCTCATCGCCCCCGACGAGGAGACGATCCGGGAGAGCGCTTTCAAGGGCATGGGCCAGCAAGACTTTGTCCACCTGGCGGACGTCCCCGACTTCTTCTGGAAGCACGGCCAGCAAGGCCACTCCCGCCACTTCGAGGGGCCTAACCATTTCGCCGACATGGACCAGAGGGGCGACGCCGGGACGGACCTGCTCACCCTGTGCGAGGAGGACGCCAACATCGACCCGGACGTCTGGGACAAGTTCTACGACTCGGTCCGGGACCTGCTCACTGGCGAGGAGATCCAGCCGGAGCACCGCGGCCTGCTGCCGTTCCGCGTTTGGCAGATCTTCGACGAGATGGTCCGCTACGCGTCCGAGGGCAAGGCGGCCGAGTTCGTGTGCGCTGCCGGCGTCCTCACCCACTACGTGGGCGACGCCTGCCAGCCTTTGCACATCTCCTACCTCCACGACGGCGACCCCCTGCGCGCGGTGACACACGTCGTGCACCACCGCGACGGCAGCGAGGACGAAAGGAAGAACCCGCTCGGCATGGGCGTCCACAGTGCCTACGAGGATGACATGGTGAATGCCCACCGTGAGGACATCCTCGACGGCCTGAAGGGCACGCCCAAGGTCGGGGCCGACGAACTCCTCGCGGACGGGTTCCACGCGGCCCGCGAGACCGTCGAGCTGATGCGCGCCACGTTCAAACTGCTGCCTCCCCCCGACATCGTTCAGGAGTACGTCGAGTTCCACGGCACGCGCAAGGCGCGGGCCGAACACTTCTGGGACAAGTTCGGCAAGAAGACGATCAAGGCGATGCAGGCGGGGACCCACCTCCTGGCCGTGCTGTGGGAGAGCGCCTGGGAGGAAGGTGGAGGCGACAGCGCCGTGCGTTCGACAAGGGCGTTGACCGAGGACGAGGCCATGGAGATCTGCGCCGACCGAGACTTCCTTCCGTCGTTACCGGTCGGCGGAATCGGCGCGAAACTGAAGCGTCCTCAACTCCAGCCGCAGGTTTAGCCCGGGCGCGGCAACCGGGTAGTGTTCCGGGACGCCCAGCCCGGGACCACACGGCCGAGAGCGGGAGCTTTCGACCCCGAGCAAGTCCGCCAGGTCCGTCGGGCGGCCACGGTCCTTCGCCCGGGTTCCCGTTTACCGGCCGTTTCGTTGTTGTCTGGGGCAAGTGGTGGTGTTTTACCCGGCGGCATTCGTAACCTTAACCGAGCGCCGCCCATCGTGCCTTCCTCTCACAGCGAGGAATTCCATGCCCGACGACGAGCCAGTGCCTCGCGGCTCTCTTCTGTTCGAGATTGCACCAACCGGTGATCTGCAGAACAGCGCGACGAACGTGCGGTTGCTGAGTCAGCTCTGGGCCGATCGGACCCTTATCCGCGGCGACGATCTCGGACCCGGCGACCCGGGGGATTTCGACCACGGAGCCTGGCACATTTCCTGTCACCTGTTGGGCGCCGGCGGGGTTCGGCGTGCGGCGGACGGGCGCCTCTTGTGGCTGGAAATCGCGCACGCCCGCCAACGGGACGAATACTTCGCCGCGGTCACCGTCCGCGAACCCGCCGGGGTGAAAACCGTGGCCCTCGACTCGGCCGAGGGCCGGGTGCTGCTCGACCGATCCACCCTCCTGGGTTTCGTCGAGGGGAACTCGACCGGCCGAACGTCGGCCCGGAACGTGTTCGACGCCCCGGACCGGTTCAACCTGTGGCGGCGACAGGATTTCGACCAGCCAGCTGGATCCCCGCTCGAAGGCGGGAAGGTGTGGGAGCATTGGTGTACGCTGCGCGACCTGCGCCTGTCCAACCGGCTCGGCCTCTCGGCACTGACGGCGTACGTGTCGCTCGCCGCGGCGCTGGGCGACAAGTTCTGCGCGGCGGTCGCCCGGGGCCGACGGGATTACGGACACCCGCAGCAACTTTGCGCCCTGGTTCACGCTGGGTTCACAGGCAAGGACTCGGCGACCTGGGACGTGACGCCGACTGCAATCCCCGCCGCGTTGGAACCTCGCCTCCTGGAGGCGGACCCTGAACACGACCTCGCCGCGGTCGAGCAGCTCGACTGGGCGAAGGCCCCCAAGTACTTCATGTTCGCGCGCAAGATCAAGTCCTGGAGCAGCGCGAAACAGGTGAAGGCCGATTTGAAGCAATTCAAGCCGTCCCGTTGAACCCCGGTGAACCGATGACCCCCTCTCCAGCACGGCTGGATCAATTGGAAGCCGTCATCGAGACGGCCGCGACCGACCGCGATGCCGCTGGCGTTGCGGCGGGCTGGCGCGGGGTTCTCGATTACTTCGTTGAGATCTGCGCGGGTCGCGTGGACCCCGAGCCGAGCAAGGGCGAACCGGAATACAAGCGGCTTTGGGAACTGGCGCGGCACGCGATGGCCAACCTCGGTGGGCAGGCGGTACCCGCCCTGGAGACGCTCGCCGACTACGACTCCGAGCGTTACGGGCCGATGCTCGGAGTCAGCGACTCGGGGATCGCAACCGCCGCCATCCGCAAGGGCGCGCTGGCCACCCCCAAGGGCGACGCGCTGACCCACCCCACCCCCCTGACGCTGGGCATCGCCCACGACGCGGAACGGCTCGGCGCGGTCGGCGAGGTGGCGGTGGGACCGGACGAGTTCGCCACCATCCGCCTCGCCGCCCGCGGCCGAGTGCTCACGACCACGAATGTTGGCACGCGGGTGAATGTGCGAATGTTCCTGGAGCAACCGGTCGTTCAGGTCCGCGCCAGCGGCGCGGAACATGCCATCGCCAGGTTGAAGGAACTCTTCGCACCATTTGTGAAGACCGCCAGCGGGAAACCGCGATCCCTGACCGTGTTACTTAGCGTCGACGCGAAAATGACAAGGGGGCAGCGCGGACAAGTGCTCGCCCAACTCTGCGACGCCGTCGCCGCGGGAGACTTCTGCAAACCGAAGTGGCATCGCCTTGGTTTGCTGGTCGATCCGGGGCGGGGTAAAGGCCGCGTGGCCCGCGCGAAGAAGGGGATCGACGTTGCGGCTTCTGCGAAGCTCACAGAAGTCGCGCTCGCCGGCCTTGACGACGACCGCTTCGGCCCGGACGAACTGGACGGCCTGTTAAAGTTCGCCGCCGCGAAGAAAGTGCGACTTCACTCTCGAAACCGGGTCGATCCCCAGACGACCGCCCGCCACGTGTGGACCGGACTGACGGTGGCGCGGAACATGGGTTTGGAACTGGGCAAATACGGCCTGTCGCCGCTCAGCTTCGAGGACCAGAAGGAGGTCGTCGCGCGCATTCAGTACTGGTTCCCGCACTGGTGCGCTGCGCCGGTCTACTACATCGACTACCCACTCGTTACGGCAAAGGGGGTCTACCACGGGCCGAGCCGCGGTGACGGCATCCGCCGGTGGCTGGAGATGGTGGCGAAACTCGGCGTTCGCGTAGTGCTGATTGACACGGCGAAGAAGTCGGAGGGTCGGCACCTGCTGAGGGACTCCGCCGAGGATACGCGCGGGTTCCTCACCGTCGCCGAGATCGTGGGTTTGAACTCGTTCGCTGCCGACCTCGGGGTGAAGACGCTCTGGGCTGGGGGCATTTCCCTCCCGCAGGCGTATACCTTCGGGAAGCTTGGCGTGTTCGGCGTTTACGTGACCAGCGCCGCCGCTTCGCTCAAGCCGCTGAGCCATCAGGCCCTTCGCGACCCGTTTCTGACGAGCCTGCGTGAGCCGCAACTGGAAGCCGTTACGCGGGTGAAGTTCCTCATCGAGGTCGGCTTTCTCGTGGGTCGCGGCGCGGCCGATCTGCAAGCCGATGCCGAGGCCATGCTCGCGGCGGTCGTGTCCAAGAACGAGCCGGAGGCCGCGCGCCTTCAGGCGGAGCTCCACCCGCGCGTGGTTGAAGCCTGGCGCACCCATCTTTCCGACGATGCACATTTCGGAGGCCGCACGTGAAACCCTCGCTCCCGCCGCTGAACGCTCCAAACTTACTCCGGGACTCCCGCGTGTACCTCTCCGGACCGATGGATTTCGTCGCCGACCGCGAGACGGAGAAGAAGTTCGGCTGGCGGAACCGGATCGGCCAGATACTCAGCGTACTCGGGGCGACGGTGTTCGACCCGTGGTTCAAGCCCGAAATCCGCGGGGTACAGGGGTACGGCCGGGAGGATGAGGAGCAGTCCTTTGCGCGAGCCGGCTGGACCTTCGAGGACACGAAGGAGGCCGCCGCCCGGCGGGCTGAGTGTGCAGAGGCTTTCTGGCCTGCGCTGCACACCGACCTCCGGATGGTGGACACTTCCGACTTCGTCGTCGCCTACTGCCCGACAAACATCTACAGCGTCGGCACCCCGCACGAGATCATCCTGGCCCGGCAGCAGCGAAAACCGGTCCTATTCGTCAGCCCCCCGGTCATCTTCCCGGCCGCCACAGAACTTCGCCGGCACCTGGAGCTACAGGGTGATTCTGTCGGAGTTGCGCTGCTTGCCGAACTCGAACGGCAGGCACCGATCAAGCCGAACGCCGAGGGTAGCCCGAGCCAGTGGTACATGCCGCTCGTCGGCGGGGAACACTTCTTCGACGGGTTCGGCTTTCACCTCTACCGCGAGAAGTTCGGATGGCCGCTCACCACACTTGATCAGTCGGAACAGGCGCGTGAAGTCAAAAAGCCACTGGTCCCGTTTCTCGCCCGGCTCAACGACCGCATACCACAGAAGTGGGACCGGCACAAAAACGACTACGGGCCGAACGACGACTGGTTGCTCTGGGCCTTGACGAAGGAGGACGGCGTTGCTGCCATTCGCGGCATGTACTCGACGTGACCATGAGCGGAAGGTGATCACATCCATTGCTCACGAACAACGAGGACAGCCGGCGGCGCAAGCAATGCAGACCAGCTCGCTCCTTTACACTTTGGCGAGCTACGTCGCGCTGCCGTCCGGTCAGTTGCGAGACGTGCCGGAGCGAGGCGTCCATTCCGAAAGGATACGGCGACAGCTCCTGAGCAGGACATTCAACGGCCCTGAAATCGAGGAGCTTACTCATTTCCTCGGCATCGGGTGAAAGAGGGGTGAGATCGACCAAACCCTGCTGCCGCAGATCCTGGTGCTCCGCCAGCAGGGCAAGTCGCTGTGCGAGATCGGGCGGATACCGGGCTTCACCCATCAGGGGCCCTCAAACGAGGCCCGAGTTGCCCATTCCACGGAGGTGGAAAATGCCCATCCGTACGCTGCCAGGGTTGCTTGTGCTGCTCCTGTGCGGCTGCCAGGCGGCACAGGTGGCTCAAAACGCAGTTACACTCGGCGGAGAAGCCAAGTACGTTCAGGAGCAACAAGTCCTCAACAACTTGGCTATGCTGGCTGCGGACCCCTCGGCCCTCCCTTCCTTCGCGACGATGATCCAGGGGCAAGATCAGCTTGCCCGGACGGCGCAAATTACTTACACCCCGAACTGGGACCTGATCACGGCGGCGGGCAGTTTCTTCGGCCGGTACATCCTGGACAAGCAATCCGCCGCCCTGTCGGGCACGAAGCAGAACCAAGAGTCGATCCAGGTGTCCCCCACGAGCGACCCCGATAAACTCCTTCTGCTCCAGGCCGCTTTCCACCGAGCGCTGGGCATCGATGATCCTTATCAGGTCGCGCTGCAGGCGGCGCTGACGCCGGCAGTTCCGACCCCGACGCAGCCACTGGAAGTCAAAATTGTCGGCAGCATGAAGGAAACCGCCGCTGAGGAACCTGCGAAGTCGAGGCCAACAGCGGCGGCAGTGGCCCCGCCGGTGCCGATGCCGGCTAGTTCCAATTGGCAGCATTACGAGGAGATGATCACTTCGGGGTGGTTCCAGGTCTGCAAAAAGAAAGACGTCCCGAAGCACGCCTGCCGCGTCGGATGTTACTGCGGCACCTATGTGTACGTTCTGCCGGGGGATGAAGGCGATTTGGCGCGAATGACCTTTGCGATACTCCACCTCGTGTCCTTGGACCTGTCGAAGCTGGTCGTGCCCCCTACCCGCGACGGCTACGGCGGGGCAGGTGTGCCGGGCACACCGCTCGCCCCTCCACGGATCCAAACGCTCCCGTTCTTCCCGACGCTTCCCGCGCCGTCCCCGACTTAAGCCATTCGTCAAATGGCCCGGCGGCAAGACCTACTTGCTCCCGCGATTGACCGATTTATTGAACAACTTTCCGTGCGAGTCGTACGACTACTGCGAGCCGCTGGTCGGCGGCGGTGCCGTCTTCTTTCACCTCTCGCAACGGTTCCGCAGTTCACGCATTTCCGACATCAATCGGGACCTGGTTACCCTCTACAGGGTGGTTCAGCAAAATGTCGCTGCGCTGATCGCCGAACTCAGGTCCGGCCGCTATTTCTTCGTGCATAAGAGCGATCCTGCCACTCGGGAAAATTATCTCCGTATCCGGTCCTCCAATCCCACGAGCGAGGTAGAGCGGGCAGCACGCTTCGTCTTTCTGAACAGGACCTGCTTCAACGGTCTGATGCGGGTTAATCGCGCCGGTCAGTTCAACACGGCACCCGGCTCGTATCACAATCCCATCGTGTGTGACGAGCCGGCCCTCCGTGCGGCGGCCCGCGCTCTTGCACACACGACCATTTCCGGGCCGGAGGACGCCGCCCAATTGATCCGCAGGATCAGTGGGGTAGAGACTTTCCTCTTAGTGGACCCGCCGTACCACGGTCAACAAATAGCTGAAGCTGGGAAGAATGGAGGCAAGTTTACCAATTACTCCGGTGAATTCGGGGGTCGCGAGCAGTCGGAACTTGTGCAAGTGATGCTCGATTCCGGCTGCTCGTTCGCCTACACAAACAGGCATACCGACTTTATCGTCAACCTGTTTAAGGGAAGCGGGACCCAGTTATTCCAACAAGACCTCAAGCATTCCATCCAGCCGAAGTACACGACTGGGCTGGTCGAGTGCGAGCTGGTTGCGTTCCGTTACTGCCCAGTGGAGGTAGCCGATGACCTCCCCGGCCCTCAGGACCGGCGCCGGGAACTCTTCGTCGCCCTCCTGCGCGCCCTGCGGAGCAAGAACCCGGATCAGACGTTCCTCACCGGAATCGAGCGGGGCTTTTCGCCCGGCTCGTGCGACATCTTCTGGGATCGGGACGGGCAGCGAGTCATGCTGAAGATCTGGCCCGACCGGTTGATCTTGAGGCGCTTGGTGGGCGCTTGGCACCGCCCCATGACCGAGGAGCGTGCCTTTGACCCCAGGGCAAGGGACTGTTCAGGGCAACTGCGTGACGCTCTGTTCGCCCTTGGTATCCGGTTGTAATGGCGTCGTCGCCTGCCGCTTCTGCGAGACTGCTTTCCTGCTCTGCACCCGCTGATCGCCGTCTGGGACCAGGGTCGCCGCTCCGGTCGTTCGCCTGGTCCTGTTCTTGCGCCCAGCCTGGCCGCGTCTCGTTGCCAATCAAGCCATTTGACAGCATTGTATGTCCTGAAGTATTAGTCTCGGCGATCTGCTGGCGGCGGCTCAGGATGGTGAGGCCACCGGCTCTCGCTTTCTTCGTGCGAGCAGTCGGTCTATCGAAAAAGGGCCTGCGCCTCCCAGGATCAGCGCGAGCAGGCCGGC
>DATBGU010000271.1:0-18340 GCA_036557825.1 Gemmataceae bacterium
GGGCAAAAGGAAGGCCAAATAGCTGGCCTATTGCGACAATAAGCTCAGGAAAAAGCCCCTGTTGAAAGACAAGCTTTCCAAGACCCAGGTGGTCAACTTCTTCATGCCGATGTGGTCAATTTCTTCGCGCCGATCTCCACAATGGGACGCTGAAGACCGTTTGAAGGCGGACGCAAACCGTCGGCCAGCATGTCGACGACGGCGTATCCGACGCCGGTCTGGTCCACGGCGAGTACCGGGTAAGACAGGAGGTTGCCGCCCAGCAGCGACGCGACGCCCTCGGCGACGGCCGGGTAGGGCGTGCCCAGCGGGAAGCGGCGCAGGTGCCGCGAGGCGTAGGCGGGCGGCGACGTGCCAGCACGTCCTCGATGCAGGCCAGCGGTCGCTCCAGCACTGCCAGCGCGGTGAAGTCGCTGGGGTGTCCGAGGTCAAGGCCGATGAAGTGGCGGACGGGCGGTGGGGTCATGTCAGGAACACCCCCTCCGGCGCGTTGGCGATTACGCTCTCGCCCCCGCCGCCGAAGGCGCTGCCGTCCAGCGGCGGGTTGCGTTCCGCCCACCAGCAGGCCAGCGCCACGGCCAGGACTAGATCGTCGTGCTGGCCATCACGCCAGACGCCGAAGGTCTCATTCGCCGCGGCCGTGATCTTGATCTGGAAGTTCTGTAGCTCGCGCACGAGCGTGGCGGCGTCGGGCAGCGAGCGGGCGATCTGGAGTCGCCGGGACTGCATGACGACCTGCAGACAGGTCACCAGTTCCTTCTTGGGCACGTGCCAGGAGCGATCCTCGGCCTGCGTGACGGCATGGCCGCCGGTGATGGTCACGGGCACCACCCAGCCCACTGCCTGACGCAGCATGTCCACGACGGCGCGGCCGACGCCCGTTTGGTCCACCACCAACGGCGCGCCGGCCAAAGGCTGTGCCCCGGCCAGGCGGGCGACGGCGGGGACGATTTCCGTGTACGGCGTGCCGAGCGGGAAGCGCTTGAGGTGCCGAAGGGCATACTCCGGCGGGGCGGCTTCGGTCTCCCCGGTGTCCGGCAGAGTGCACTGGAGCACGGCCAGCGCCGTGAAGTCCTGCGTCTGGCCCAAGTCGAGGCCCAGATAGTAAGCGGTCAGCATAGGCGGCTCTCCTGTCCGGAAGCGGGCGATGTGTAATCAGGGGCGACTGTCGCCGGCCGAAGCTGTCTCTGCAAAACGAACTCGGCAACCTTTCCCTCGACAGCCGACCGCTCGTTGTCGGTCAACTCCACGGTGAAGCGCGGGGCGGGCAGCCCCAGCTTGCGGTGCAGCGCCACGAGGAAATGGGCGGCCTGCTCCTGCGTCTTGAAGTCCGGGCAGGCCAAGAGCGGAGCGCCGTCGATCTGTGGCAGCGGCTGGAAGGAGTCGTAGGGAGGGAAGTAACGCACGTTTGGATAGACGACCTGCGGCGCCGACCAGGAACCTGGCGAGAGCGGGTCCAACTGGAACGTCACGATGTTCAGTTCCGGCGGCGGACCGAACTCACCCATCCACACGGCCAAGGCCACGGCGAGCACGAGATCGTCGTGCCTACCCTCACGCCAGTCGTCGAGGGACTCACTCGCCGATGTCGTCGTCTTGGCCCGGAACGTCGCGAGCTCGCGTGTCAGCGTGGCGGCCTCACGCAGTCCCCGAGCGACCTTCAAGCGGCGGCCTTGTAAAACACTCTGCACGGCCGCCACCAGATCCTTCTTCGGCGTCGTCCAGAACTCGGGCGTCAAACGATGCGCCTGGTGTCCCGCCGTGACGGTGACGGACACGAACTCAGAGACGGGCAACTCCGCCTGACGGAACAGGTCCACGGTGCCACGGCCCACGGCGGTGCCATCGACGACCAGTACCGGTTGGTCCAGCCGGCCCGCGATGTCCGCGACGCCCGAGACGATTTCCGGATAGGGGGTGCCCAAAGGCCAGCGTGTCAGCACCGGCACGGCCCAGACGCTACGCCCGTGGGCGTCCTGCTCGAACTCCCGGATGGCCGCCAGGGCGCTGAACTGCTGGGTCTGGCCGAGGTCCAATCCCAGGATGGTAGGTGGCCCCATTGCTTACGCCTCCGGGAAGAGCGGTTGGACGTCGTCGCTCAAGGCCGCCTGGATGTCGGCCCAGGAGAAGACGGCGTCGATGGTATCCTCGAAGCTGCACAGATATTCCTGGCGATACCAGCGTTCTCCCAAGGCCCGCCGCTCCTCAGCCAGGAACTCGGGAGAGATGCGTTGACACTGCTCGGCGGTGATCTTGACTCGTTCCCACGCGCCCTCGCCGTGCCACTCGTCGTGATACCAGCCACGCTTGCCGAACGGCGTCGAGAGCGCCACCAGGCGGCCCTGGGACACCGCCAGCATGGGTCTGACCGCGTAGTACAAGGAGTCGGCCACGCGGGCGGCCTCGTCGATGACCAGCAAGGCCACGCCGGAGAAGCCGCGGATGTTCTTCTCGTCGCCGGGCAGGGACACCACCCGGCTGCCGTTGGATAGCTCCAGCCGCAGAGCGCTCTCGGCCGCGACGCCCATGGGCCGGCCCAGCGCGCCGAACAGGTCCACGACCTTGCGGTAGAGTTCACCGGATTGCCGCAGCGACGGGCTCAACAGCAGCACGGGAGAGCGTGGGCGGAGCAGGGCGGTCTGCAAGGCCAGGGCCGCCGCGACCGAACTCTTCCCCGCTTGTCGGCTGGCCAACAGCAGCAGTCGGGAGGCGTCGGAGCGGAGCACGCCTTCCTGCCAGGGGTCGGGGTCCATGCTCGCGTCGGTGAGGATACGGACGGGGTCGCCGGCCAGGGTCTCCAGCACGGCCGTGTTGCGGTCGTTGCGCCGGCGGGCGAGCGCTTCGAGGCGATTCAGCTTCTTGACCATCGTCCGCACGGTCATGGTTGCATCCCTGTGGCTACTTTTGCGCGGTAACTTGACTCCGCGAGAGTTCCGCTGGTGTCTCGTTCGCCACCCCGACCGAGGCGGGAGCGAACTGGCCCCTCTCACAGCTAAACAGTACGGCAGATGATAAGAACCATCCGCAACCAGTCACGCTGCAGAGGTTCCAGGCGGAGCGAGTTCATTGCTCCTGCCGTTTCTGGGTAGCAAGGGACGCCTCGACATCCGCCCTCGTCTCGACAATGATTTCCTCAAAGTATTGAGCGGTCTGCGGATCACGCCACAGTCCGCACCAAGCGCAGACCACGTCCACCGGCGGCCGCTCCTCGCCCATCTGGGGGCAGAAGGCCAGCAAGCACTGGCAGGTGGGCCGGGCACGGCGGGGGAGCCGCTCCAAGGCTTCGAGGCGTCGACGGATCATCGCCGCTCCTTCGCATCTTCAGCGGCGGCCTTCTCAAGGGCGGCCAAGCGTTCTTCGAGATCCGCAACCTCGCGGACTTTCATGCCCATCTCCAGGACAACCCGCGCTGCACCCAGACGCACGGCGGCCGATGCCGTGCTCTTGAGCAACTCCAAGAGCGTCCGCACCGCCTCGGTGGCCGCAGCCGTCAAGGTGCCAGCCGTCCGCGACACCATGTCGCCGCGTAGCCCCTGCAAACGCTGGCGGAAGGCCGGATCGGCCAGTCGGCGATAGGCGGTGGCGGGGCTGATGCCCGCTTGGCGGGCGGCGTTCTCCACGGTGACGCCGCAGGCCAAGGCCATCAACAATTGATCGTCGGCGTTGCGTCGGCCCTTGCGTGACATGATGAACTCCTCTGTGCCGCTGTTCCCTATTTGAGAGTTGGTGAGAGTTCCTGAGAGGGTAAACGGCCTTTCAGACGCCCGACCGCCGCTCGGCCTTGTGTCCCGTGAACTGCTCGAAGCGTTGCACGATCACATCGGCGTACAACGGGTCCAGTTCCATGAGGAAGGCCCGCCGTCCCGTCTGCTCCGCAGCGATCAAGGTCGAGCCACTGCCGCCGAACAGGTCCAGCACGTTTTCGCCCGGCTTCGAGGGGCTTTGTTGCAAAAGTCCGGACAGTGGTACTCTGGCGAAGGCAGGCAACTACCCAGCTTTATCATCTTGTCTTTTCGAGGAGTTTTGCAACAAAGCCGCTTCGAGGAGTACTCCATGGCGCGTGCCGCCAGTTCGACCGGCTTTTCCGTAAGGTGAATCATGTTTTGCGGATTGACCTTCTTGACGGCCCATAAGTCGGTGGCGTTGGCGGGGCCGTAGAACTGATGGGCGGCGCCTTCACGCCAACCGTAGAAGCAGTTGTGCGTAACGAGTCCGTCTGCGATGTAGTGCTGGTGCTGGGCCACGCCGAGCGAGTGAACGACCCCTGCGTAGGGTTGCACGTCGATGGCCCGCACGGGCTGCCACTCGGTTTGCTGGCCACGGCTAGGAACCGGGATCTCCATGATCTCCGGCAGAAGATTGCAGGCACGCACCTGGATCGACTGCCGCGATCCGAACTTGGCGCGAGTGTCGTCGTGGCGAACGAAGGGGTGGACACGCCGCCGGTGGTAGGCCGCCAGAACGGTTTCGGCAGCCATATGAAGACGTTCCAGGTCGAGACGGCTGTACAAGTCTTCGATGTGGGAACGCTGTCGCCGTTGAGCTTGGGGTGATTCCTTCCAACAGGTCTGGGGGATGCCGAATTGCACCGAGACGAGTTGTTCGTGCATGCGCGCGTCGGCATGGGAGTCGTGTAAGCTCAGGATCCATCCTTCGTCCCCTTGCTCGCTGCACAGCCGGCCCTTGAGGCCGAATCCCCACGTCGTTCGCATCTTGGTGACACCGACGCGCCACCACAGCCCGCGCCGCATTAGGTACACGCACCACTTGCGTGGATAGTCGCGGGTGAGGCGAGTCGTCCACAGGTGGTCGTCGGTGGACCAGGATTGACGTGTTCCCACGGTCACGCCGTATAGATGCCCCGTGTAAGGCCGCTGCGCCACGCGAACGCCCAGCCCTTCGCGCAAGCCGACGACGGCCGAATTGTGGGCATAGAAGCTGACGACGCGATCGCCATCGTGCAGGGCGCTCAACCGAGAGGAACCGCTGGGCGTCAGCACCAGTGTGTCGGGGGGTTGGCACCACTCGTGCGCGCCCATGTAGTCCTTGCGCGTCAATACCGGATGCTGTTTGTCCCAAATTATCGCTTGCGAGAAGTACAGGCCGGTGGCCTTGAGAACCGGCGGGTAATTGGCGACGTTGGCATAACCTCCCCAGACATAGAACGCCCGACCAGGCAGCAACACGCGGGCCAGGTTACCAAACCAGGCATTCAGCAGGCGGTCGAATTCCTCCTCGCTCACGAAATCATTGGCCAGCGGTCTGTCCTTGGCCCGCAGCTTTTTGGTGGTCGGCTGCGACTTCTCGGGGTGGCGGGCCACGTCCAACGACTGGTGGTGGGTGACCCCCTGGAACGACGACAGCCCCGCCGCGATCGCGTTGTTGGAGCGCGGCTCGACCCGGACGTTGTATGGCGGGTCCGTGTTGACCAGGTGGATGGCCGCGCCATCAAGCAATCGATCCACGTCCGCGGGCTTGCTGGAGTCGCCACACTGCAGACGGTGCTTGCCCAGCAGCCACAGGTCGCCCGGCTGCGTGATCGCTTCGTCGGGCGGTTCGGGAATGGCATCGGGGTCGGCTTGGCCCTCGTTGGTCTCGGACCCCAGCAGACGCATCAGTTCGTCGGCGGAGAAGCCAGTCAGGTCCAGGTCGAAGCCCATGTCTTGTAGTTGGGCCAGCTCCAGCGGCAGCTTGTCGTCGTCCCATTGCGACAGCGTAGCCGTCTGGTTGTCGGCGATGCGGTACGCCTTAGCCTGGGCCGGACTCAGGCCGACGGCGACGTGGACGGGCACCGTTTCCAGGCCCAGCTTCAAGGCCGCCTTGTAGCGCGTGTGGCCGACGATGATGACACCTTCCTCGTCCACCACGATCGGCTGCCTGAAACCGTACTCATGGATGGACGCCGCCACGGCGTCCACGCCGGCGTCATTGAGACGCGGGTTGTTCTCGTAGGGACGGATGGTCTCGATTGGGCGCATTTCGACCTGCATGGTGATCTCCTCTTCTCCAAAGAATGTTCCGATGCCCCTCTATCTGTCTCTTACCCGGCGCCGGACCAAGTTGACGAAAAAAGTTGTCGAAATAATGCCCGACCCGTCGGACAGGAACGCCACGACGGGGTAGCGCACGTCCCAGCGTCGAGCGTTGCGCGGCGTCTCGAAAAGCAGACAAATAGCATCCGAATTGCCTTGCTGTGATGGCGGAAGCTGAGGTAAGTCACTGATCGTGTTGGGCGGCGCACGTCGCGCCGACCGCGAAAAATGGCTGAAAAACAGGGAGAACCATCATGGCGAGCAAGAAGAGCGACCAGGGGGGCAGCAGCGCCAGCCTGCCGGCGTTGAAGATCGGCAGCCGGGTACGCTGCACCGACGATGGCGTCGAGGGACGTATCACCTGGGCCAACGGCGTCTCGGTGAAGGTGCAGTGGGACGACGGCGAGCAGGTCACCTGGCGGAGAGACTCCCTGGCGGAGCGACCTATCGAGATTCTCGATCCCGCCAGTGAAGAGGGGCAAGCCGCCGCGAGTGCGGCCCCGGCCGACGTGGGGCAGGGCGTCTCGATCGAGTCGCCCCGCGAGGAGCCGCCTCCGGCGCCCCCGGCTGCCGAGGAAGCCACGGCGGAACCGACGCAGCAGGCCACCGAAACGGCAGCCTCCGCCACGGGACCGGCTGCGGCGGAGCCAGTGTCTCCGATTCCCGAACCGGCCCAAGGGCAGCCGGACCGCGCAACTCCCGACGTGACGGCGGAGATGCCCGTCCAGTCGAGGCGGCGGAAAACGCCGGCGGCACCGAAGGAGAAGAAGCTCAGCGCGTTGGACGCCGCCGCCAGGGTGCTGGCGGAGGTGGGCCGGGCAATGAGTTGCCAGGAGATGATTGCGGCGATGGCGGACAAGGGTTACTGGACCTCACCCGGCGGCAAGACGCCAGCGGCAACATTGTATTCCGCCATACTCAAGGAGATTACAACCAAGGGGGCCGCCAGCCGCTTCGTGAAGAAGGAGCGGGGTAAGTTCGCCCGCACCAGTGCCGCGTAACGATCGCCGTTTCGTTCGCCCACGAGGCCCCACGACGGGGCCTCTGGTCGTTGGTTGGCGTTCCCGTCTGCCCGCAATCCAATCGCGAGGAGTGCCAGCGAGAGCGATACGGCGACTGATGCTTGTGCGTGTAGGATTCGCCCCTCGCCACGGCCCCTCCGCGTTGTCATTTCATAATGAAGCGGCTACACTCATCCCACAGCTCTCGCCCTCGCTAATCTCTTCACCCCTGTGAGGAATTCGATGATGACACGCCTCACTCCTGTCTGCGTCTTGACCGTGTGCGGATTGATCGCTTCCTCCCGAGCCGACGACTGGCCCCAGTGGCGTGGACCGCACCGCACCGGCATATCCCAGGAAACAGGCCTGCTCAAGGAATGGCCCAAGGGTGGTCCCAAGCTGCTGTGGGAACGCAAGGGTATCGGTGGCGGCTATTCGACACCCGCCATCGTCGGCGACCGCATCTACCTCATGGCCAACCGTGAAGGGAAGGAGTATGTTGTCGCTCTCGCCGTCAAGGACGGCTCGCAGGACTGGGCTACTGCCATCGGCAAGGTCGGCCGCAATGAAGGTCCCCAGTATCCCGGCACCCGCTCGACGCCCACGGTCGAGGGAGACTGCATCTACGCTCTGGGCTCGGACGGCGACCTCGCGTGTTTGGAGAAGGACATGGGCAAGATCCTCTGGTCGAAGAACCTGAAAAAGGCTTTCGACGGCATTCCAGGCGCCTGGGCCTATTCTGAGTCGGTTCTGATTGACGGCGACAAGCTGATTTGCACGCCGGGTGGCAAGAAGGCGACGATGGTGGCGCTGAAGAAGACGAACGGCGAAACCATCTGGCAATGTGCGCTCCCCAAGGGGGATGCGGCTGGCTATGCCTCGCCGATCGCCGTGGAAGTCGGGGGCATCCGTCAGTACGTGCAGTTCGTGGCGGGTGGCGTGATCGGCGTCGATGCCAAAACCGGGAAGTTCCTGTGGCGTTACAACAAGACCAAAGACCCGGCGGCGAACATTCCCACGCCTGTCTTCCACGACGGCTGCGTGTTCACCTCGACCTCGCGGAACGGCACGGGCCTGAATCGCATCAAGGTGAGCGCGGATGCGGTTGGTAGCGAGCAGGTCTACTTTAACACGATCAAGTTGAACAGTATCGGGGGTGTGGTACGCGTGGGTGATTATGTGTACGGCACGGACGCGCGGGGCGAGTTGGTCTGCGTTGACTTCAAGACGGGGGAGCTTAAGTGGCAGCACGCCTCGGTGGGATCGGCGGCGTTGTGCTATGCCGATGGGATGCTTTACGTGCGTGGTCAAGGCGGGAGCGGTTTCGGCAAGGAAAGCCCGGCACTGGTGGCGTTGGTGGAAGCGACACCAGACGGGTACAAGGAGAAGGGACGCTTTGAGCAGCCGGATCACGGGGATCGTCCTGCCTGGCCGCACCCGGTGGTGGCCAACGGCCGTCTCTATCTGCGCGACGGCACCGTTTTGTTGTGCTATGACGTAAAGGCCAAGAAGTGAACTGGGCAGCAGGCGCCGACCAGGCCTCCACACGGGTTCTCTTTTCGTTGGTCGGCGCCTCGCCCAACCGAGCGTTTCCGACGCGACGTAGGCGATCGTGGGCGTTCCGACGGCCAACCGTTCGCGTCTCGTCACTCCCCGCCCCAGCTTCGGGCGACGTTCACTTCGACCTCGACCGGCACCGGGTCGATTAGCGGCGCCATCGCGTCGAGCATCGCCTGCTTCACCCAGGCGGCCGCGGCGTCGGCTTGGCCGGCGTGGGCCTCGACCAGGATCTCGTCATGCACGAACGCCACGGGCCGGGCGCCCGGACAGGCGTCTCGCCGCTCCCACAGGAGGGCCAAGGCCGTTTTCGCCGCGTCAGCCTCGGTCCCGAGCACGGGCGAGTTGAGCCTGTGCATGATCGGCGTTTTCGGGTCCAGCAGCCGGCGGCGTCCCGCGAGCGTCCGCGTTTCCGTTTGCACGCCGCGCTCCGCATCAGTGCGCCGGTGCCACCGGGCCAGTCCAGGGTAGGTGGTAAAGAATGTGGCCTTGTGCCGCTTGGCCTCCGCCAGCGTCATCTCGACGCCGTAGCTCTGCAGGGCGTACACCCTCAGGGTCTTTGGCCCCATGCCGTAGAGCAGCCCGAACGCGACCGCCTTGGCGATCTGGCGGTCTTGTTTGGTGATCTCTTCTTCGGGCTTACCCAATAGGGACGCCGCGGTCAGGCGGTGCAGGTCACGGTTCTCCCGGAAGGCCGCCAGCATCGTTTCCTCTCCAGCGATCTTGCAGGCGATGCGCAGATGCGCGGCCGCGAAGTCGGCCTTGATGAGCACCTTGCCCGGCGCGGCCGCGAACGCGCGACGGTAATCCGCCTGCCGGGGAATCTGCTGGAGGTTTGGCTCCTTGCAGGAGGAACGCCCGGCCTCGTTGCCGGTCTGCACCCAATTGCCGTAGATCCTGCCGTCCGGCTCAATGAAGCGGAGGAACGCTTCTCCGTAGGTGCCGTCGAGCCATTTCGCATAGCGGTAGCGGCGGAGGAGATCCACGAGCGGATGGTCAATGCCGGCCAGCACCTCGTCCTTCGTGTTCTCGACTGGGAATCCCAACTGGCGCAAGAGGTTCTGAACCTGCGTGCCGCTGTGGAAGTTCCAGCACGCGCCGACGCCGGGCAGGTCGCCGGGTTTTGGCGGCGCTAGCTGGTTTAGTTCATCCAGCAGGAGGTCGCGCGCCGCGCGGGACTGCCGCGACAGGTCCTCCCAGGCGCAGCGATCGATCGGCAGGCCGGCCGTTGCCATCCAAAGCCAGGCGGGCAGGCACCGCCGCTCAATCTCCGCCACCTGCTCCAGACCGGCTTCTTTGATTTTCTGTTTCAGGACCTCGAACAGCGGCGGGAGGACTTCCACGTCCAGAGCGGCGTAGCGAAGCTGGTCGTCGGTCAGCGCCCCGGACCAGTCGCTCTTCTGGGCCGCCTTGTCCAGCTTCTGGCCGAGGTGCCGCTCGGTCAGGTTGGCCAGGGTGTTGCCGTCGCGGCTGCCGGCTGTGAGCAGCCGCGACAGGATCATCGCGTCATGGATGGGGGCTTTCGTCTTGAACCCCAGGGCCACCAGGAATTGCAGATCAAAGTGGGCGTTGTGGAAGATCAGGTCGCGCTCGGCCAACAGTCCCCACAGCGGGCGCGGATCGACCTGGAACACGTCCACGAGGTACGTGAACCGGTTTCCGTCGTTGGTGTCGCAGTTCAGCGACAGAAGGCGAACGCGATCGGTGCGGGGGTTCAGACCGGTCGTTTCACAGTCCACCCCCACGAAGGCGCTTTCCTCGACGGCCGCGCAAACCACACCCAGGTCGCCGCGGTCGGTGACTAATAGGTAGTCGTCGCCAGGACGGCAGGTTTCGTAGCTTTTGAAGCATGAAGGATCGCTCGGACCTCCGTTTCCCGTTGAGGGCGGGGACGCGGACGAGAGGGACTCCGGCCCGTACTCCAAAACCCCTTCGCCCGATCCACCCGCCTCCCCGCCCATTCCGCTCCCGAGCGACCCCCGTGCCGGAGGGCCGGTAGTCGTACTACATGCTTCAGAAGCTACGAAACCCCCCGGTTCCGCCTGGTTTTCGCTTGGTGGGGTCGGTTTCGTAGACGGCGGTGCAGGATCACCGCCGTCATCGAGGCCCTCGTCCTCGTCGTCTTCATCGGAGGTTTCGTAGCTTTTGAAGTATGTAGTATCGGGTTTCAGGATGACCGCGCGCGACGGCCGGCCCCCCTTGGGGTTTGCGGCTTCGACCCAATCGGCGAACTGCGCCTCGGCCAACTCGCCCAGTGCAGCTTCGGCGGCTGCGACGTCGGGGTAGCGGGCCTTGTTGGATAGGTGAAGGCGGCGAGCGGTCATCCTGCCGCCATGTGAGCGGATGAATTCGATCAATCGTCGGGTCTGCCGCGCGTCCTCCGCTTCACCCAGCGCGGCATAGATGCGCCGCACCTCGTAGGCGAACCACTTGGCCAGCGTGATGCCGGCCTCGATGCTGACCGGCTCGATCGGCTGGCAGTCATCCTCACGCCGCCCGACGTTGGTGACAACGTGGTGGAGAAGGGCCAGTCGCGCCGCATAGCCTTCCAACTTGGAATAAGCGGCCGCCAGTTCGCCTTCGACGTTCGCCTGGGCCTGCGCCCACTCGCCGTAGAAATGCACCCACGCCGCCTTGGCCTCGGGGGTCATGCGGACGGGGAACGGCTCCCTGTCGCCGTCCCGACCCTTGTCCATCTGCAGATCGCGCAGGGCGTCCAGCAGGTTCTCGTAAGCTTCTTGCACGTCCAGATCGATCTCGACCTCGGACCAGCGCTTGGGCAGCTTGGGCGGCATCGCCATGAGGATGCGGGCGCCCAGTCCCACCTCCATGTATTCGGGCGTCAGGGCGCGGGCCAGGGCACCGGGCTGAATGCCGCCGGTGATACTCACGGCGGCGTAGGTGATGAAAAGGGTCGGTCGGTCCCCGGTCTTCCGGTCGACCTGGATCGTGCCGGCGCGGGACATCTCCAGCCAGTTGGGAAGGTCCGAGCCGCCGGCCTTGCCCTTGTAGCGGGTGAAGGAACCCAGCCACCCGCCCAGCTCGTCACGGCCGACCAGTAGCCCCTTGGCGTTGTCCTCCAAAAGTTGGGCCAGCTTCTCGACCGTGATGTCGCCGGTGACCACGCGGGCCAGCGTCGGCTTTTCGGGCGGTTCTTCGGTGAAGCCCCGCTCTTCTTTCTTGGCCTTGCGCTTGCGCTCGTTGTACGCCTCCAACTCGGTCTGATACTGCGTCAGGTCCGTCTTGAATTGTTTGAGGAGCCGTTTCTGAAGGCGGTACAGCGGGTTCAGGGCTGCGCTCACGGCCGGGCTCTTGAGGGTGCCGCTGTCGCCGACGATGCCGGACCAGACGACGGCCGGTTCGTGCCAGTTGCGCTTGAGCCGGATCACGCGGCTGTTGCCGATCAGCGAGGCCGCGACGCTGAGTGCGGGCAGCGCGAGGTAGGCCGCGTCGCAGCCGAGGGCGGCCGCTCCCTGAAGGACGAAGGTGCGGATCGGCTCCGGCAGCGACTCGACCGGAAACGGACGGTAGGGATCTGGCGGCCGGATCGGTGCTTTCTTCTTCTCGTGGCGGATTCCCAGCCACGCGCAGACCTTCTCCACGACAGCCTTCCCATGCTGTCCGAGCAGTTCCGCTAAGTTCGGCCAGCCCCATACCTTGGCGGCCTGCTTCACCTTTTCGGCCGTGCGCTCGCCGACGTGGCACCGCTTGTTGACCTCGTCGAGGTCGTCAGCGGCGGTGACCACGGCGCGGACGAAGTTGTCGATGGCGGTCCCGTCCCATCCGGCAAGGGCCAGCCCTCCGGCGATGGACAACGCCGCGTCCTGGCGTCCGCCCTTGGCCGGCCAGTGCCGCGCCAGCAGGGCGGACGCTGCGGTGCGTGCGACAGCGCACCGCAACTCGTCGAGTGGGACTTCGGAGGGTTCGCCGAGGTTGTGCCACCCGACTCGTTCGCCCGATTGATGGACGCTAGGCCAAACGACAGTTTGACCGCCGGTGGAGCGCAGCTCGATGAGCATCTTGCCGTCGAGGTCCTTGTACGGCGTGCTGGCTCTGCCGGGTGGATTACTCACGCGATACCAGCGGTGCGAATGCATGCGGCTCTTGCGGCCGGAGGACAGAGCCGTGTCGGGCAGGAGAATAGCGCCGGCGGCGATTGCTTCGACGCAGTCGAGGTCCACATCGAGCAGTCCACCAGACGGCTCGCCTAAGAGCAGCCCGAGATTGAGGGGTTGCCCGGCGGGGAACAGGCCACCCAGGTCGTCAGCCGTGGGGCGTAAGTGCTGCCAGCCATCAAGGACCGGAGCTTTGTGGTTGCCCGTGCGGGGGATAGGGACGGGGATGAATCCTCGGCTGAGGTAGTAGGCGGCCGCCTCGTGTGGAGCGGCCGGTGGTTGTCCATTAACAGGTTTGGACACAAGACTTTCTCCTTACCGCTCGGCGCGCACGGGGAGCGCAGGGCAGTGTTGGGGGCGAAACGAGATAAGAAGAGAAACGGTCGGGCGATTAGCGCCCCAGGACGATGCGGTTACACGGCGGCCGCTACCTCGCGGGATCGGCCAGCGGCGCTATCGGCAGCACGTTCGACTCGGAAGGCGTCAGGGCCGAACTCGCGCGAGAGGAAACCGGTGAACAGGCGGTTGAAGTCCTGGCCCACCGGTGTGGTCGCATCAATGGTGCAGGTACGCTGCTCCTTGTCCAACTGATGGGCCGCATCGAGGCGCACCTGTGCTTCGCCGTGTAAGCTCTCGGCAGCGAACAGCGCCAGCAGCACGGTCGCCTCGATTTCCTCCAGTGGCACCTCCGCGGCGAACAGATAGCGGTAGAAGGTCTGGCTCATATCGGACTCCTCGTAAAAATGTTCCTATCCCTCTCTTACCCGGCGCCGCATCGAGATGACGGAAATACTCAGAGTTTTTTTCCCAGCCCCATTTTCTCGAAGCGCCAACGGATTCGCTTGATCGATTCATAAAGGGTTGTTCCCGGCACGCCCATCTCGCGAGCCAACTCCGCCTTCGAGAGACGCTGCAAGCCTTCGGCGACCGATCGCAGGTCCTCCGGGAGGCGCTGGACCGCCTCTTGTACGTCGAGTTCCAGAGCGCGTTGCTCTTGATCGCAAAGGCGTTGGCGGCCTAGACGGGCATCTTGGGCTGCTTCACGGTTCATGACTCCAGACGTGTCCTGTCCTTCGGCCGACTCCGTGGCTGTGGACAGGTGACGGGTCCGGCGGTAGTCGCGCTTGGCTGCGTACCGGTTGCGCAGGAGGTTGGCGCCCCAGGCGGTGACGACGGCCCCCACGAAGACTTCCCAGTCGGACTGATGAGCATCGAACGTCTGAATGCGTCTGAGCAGGTGCAGCGATAGCTCCTGTTCGAGGTCGGGCAGGTCGCTGCGCGAGAAGCCGCCTCGACGCATCAGGTGACGCGCCTTGCGGCGGATGATGTCCTTGGCGACCGGATCGATGTCGGCGGGTTTGTCGTCGTGCGGCACGAGGAGACTCCCCCGACCGCAGAGAGGATGTGGGCCACGACGACGAGCGAGACGCAGAATTGGCCGCCGGGCGATGGCGCTGCGAGGGACGCGGTCGCGTCGCCCACAAGCGCCTCCGCCTGGCGGCCGGCAAAATGTCGGGTTACAGTGTTGACAAAGGGGATCGCTTCGAGCCCTCCCGCGTTAAGCGGACGGCTCCGTGTGCTGGATTCTGAAGGGCAATCCGTGCTTGATTTCGATCAGATCGATGACGCCGTCGCCCACCTGTTCGAAGTAATCGAACAACTCCACGACCTGCTCCTTGAGCAGGAAGTCCTCCGACGCGGAGGCCAGCCGCGGAGCGGGTTCCGAGCCCAGCTTGTGGTCGCGGACGAGGCGGGGAAGTGGATTGAGGACGGGTTGGCCGGCCCGGACGTGCAAACCGAGGATCTGGCCGAAATGCAGACGCTGCATCAACTCGACGAGTCGCTGTCCTGCCGGCGGCAGCGATCCTTTGGCGATGTTCGCCATGTGAATAAACTCCTGCGCCTTGGGGCGCAACAAAACCACCCCGAGAGGCGGGCCCGGCAGCCGCATTCTCTCAGGGTGGCTTCTGCCCCGCACTTGCGCGGGGCTCGTGATCTCGCCGGGCCACGCCTTCTACCCCTCAGGCGCAACTTCCGGCGTTGCGCGCGCAACTTCTAAAGTTGCGCGCCGTCCGAAACATCGTCCGTATCCCATTCGATGACTGGGTTGGGCTTATAGACGGGGTTGTAACCGCAGTGCAGAAATCCTGACTTCAAGTTGAGATGCTCCGCCAGAAGAACGTCATCCTGGCGAATCTTCTTGATCACGCGTTGGATCGCCATGAGGACGCTGCTGCGAAGCCGCTTATGGGGATCCCGCTCCCGCCGTGACTTTCCCCTGTACTTGCGGTTCTTCCGAAGTTCATCCTCCAATTCCTCAAGCTCCCTCGTGTAGACGTCCACGTCCACGGTGTTGCCCTCACGCTTGGCTTCCTCAATCGCCTCTCTATAATCCTGGATCTTTGCCATCAAAGCGGCTGCTCCCTGATCGTCTAAGTCGCAGTCATTGTCGGGGAGGGCAAAACGGCGGGGATCTTTCGCCACAACCCGGACGAGATCGAACAACGAAAGTGGGTCACCGGGGCGCTGCAAGAGCACATGCAGATAGGCGGCGCCGACGCTGGGCAACAGCACGAACGTGTGACGGCCGGCATAACGAACTTGCCATACCTTCCCGCACCGACGGAAAACATTCTCGGCGAGGTCAGGCGATGTGGCCTGTTCTGACGATGCGCTTTCGCCGGCCTCGCCAGCCACCATGCGCAGGAGCCAGCCCGCCTGCCCTCCTCCCCAGAAGGCCGAGCCGGCTTGCTCGGCGAGAACCTGTTTGAATACAAGCCCCACACCCTGGGCGTGCTTTTGGTAGAGCCGAAACGCTTCGTGAGCTGCGTCGGAGGGAGCCGCACCGGTAAGATCGGACAGGCGGCTGAGTTCCCCGTAGCTGCGGAAAAAGCGGCTCGGCGACATGCGTGCGACCCGCCGCGCCGTCTCCGCGTAGACGGCCACCATCACCTGGTCCAGACCCTGGGGTACGTCCCCGCGCAGAAGGTCCAACCGGTAATCCTCGGCTGGGTCGTAAGCCTGCTGTCCCGCTTCCAGCACGGCCAGGCGCCGGTCCAGGCACTGCGAGCAGACGCCGCAGTGGGGCTTGCTGTTACTGGCCGCCCGCGGGTGGGCGCAACTGCGGGTATGCCGAATCAACTCATGGCAACCCGCCTCGGCGAGCAGGCGCACCACGTCGGCCTTGGTCCGGTCCCGGAAAGGGTTCTCGACCGTGAACGGACGTTTTGCCAGCGTGGTGAATAGCCGGGTCAGCCCCGCGAGCACGCGGGGGTGTGTCGTGCGCGAGGCGCGGGCGCCTACGACCTGCGTGCAGTAAGGCAGGTTCAAGCTCACCACGCCGTTCTCGTAGAAGCGCACGCGGTTCAGTTCTAACGCCGCCGCCGTCGCCGCGCCCAACGCCGCGTACAGGAAAGACCTCGTTCGCTGCGTGTTTTCGCGGGTCAGTCGCTCATCCTTGTGGACGCGCACCTGAATCAATTTCGGTGCCGCGCCGCTGGCCTGCCGGGTCAGCCCGCGCATCAAGGCCCGGAGTACCGGCTCCGCCTTGGGGTTGGAGCGGTGGTTCAGCAACGCCACCTTCCGGCGACCGATCAGGCATTCGTAAGCCGCCCCGGCGAGAGAGTCGAGTCCGCCGGAGAACAGCGTGATCTCCTCAACGCCTCCGTCGAGGCGCCCCTCCTTGAAGAGACCGTACCCCTCGAATCGATCGCGGCTCTTTGCAGGGTGGAACTCGAAATGGTACTCGTCCTCGGACAGGAAACTCAGCACCGCGAGAAGCGCGTCGCGGATATCACGGCTGCGCCAGACTTCCGGCATCCGTACTGGCACGCCGAAGTGCAGCACACGCCTCCAGTCCTCACCCCAGGCCTCCCCCGTAGAGCCGCCACGCTTGACGGCCTGATCCGCCGCGTAGACATACGCCGCTATGTCGAGAAGGTCGAGGAAGACATCGGGGACAGCGGACCATGTCGCCCGCCGCAGATCTTCGACGCACAGGAACACGTTGGGGGCGGGGCCGAACCGCCGCAGACGGATGTTGTTCGGCCCCGAATCCGGCAGGCCGCGGCCGGCGACTTCCTCGCAGAGGATGGTGGCCTCAACGGTCATGCGGGCCTCCTCCGTCGTCGTCTTGAGGCAATCCGGTGCCCTTCTTCAACTCCTTGATGAGCTTGGAGACGGCTCCGTGCGCCAGGTCGCGGGCGTCCTCCCGCGTGACGCGACCTTCCTCCCGCACCGTTGCCGAGAGCCAATCGCCGGTGAAGTCCTGCACATAGCGGGCGGCCTCGCGGCAGTGCAACTCCAGCGCGTCAGTGAACTGCGCCAACCCCTCCAGGGTGGCGAATCGTCGCCCCTCGCCCACGTGCAACGGCAGCACACGGCTGAGATAGTAGTCCAGTGTCTTATAGATGAAGCGGGCGAAGAAGGAGGTGGCGAACAGGCTGAACTGCTTGACGGTGTAGAGCTTGGCCAGTTCTCGGCGGACTTCCTCCGGGGTGACCGCAAAGAACTGTTCGGTGCGGTCGCCGAGGAGACCAATCAGCGTTTCGACGGCGGCCATCTGGGCCATCTCGCCTAGGTCCGTGCGTCCGCGGTTGTTGTGCAACCGGGTATCGACGGAGGCGGTGAAGGCGGCGGCTAATTCGAGGAGTCCGGGGTTGGCTGAGACGTGGAGCCCGCAGTCAGCCAGGGCCGCTTCAAAATCTTCGGCCCTGGCAGCAAAGGGTAACTGAGTGAGGAGCCAGACCGTTTCGACAGCGCCGACATCCTTGCCGATCTTGCGTAGTCCTGTCTCGGCTGCTCGTATGGAGGCATTAGCTACTTGGGGGGCGCCCGCGCCGTGTTCGATGAGGGCAACGACTTGTTGCCAAGAGCGGGTGCGTGGGAGGATTCCCAGAAGGGTATGGCCCATGGCCCGACCTCCTTCTCCGGAAGGCGATTGTCATTAGTGTACGCCAGTATGCATAGCTCGCCTCCGAATGTCGAGATAATCATTCCTCAGATTTTTTCCCTGCGGCGACCTACTTTCCCCGCAGTTCGTTGTAGCGTTCGCGTTGCCGTTGCCAGTCGAGTTCGGCAGCGATCGGCTGTAGGTCATGCAGGATCATCGGATCGCGTCCTCGTTCAGTCCGCGGCAGGAAGAGGATCGCCTCCTGAATGTCCGGGGCCAGGTGAAGCAAGTTCATGATCTGACTGATCCGAGCGTGTGTGACGTGGCCCAGGCGGGCCAACTCGGCATAGCTTGCGACATTCCCTTCGCGCAGCAGTTGCTCGAAACGGATGGCCAAGGCCATCCAGCGCGACACGCGCGGCACGCGGCCCGGCGGCACCACCGGACGCGGCACCGCCGGAGCGTCTTGCATCTGCTTGCGGCCCTTGGCCAACCGGCGAAACTCGATTTTGCACTCGACCGTCAACGGAATGCTCATGCGCTCAACTCCTGTTGTTTCTGAGCCAGTTCATCGGCCAGGGCGCGGATGCTGGTGGGATGGAAGGTGATCGCCACGTTGCCCGTGGCCCCGTCGTAGTTGACCTGCTGCACCAGCAAGGCCACCAGTCGGCCTTGCTCCAGCGGCGTCAGTAATTGCCACACCGGATCGAAGACGGCCAATGCTTGTCGCGCTTCTTCCTCTTC